>JAEUQV010000105.1 GCA_016789655.1 Candidatus Saccharimonadota bacterium
GGGGTTAAGATACTTGCGTTGGCGGATCCGGGAGTAAACCACTGCGCATGGCTAGCCCCTGGGAACGAGAAGGCAGCCGCCAATTGGGTAAGCAGCATGGCAGCCACAAAGTTATTTGATGGGTTTAACCTCGACCTTGAACCATGGAAGTGTCCTGGGTGGGACGCAAATCGCGCTGCACGCACCGTTACCTACAAGAACGTGCTTACTAACGCATACGCTAATAAAGTAGGTAAACCTCTATACGCGACTATTGGCGGCTGGATGGAAAAACAGGTAGACTCTAGCGATGGTACACTTCTTAATGCTGTGCTCAAACGAACCGATGGTGTCGTTGTTATGTGTTATATGGACAACATCAAAACGATAACTGACTGCTCATCGGCTGAATTGACCGCCGCTCGCAGTAGCAATAAGTACATACGCGTCGCGCTCACGACTGACGCTGTCGGGTTTGCCGGCCTAACGGCACCTGAAACTTTCGGCGACACAACTGCTAAGACACTCGATGCCGCCTTAAACTCGCTTGATCAGCAACCATGCACCGGCAGCTGTACCACTGACAGCTACGCTGGACCGATGGTAAACGCCTACTATACCTGGAAAAAACTCCGCTAGGCCAGATACCGAGCTTTTCTTTCTAGGGTTGGTGTTTGTTACAATGAATCTATGGCACAAGCACTCTTAGAAGGTACTGTACACAAATTGCCGGCTGATTTTCGCAAGGCCATTTTGAGTTCACCAAAAGTCGAGAAACTATGGCAAGACATAACCCCACTGGCGCGCAATGAGTGGATTTGCTGGGTCGAGGATGCCAAAAAAGAA
Organism: Candidatus Saccharimonadota bacterium; assembly: GCA_016789655.1. Lineage (GTDB taxonomy): Bacteria > Patescibacteriota > Saccharimonadia > Saccharimonadales > UBA4665 > JAGXIT01. The sequence goes on from JAEUQV010000105.1 coordinate 826, forward strand.
GAAACCCGCAACCGCCGCATAGAAGTTGGCCTCTCTAAAATGTATGGCGGCATGCGCCGACCATGCTGCTGGGCGGGGTGTCTCCACCGCGAACGTAATGGCCTTTCCTAATTGTTTACCGACAAACCATCAGTATAGTAGTAGTTGCCTGACCATGTCACATTGGCAGTATTTGCGGCGCTAAAGCCATAATTGCGCGTAAAACAAATATCTCACCTTGGCTCGCTGTTGAGTCGCCGAGCACTTGTATATGTGCCATCCTAGCGCCAGCTTCTGTTTCGACCTGCGCTGGCGTGAGCGCAGCATACGAGAGGGCAATAGCTGACTGAGCAATAATCGTCAAACCTTCAATGCCAAAAAAATCAATGGATCGATATACACGAATACAGATTTAGACAGACTCAGTTACTCTTAGCCCAAATACGAAAGTAGCATAGCACAGATTGAAAACGCGCCGAACCAACACACTAACCGAGCAGTGCTTGCATGCGTTTGGCAATGAGCCGCGTGGCGTACGTAGGCGCTAAACGATACAGTTTGTTCATCATACGCGAATCTTTGCCGGTAAATATCTGCGGCTTGTTCTTTTCAACACCATCGAGAATGATGCCTGCAGCCGCCTCAGCAGATAGCATAGGCATTTTCTGCATATCAGCCGACGCCCCGCCGGGTGCATCTACGCCAGAGTTTTTCGTAATATCTGTTTGAGTTGCGCCAGGGAACACGACCGTAACATGTACGTTTGTTGTAAGTAGTTCTGCATACAACGCTTCGGTCAGTAGCTTTACTGCCGCTTTACTTGCACCATACACACCCTGTCCAGGTACAGGCAAAAACCCGCCCATGCTAGATACATTTACCAAGTGCGCCTCGGGGCGCTGTAGCAACTGCGGCAAAAAGGCTTTTACCATGTATAGTGTGCCGTAAAAGTTCACGTTCATTACGCGTTCTATAGCATCGTAACTGAGGTCATTAACCTTTACGAATGGCTGGATTATACCCGCGCAGTTTATGAGTCCATCTATAGTTTCAAATGTTTCAATGACGGTCTGGGGTAGGGCGGCCACGGCAGTTTTATCAGTAATGTTTATAGTGCGCAATGAAAGGCGATCGGCAGCGTCACCAGCTTGAGCCCGTAATCTTTGCAGTGCCTCATCGCGTAAGTCTACAGCCACAACCCGCGCCCCACGCTCAAGCAACCCCAACGCTAAAGCACTGCCAATCCCGCCACCAGCTCCCGTGACCACTATTACTTTATCCTGTAAAACCATCACGCCTCCTTTTCTACAATATAGTATAGCAATTGGAACCGGAATTATCAGGGCAAATGACTATATATAACCCCAGACTGTGACGCACGTCTTATTCTCTACGTGGCGCCAATCACATACCATAATGAGCATACAACGTATAGTTTCAGTATGGTTGTTAGCCATAAATATTTACTAATAGAAAGGATGCAATTATGCTAGCTTCTGAGGTAGAAACAACGCTTTATGCCCAAATTATAGTTGCAGAGGATGATCTTGAACCGCCCAACATGCCGGACGGACCAGATCCAAATGAACCTCCTGAACCGCCAATGCGGCCAGAAGAACCTGACATAAACTAACCCGAACTCGACATAAGCACCCCAGATATTAGTTTGTGCACCGAAGGTACCGGGCAAGCGAAAGCGTAGCCTATAAGGGCGGGGAGCTCATAAAACTGGGGTTACTCCAGTTTAATGAGCGGGGTTGGGCAAGCCCCCTGTACAACTCGGGTTAGTTAAATGAATTACCCCGGTTTAGCGGGGTAATTCATTTGGCTTTATGTGCGGCTTTACACGAACTACAGATATTTTGCCTTGACGTGGCCTTTGTTGATTCCGTTTTCGATGTTCGTAAAGCCGTACTGGCGTAGATAGGGTATAGAAGCGTTTGAGCGTGACCCCGAGAGGCAGTAGACTACCAGCTTAGTGTCGCGCGGCAAATCCTTAAGTACTTCCGGCTCCCCGGCAACTAATTTGGCGGGCGGAATATTTAATGCTCCTTTCACATGACCCGTCATATACTCGAATGGCTCACGTACATCTATAAATACAGTTTCCATACTGCACTCCTTTTTCTTAATGTAAATTATTTACAATAGTATTCTTGCATAGTATACTACGAAGCATCATGGCCACGTCAATACTTATTTCTCCACAAGCTCGCGAGACGAAATATTGCAATGGCATACGGAATTTTATGACAATGAGGGGACATGCCACCAACGCTGAGATACATGCACATATGCGCGAGCGATTTCCAACAGTCAGTATGACAACCATCCACCGCGCTACCGCTCGACTAGCCGAACGTGGTGAGCTAGGCATAGCACCGCCCGATAAGCAAGGTGCCATGCGCTACGACGCCAAAACGTCGCCACACGACCACTTCATGTGTGAAAGCTGCGGCATGTTACGCGACGCCGAACTCAGTAGTGCTATAAAACCTATCATTGAACGCGAAATAGGCGACCACTGCTCAATATCTGGTAATTTGACTGTTTCGGGAACATGTAAAAAATGTACTAGGACGATGCCTAAGGAGGGGATATGAAAAAGGGAGTACTAATCGTAATTGTAGCAGTCGCACTGTTTAGCGGGTTGGTGTGGCTCAATAAATCAGACAGTTCTGGTTCAAATCAAGCTGCGAAAGTTGCTTCGAAACCAGCCCTCACATTCACTTCAGTTCAGAAGGCAGTACAAAATGGAGCGAAATTCTACGATGTTAGAACACCAGATGAGTATAAAACAGGGCATTTTGCCGCGGCCACAAACTGGTCGCTGCAAGAGATGCAAGCCAATGAGTTACCAGACGTGCCCAAAGACACGCAACTATATGTTTACTGTCGTAGCGGCAACCGCTCAGGGCAGGCGACAGCCATTCTGGAAAAAGCCGGCTTCACCAAAGTTACCGACCTACACGGTTTGAGCGATGTTGAAAAAATCGGCGGTAAACTAATCACGGAATAAGAGAAAGTCATATGAAAATTACCGTATATAGCACAACAACTTGCCCGTACTGCGTCATGCTAAAGCGTTGGCTAGACGATAAAAAAGTTGAGTATACCGACTACCTAGTAGACCAAAACCCCATCGCCGCCCAAAACATGATCCGCCTAAGTGGCCAGATGGGGGTTCCTTTCAGCACCATCGAACACGAAGATGGCAAGCTAGACAAAATCCTCGGCTTCGACCGCGAAAAGTTCGACTTCGCATTGAGCAAATAGCATAACTGCAAATATATACTTTAGTGCACCTATGGTATATTTGTACGATTATGCACACGGGAGTCTTGCTCGAATATCGGAATACACCAAACCCAGGTGAACAGGGTGAAGCATACCCGTACATAAGCATATGCGGGAAGGTGAATGCGGAATGGTACGACGACACCGTAAGATTGCACCATCCCTCCGTCAAAGATTACCACGGTAATATAGAAGATTGCATATTGGCCATTTACGCGGAATCTGCCGGTGCAATGCAAAAAATTAGCCCGGTTTTCGACAGGTATTATTCTGACAGGTCATTCGACGACGAATATGGAACGGATGTTGAATTTACCGTACCCACCATAACCGGCCTCGAAAAATTGCGTAACGAGCTGACATCTGAAGAAGTGCAGCCTGTGCATTTTATGGTGTGCAACAGCCATGATTTGTTGACGCCTAAGCAATATTTATGGTGTATAGCCAATACAGGTTGTTTCCCGCTTTCTAGCGGCTTAGATGCGTATCTGCATGACGTGACCGATCATACTCTTGGAGCATTGATAATACCGAAGTTTTCATGGAACATATTCAGGCGCTTGGCAGCAGACGCACTCAGCGTTGAAATGGCTAAGGGTGCTCCGGGTAAAGAGTACCGTGATGTGTTGGTCGGAGCTATGGATAATTATACAGAAAGGGCAATGCTCTCAAGCACAGATGCCGCAGAACCACGCGACTCATTACTACAATCGGTTGATAAAATAGTGACTAACCGGAAATTTCATGTTGGTTTTTAACCCGTTTTACCTCTGTTAATTAGCAATAAGTAATGTCGTCAGACATTACTTATGCATGAAACAACGAGGATTTAGGTACTGTAGCACCTGCAAAAGTAAGCTACAGAA
>JAEUQV010000115.1 GCA_016789655.1 Candidatus Saccharimonadota bacterium
CCGCAGCAAGCTATGCGGCGGCAGGAGATAAGAAAGCGGCAGCGATGGCTATAGCCTGTGTGGCAGCTGCGGCTGTGCCGGGTGCCGTGGCAGCGATTAAAGTTGCGAAAGCCGCCAAAGAGGTCAAGAATCTCAGGACAGTAGCTGCGCTTGGGATGATGCAGAAATTGGATAATGCTGGCCAGAGCAGGATAATAACTGGCTATTCAAGACATGCGCTCGGAAGGACGGCTGGCACAAGGAACGGCCAGCAAATTAGTCCGCAAGCAATTCACTATATAGTAAAAAACGGCAAGCAAACCTATAACGCGACGCATAATTCTTGGAATTACAGTGTTAAAAAGCTTGGATCTGTTTCTTTGAATAAAAAGGGTAGAGTAACTACTGTAATATCACAATCAAGGTTTGCGAGGTATTTAAGATGAGTAAAACAGCCAATCTCGAGTTATATTTTGCTAACTGGGATCCGCTTGATTTAATAGGTTTTGCAGGAGCTCCACTAGACGAATATTCAGCAGAGGCCGAACTTGTAGCCATACGTTACAGGAGTAGCGTATCCGAACTTGAACTTGAAGAGTTGATAAGAAGTGTATTTGTCGAACAGTTTGACCGCGAAACTATACTAAATGTTGATTTTAAAAGCGTCGTGAATGACGTGAGAGCAATACTGGAAGGCAAAAATACTGATGTTAAACCACCCGGCCTCTGGTATTCAGTACATTACCTACTTCATAGTAGCAAAGTAGATGAGTATGTTGATGGTATTGGAATAGTAAAAATTGGGGCGAATAACAATGTCAACAATGAGATCACAAAGTACTTACAGGAAGCCTTTCCAGGCCATCATAAACCTGTTTACTACGAGGCTGAACGTTGTTCTAGACCAAACGAAGAGGGCTGTTTTACCGATGTTTTTTCGCGCACACTTCAAACAAAAAAAGATCTCAAGGCTATCATTAAAGATTTTTTCACTCAATGAAGGGGTTTCCCAGGTTTATCCCCGTACATCTAGAAGAAGTGTGAATTAGCCACTTCATCCCATTTCCATTACGAAAAGATAAGCCTTTTGCACCTTAAAATTACGGCTACACCGCCAGCGGCGACAGCCCCGACTTTGTCAGAGACAATAGCTGGAACATCACCGAAAAGTACCTCACCCTCCCAGGCGATGTCTTACTCACCATCCGCCCAACCGAACCAGATAGCCAAAAACAAAAAACCTACAGCCTCCCCAACATCCACGGCGATATCTTTGCAACGACCAATACAAACGGTATACTAACCTCAACCACTCAAACAGGACCATTTGGTGAAGTCTTGAGTGCGAGTACCGTAACAATAGCAGCTGGTACAGGCACTACGCCAAACAACACCAAAGCACCCAACAACGCAGTAGCTAGCGGCGGTACCTTCGCCTACGTTGGTCAGCATGAAAAGCTTACCGAAAGCGATTTGCTTCTCAATCCTATGCAAATGGGAGCGAGGACGTATATACCGGGGCTCGGACGGTTCCTGAGTGTAGACTCAATGCCAGGTGGCACGCCCAACCTATATTCGTACACTACTGATCCAGTGAATGAATTTGATTTGGATGGCAACTGGCCAAGCATGAAGTCAGTAGTCAAATGGACAACCAGAATCGCAGTTGTCGCATCGTTCGTTCCAGGGCCAATCGGAATGATAGGTAGTGGTGTAGCAGCTGCGGGATATTTAGCACAAGGCCAAAAGGGCAAGGCAGCCGCTGCTATGGTTGGGTTCATCCCTGGGGGCAAGTTAGTTGCAAAAGTTGCTGCAAAAAGTAACATGGCCTCTAAAATTGTGACAAAAACACTAACGGCACAAGCAAAGTCTAAGGGCATAGGAGTAAATAGCAAGTTATTTGGTACCCATGGCAAAGGTTTGCTCAATAACGGAAGATATAGGATTGGTTGGTCTAAGGACGAAAGTTTTGTGGCTTGGCGTATGGGACAACCAGGTAAACATAAGCACTTCCTGAATCTTCGCACTAGTTTGAAGTGGAAGGGCTATAAGTAATGGGCATAATTAATAGAGTGTATAAAGAGGCGGCTCAGCTATTTGGTGACGAAAATGTTACAATATCATCTAACAAAACCCCTCCGATTGACGTTCTAATTGATTTGGAGCATGTACATATAAAAAGTGGGCAATATACACCTAAACAAATTAGTTTGTCACACGATGGTAAATACTACTGGATGAAAATCGATGATTTTAGCTGGGAATTTGATGATAACGTAGCTGAATTTCTATCTACCTGCATCGACTATATGAATGCTGTAAAGAGTGGCGCATTATGTTTGCACGGGCTTAAGATAGGAAGCGCCATTTTCTTTAAAAGGCTAGAGATTGACAGTAAAAAATAAGGACATACGGGACACGCCCCCAACAGATAACAGGTTCACGAATATCCTCATACAGAGGTGAGAAATGTGAATTACCTGATTCCTTACCTTTTCTGCTACCATAACCGTTAACCCATGTACACCACCGCAACCCGCCCAGCATCAGTCTCAACCTCTCGCAGGACTCCCACTTTCGATGCATATTCACGCTACAAAGCCCTCGCCCTCGGCCGAGCTAATCACTCCCAGCCAAAGCTTACATCTGTAAAAACTGCCCTCCCAGCTGAAATTGGCTCCACCGCCTACACCTACAGCTACACAGCTCAAAACAGTGCTTGTACAGGTAAACCAGGCATCCCAGCTGGCACAGACCTAAGTAATGCCGGTAAAAGTAGTAACCGCACCTCACAGACCATCACCAACCCAAGTGTTAATGGTGGATCAGCTGTCTCTACCTATCACTGCTATGACCAAGCAGATAGATTAGTCTACAGTAGCGATCCAACTGTTGGTGTACCTGAGTATGACTCTCATGGCAATACTACCAAGCTAGGAGCAGGTAGTAGTACCCAGCTAGAACTTACCTACGACAGTAGCGATAGAAACAGCCAGATACTCCAGATTAACCCATCCACTGCTGCCGGTACCGCTATACAGTACAACCGTGATGTCCAAGGCAGACTAACCAAACGAAGAAGCTTCACCATAACTAACTGGAACTGG
>JAEUQV010000024.1 GCA_016789655.1 Candidatus Saccharimonadota bacterium
CGATGAGGTAAAATAAAGGTACCAGTTCCATATTGGTGTCTCCTTTGTTTTTGGTTTTTGTTGATCCAAAAACAGAATAACAGGGCTCACGCCCTGCTATCTAGACAAAAACGAGGAGACTCTTATGTCGAACTGAGGTTAGTATATTCTTGATACTGCACCTAGCAGTGTTTATTGCATCTATAACTTTGTTAGGAGTTTGGACAACTAGCAACCCACCTGGTGCTGTATGGTCCAGTAGCCAGTTAAACGCACCCTTATAATACGCTAAAGGCAAATCTTGTAAAAAGCTTACTGGCCTGAACGTTGTCACGCCTATGCCGTCGGGAGCGTGCTGTACTTGCCATTTCTCAATACCTTGCCACGCCACTATTGAGCAGAGGTCGCCAGACAAAAAATCGAGACCTGCTGGTGCTTCTTGGTTTATATCTCGAAGATCATGTAGTGTGGTAAAAAGTGCTCGTGTGGGGCTAAACTCCTGTAGGACGTCACGTGCAGCTTTTCCGTTTGGACCTGCTGCGATGTCGAGATACGATGGCGCCCTTCCTAAGGAAGAGCGTATTAGGTCGATGATTGTTGTAGGTGCTGATTCTGGCCGATAGAAATCCCCATTACTCACATAAACCACTGTACCGTCAAAATAGCTCGACAAGCCATTGTCAATATGTCGCCATTGCAAAGTGTTGCCAGATGCAGGTTCAGGGATAGTTTCGTCTGCTGTAACGTGTTGCAGAAAATCCAAAGTCGTTCTTGACATGTCTGTAGTTATAACGCATAAAAGTTGTAAAACATAGTGCTAGTGTTTGCATGAGGGAGTGGGATATCGCCCGGCTTACGCCGGGCTCTTCCTTGCGGTGCTCGGATAGAATCTGCAAGCAGCTTCAATCCTCCGCTCCTCATTCACCGAACCCTGCGAGGTTCACTCACCCTGCCCCCTTCCATACAATAAGACTCATCTTAAGATGAGTCTTATTGTATGGCGGAGGGAGAGGGATTCGCCTTGCTGGCGATGTGCAAAATGCACCCGCACAGCAACCGGTCTCCCAAGGTCGACCGGCTTCGGGGCGGGGACTGCCACTGGCAGTCCCGTTCTCATCCCACCACCCCTACCAAGCAAAAATACCCACCTATCGGCAGGTATTTTTGCTTGGCGGAGGGAGAGGGATTCGAACCCTCGATGCAGTTGCCCACAAACCGCCTTTCCAAGGCGGCGCCATAGACCACTAGGCGACCCCTCCAACTGTATTGTTCAGCAATGCCTTAAATGCTCGACCACCTTTATACGATTTTATCTGTCGCTCACGTTTATAAGCGTCTTGTTTGGTGGTATATGATTCAGTATACACAATTCTCCAAGGTGCGTAGGGTTTTGTTGATGGTGTGTGCCCAGAATTGTGCTCGGCTAATCTTCGTGAAACATCATCTGTATGTCCAACGTAATAACGCTGAAACTCTACCGACTGTAAGATATATACGTAATACATAAGTAGCTCGCGTTTTCTTCCCGCCCGCCTTTTCCCGCCTAAAGGCGGGACCCCGCCAAAGGCGGTGGCCAAGGCGGCGCCATAGACCACTAGGCGACCCCTCCAACATGTGTATTGTACTAATAAAGAGCTGATTTATTAAAGAGGGATTCGACCTGCGTCCCGCAGGCCCGTGACTGCGCGCTGACAAGCACAGCTTGTCCGGCAGGTCACCTTGCGAAATGCCACGGGCATTTCTCACCTCGATGCAGTTGCCCACAAACCGCCTTTTCCCGCCTTAAGGCGTGACCCCGCCAAAGGCGGTGGCCAAGGCGGCGCTCGTAAACACTAGGCGACCCCTCCGTTGGCTACAGTATAGCAAACGTCCATACGTCGTAAAGTACCGCAAAAAGCATACCCCCGAAGTTTACGTTAGACGCTAGATAGGACTTACGCAAAACGGCACATTTCGGGCGAAAAACTCCGCTCCTCGCTCCGCCGTACTTTAGTACGTCTACGCTGTGGTGCTCGCTTTTCATCCCAGACTGCACCATTTTGCGTAAGTCCTGTAGAGTCTCACTGCTGCCGAAGGCACCGGTGCGTAAGCGCCGGCGGCCGACGCTAGTCGGCCGGGTAGGTGCGGGCTGCTACCGAGCGAAGCGATGGTAGTAGCCGAAGGGAGGCGCGCCCCCCTTTATCAAATCTGCCTTTTATTGCTATCCAAAGACTACGAAGGTAGGATTGTGAAAAACACCACAGAAAATAAACCGCATGTGGTTGCGCCCCTGTCGCTTCGGGCTGTAAACTAAATACAACATATGTCTCTCATAGAATTAAAAGACGTTAGTAAACTGTATGGCTTCGGTGACGCTACGAGCGTAGCACTCGATGAGGTCAGTCTGAGCATAGAAAAAGGTGAATGTGTCGCTGTTATGGGGCCTAGCGGCAGTGGTAAAAGTACGCTTATGAATATGATAGGCCTGCTTGACCACCCCACCCATGGCGACTATTTGCTGGCGGGCAAACGCGTGAGCAGGTTATCAGCAAATCGCCGTGCGCGCATTCGACGAGATAAAATCGGTTTTATTTTTCAGTCTTTCAACTTGCTTGGCCGTCTGACGGCACTCGAAAATGTCGCCCTGCCCTTGCTATACAAAGGTCTGCCAACCTCCAAGCGTAATAGTGCAGCTCGTGCCATGCTAGAACGAGTCGGTATGCACGACCGTTGTTACTACTACCCTCGCCAACTATCTGGCGGTCAGACACAAAGTGTTGCTATAGCTCGAGCGCTGGTAAACGACCCAGAACTTATCATCGCCGATGAACCGACTGGTAACCTCGATACCGAAAGTTCGCGGCTTGTCATGGAGCTTTTGAGCGAGATTCACAAAGCGGGCAACACTGTTATATTTGTGACACATAACCCCGAACTTACACGCTATGCTACCCGAGTGGTGTATATGCAAGATGGCGCGGTCAAGTACGACGAACAAACCAAGCTCGGCGAAGTCGGGAGTTATGCCCGGAATGCCATGTACAAAATTCCCGAGACCACCGAAGAGGACGATCTGGCGGGCGTTTCAGTGCTCATGAAAGTTCGGCCCAGTGAAACCGAAAGCCCCAAAAAAGCACCCGCCAAGAAACCCGCTAAACGAACGACGCGCAAGAAAAAACGAAAGGCAGCCGCATGACAAGTATACGCAGAGGCTATTTGCGCTTGGCAATGCAAAGTTTGCGGGCTTCGCGTACCCGTAGTTTTATGACCATGCTGGGCATTGTCATAGGTGTTATGTCGGTTATCATCGTGGTCGCTATCGGCGAAGGTGTCAAGCAGCAGATTGGTAACCAGGCGGCGCGCTACGGTAAGGACGTACTGGTAGTACGCCCAGATACTTCAGGGGATATTGGCGGCAGTGGGTTGCCAGGAGGTACGGCTTCACTCTTGACCAACACCGATGCAGAGGCGCTGCGTCAAACGCCAGGCATAGAACGAGTCGTACCGCTAAGCGCGCTCAAAGGCAGCGTGACAGCAGATAATCGTGTCGACAATCCGTTGGTCATCGCTACTACGTATGATTTAGATACAGTACTTAACCAAAAAATAGCTTATGGCGGTTTCTTTACGCCAGCCGACGGCGAGCAGGTTGCTGTGCTTGGTCCAGATTTAGCACATCAGCTTTTCGAAGACACGGCTCCGTTAGGCGAGAAACTAACGTTCCGAGGCAAGCAGTTCGTAGTTGCCGGTGTATTTAAACCTTTCCTTGCATCTCCCTTATCGCTCGAGGCAAATTACAACCAGGCAGTTTTTATTCCCTATATCGCGGCCCAAAACATTTTAGGCACTACGCCACAGATAAACCAGATGTTCGTCAAAGCTAAACCAGGTACTGACGTGCAGGCACTCTCCAAAACAGTAAGCCAAAAACTGACTGATGCTCACGGTGGGGCTCAAGATACATCTGTGCTGCCGCCGGGTGCCAAAGGTTCAGTATCAGATCGGGTGCTACAGTTACTTACGCTTATGACAATATGCATGGCTGCGGTGGCTTTGGGCGTAGGTGGCGTGGGCATAATGAATATGATGCTGGTAAGCGTAACTGAGCGTATACATGAAATCGGGTTACGCAAAGCTATCGGTGCGACTAATCAGCAAATATTACGGCAGTTTATGACAGAGGCTTTTGTGCTGTGTCTTATAGGCGCTGTTGTAGGTGTTGTGCTATCTCTTTCGACTGTCGGTATGCTCAAACTGTACACTAGCCTTCAGCCAGTTATCGTTTGGCAGGTTGCGGTTATTGCACCGCTCATAGCTATGATTACAGGAGTTATCTTCGGCACCATACCTGCGCTTAAGGCGGCGCGGATGGATCCTATAGAGGCTTTGCGCCACGAATAGGTTTTGATTTGCGGGGGCTATAGCCTCTTTGTGCTGTCATACCACTTATCACTGTTGCCGCAGGCACCTCAGGGAACGAAGAACGAAGAACGAAAATCCTCCTTCCGTCATTCCCGCGAAAGCGGGAATCTAGAAAACAAAAACAAATCCCTGTTTCGATCCGCCCGTAGGGCGGCTCGCCCTACTTTTGCATTGAATCAAACCTGCTCAATCCCAAGCGGGCTCCCGCGCCCGCCTGGCGGCCAGCTTTTTTGGTGGCAAAAAAGCTGGGCAAAACCGGGGTCCCCACAAAACCTGTTTTGTGGGGTGATAGTGCCAGGCACGCTTCCACCGTCTCGGTGACTGTTGTGAGAAGATACAACCTAGGAAACACTAATTGGATACGCATTTTCGCTGATGTTGTATTATCTCACAACAGTCATGCCGGGTCGATTCCAGAGTGCCAAGCCTAGTTATATCGCTGCCGCGATGGTTGACTATGCAGCTTCGCCGCATTGGAATTGGGAATTGAGAATTGAGAATTGGGAATTGGCTAGGACGAAGAACCATTAACGAGTAAAGATTAGCGAATGGGGGCACCCTAACGTCTGAGGTCAAACGTCTAACCCCTTTTTCGCTATCTACCACTTACCAAATCGACCAAATGGCGGCGAGGCCGGCGACGGCCATGACGGCGGTAGTGAACCAGCCAATGATGGTGGTGCTGCGGTGATTTACCCAGTGCCCCATCACTTTCTTGTTGCTCGATAGTTTCACGATGAAAAACAGCACGAACGGTGCGACGATGCCGTTGGCGGCTGCGGAGTAAATAAGCGCTTTTATAGGGTCGAGCCCAATGAAGTTCAAGCTAAGTCCTACGAGCATGGATATAATGATTACTCCGTAAAACGCATGCGCTTGCCGTAAGGTTCTGTGTAGTCCTTCTTTCCAGCGTAGCGATTCGGCGACCGCATAACTGCTACTTCCTGCTAGCACTGGTATAGCGAGCATGCCGGTACCTATAATTCCAAGGGCGAAGAGGTAATATGTTGCATCTCCAGCGAACGGTCGCAAGGCTTCAGCGGCCTGGGCGGCACTCTGTATGTTGGTGATACCATTTGGGAACAAGACCCAGCCGCAGGCGGCGATGATGAAAAACATGACCAGGTTACTCAGGAACATACCGCTCCAGACGTCTATACGCATGCGGCGGATTTGCTTTGGGTCGGTTGCGCTAGAGCGTTGTCGTAAGGTAGTCTTGCCGTCGAGTATTTCTTCTTCAACCTCTTGTGAAGTCTGCCAAAAAAACAGGTACGGCGATATGGTCGTGCCCAAGATAGCGCAAATGAGCAGCAGGCTATCCCTGTCAAAAGTCATATCCGGGACGAAAA
>JAEUQV010000067.1 GCA_016789655.1 Candidatus Saccharimonadota bacterium
AATTCAATGATTGGTGTAATTTTATGCAATGCGCTCAGGTATTGATGTATATGTTGGTATCATAGCTGTATGAAAATTGTATTACTAGATAGAGACGGCACTGTTTTAGTTGACCCGCCAGATCGGTCGGTTGACCGCGTAGACAAGATTGAACTATACCCAGACACTATCGAAGCATTGCGGTACCTTGCAGACAATGACTTTGCCGCTATATTCGTTACCAACCAGACTGCTATAGCCGAAGGCAAGATGGACGAGGCGCAGTACTGGCGCGTTCATGAGGCTATGATGGAGCAAATACAGCCAAGCAGCCTTACGGTACTAAAGTGTTATCTGTGCCCGCACGGCCCCAATGACGGTTGTACGTGCCGTAAACCGAAGCCCGGCATGCTACTCGACGCAATCCGTGACTACGGCCTCGATGTACGCAGAGTATATATGGTTGGCGATAGGCCCACAGATGTACAAGCTGGTCAGTCGGCAGGGGTGCGCAGCATACTGGTTAAAACATCGGAGCTATCGGAGTGCCCGTCAGATGTGCGCCCCAACTATATCGCGACTTCACTGCTAGATGCCGTAAAATATGTTGTTTCCAACTCCCATTAGCTCTTAATGGTGTAGCCGCTCGTCGTCAGTGAAGGTTTCTCGTTGTCTATATAGCGAGTAGGCCTTTTCGTCTGCGGGGAGTGGCGGCTTTGGGTTTATGCTGCGTGGCCAGAGCCGGTGAGCCCGAACGCTATTTATTTCGATAGCATACAGAAAGACCTGCGCTTGCAAGTAGAGCCAGAACAATATGGCGAGGACTACGGCGAATTGTGCCGTTAGGCCAGTTTGTGTTTTAAGCTGATGAGCAACGATATATCCGCCAATCGCCTGTAGTGTTACGAACCATATTGCCGCAAAGAGAGCGCCGGGTACATTAGCTGCTGGCCGCGGCCGTACCGACGAGCCATAAGTAAACACACCCCAAAACACGCCAAACAGCGCCACAAACCCGGCTAAACCAAGTATGAGGCGCAAAACAAGGGCGTGGCTAGCGGCAGCGGCGTAGCCGTTGAGAGTGGCAGCGGTCAGTAGTCCAAACCCAGCGTAAGCAATCATGGCAAAGTTTCGCGCCATAGACCGTGGAAAGCCTACGCGCTTACTACGCGGAACTGCCCACACGTGGTTTTGGACATGTTGTATAGCATCGGCCACCCCGCGCGCACCATACAGGATAACAAGTAGCGCAATAAACAGGGCAAGGCCACTCTTGCTGGGGGCTTGAATACTATCTGCCAGGTTTTTGCCCAGAGCCGGGAAATAGCTCGTAGCATTGGTCAGAAATTGGTCGCGTAGCACCGGGTTGTCGTGTGCCACAATTTGCAAGACGGCTAGCGCTGCGATGAGCAGCGGGAAGAGCGACACAAACCCATAATACGCAAGCAAGGCCGCTTGGTAACCGGCTTCGTCTTCGCTGTATTTTTTTACCACTGCATGTGTGAAGGCAAGCGTAGAATGGCGTTGCTGCCAAGTATCGATTTTATGTATGCACTGCTGAAAAAATGATGGCTTTTTTGTCTGGGATGACATGCTATAAGCGTACACGTTCACCCGGGATTATGGAAGCCAAGCGTATACCATATACATCGGAAAATAGTTTCCGGCGGATATAGCCACCCCAAAACAAAACCTGTAGAAATTGGGTGATGACCGAGTGAGCCAAAAGACCTGTTTCTGACTGAGATGTATCTGGATACATCGAAGGAAGCAACAGATCTTTTGGCTCACTCGGGCGCGGCCAAAAATGCAGATTTTGTTTTGGGGTGGCTATACTTGGCGCCTCCGGTAGGATTCGAACCTACGACCTCAGGCTTAGAAGTCCTTTGCTCTATCCAGCTGAGCTACGGAGGCAGCCACATAAGTATAGCAAAGATAATTGTATACATACACTGGTATTGCTAAACTGGCATAGTGAATATTCATAAGGCTTCCGCAACGCAACTTCGTGATGCTGGCTATTCATACACAATGATCCACCAAAAGCTGGGCGTACCGATGTCAACACTAAGCAATTGGTTTCGTGACAGACCCTATACTCCCAACGAGGAGGCGAAGCGTCGTATAGAGACGGGAAGGTACAGGTATGGGCTAAAGAGGCAAGCAGAACGTCTCAAAGATATAGAAAATATAAAGAATGCTGCCCGTATGGAAATTGGAGAGTTTACGGAACGAGACTTGTGGATGATGGGCATCGGACTATGGCTCGGTGAAGGTTCTAAGACCACTGAGCAGATTAGACTTGCAAATTCAAACCCTGATGTAGTGAAACTGTGGGTGAAGTGGCTCACAGAGGTATGTGGGCTTGGAGCCGAAAATATCTTTCTTACACTTCACTGTTACCCAGATACAGACGAAGACGCCTGTAAGCAATACTGGGCTCAAACCATTGGCTTAGATACTGTACGGTTTGGAAAAACACAAGTTGACCAGCGAAAAGATAAGAGCAGTGTGAAAAGATCTACGTTGCAATACGGCACTGTACATATCTCGGTACGAAGTGCTGGTAATCCTGAAAAGGGCGTTCAACTATATCGTAGATTGAGGGGCTGGGTATCTGCTATACTAGACGACAGATAATTTTGCGGGCATAGTATAGCGGTTCGTATGACGGTTTTCCAAACCGTAGAGAGGAGTTCGACTCTCCTTGCCCGCACCATACAGACTGTTTTTGTTGCTTTGTCGAGTAAATCTTCTGCCCAAGGGCAAGATGTAGTTTTTGCCCTCTTAAGGAATGTGTATGAAAATCTCATCAAAGAAGTCACTATATATGCTTGCTTTGTCCGTGGGGGCAAGCTTGTGTGCTTTAGCGGGCGTGATACTCATGGTCACTCGTGAGAGTTGTAATATTGAGAACGGTAGATGTTCTGGTGAGCAGAATAAGGAGATAACGGCAATATATTTGTTTGTGCTTGCCGTGGCTCTAGCTGCAGTTTTCGTGAGCGCACTGGCAGTAGTGAGCTGGCGAAAATTCCAGCAAAAAAGAGACACTCTACACTTACCGTAAATCGGTTCTACGTATGACATACACAACTGTAATCTTCGACCTCGATGGTACGGCTATTCCGCACCGGCCAGATGGTGTGCCTTCGCACAAAGTAGTAGAAGCAATGCTAGCAGCACACTCGTCGCTAAAGTTGTGTGCGGCGACAGGCCGGGCATATCGAAACTCGAGCTACATATTGCACGCTTTCCAGCTAGTTGATCCGTGTGTTGTTTCGGGCGGCACCCAGATAGTTGACCCGACCAACGGCAAAATATTGTGGCAAGTAAATATGCTTCAAGCCGATGTCGCTGCGGCGCTTGATATCTGCCGGCCGTTCCCCTATGAAGTAATCTGGCGCAGCGAGATTCTGGGTGAGGGTGCGCCAGCCGCCGCACGCGTGGCCGAGGACGGTGTGAATGTCATGT
The DNA here is from genome assembly GCA_016789655.1 of Candidatus Saccharimonadota bacterium. Classification (GTDB taxonomy): domain Bacteria; phylum Patescibacteriota; class Saccharimonadia; order Saccharimonadales; family UBA4665; genus JAGXIT01. Next base: position 3,451 of record JAEUQV010000067.1, read on the forward strand.
ATGTTATGGCGTGCTCAGAACCAGATGCAGACAGTATGCTACGTGAACTTAATAGATTGCCACGAATTGTTGCGGTGCCAGTGCGATCGTGGACCGACGACGGCGTAGACATACACATTACCAATAGTAGTGCCACAAAAGAGCACGCGGTGGAGGTGTTACTAGACATGCTAAAAGTAAAGAAAACAGAGGTGATTGGTGTGGGTGATGGCGGCAACGACATGCACCTGTTTCGTTCGGTTGGCCGCAAGGTTGCCATGGGTAATGCCGTCGAAGAGCTGAAACAAGCGGCTGACGAAGTATGTGCCAGCGTAGAGCAGGATGGTTTAGCAGACGTGTTGCAGCGGTACGCTACGAAATAATAGTGACAAAATAGCTCTAAAATGTGATACAATGTTCGTTATGGACGAACGTGTGTTGTTGGCTGGCAGTAGTGCCGGCGCTTATTCTCCGTATGTGCCAGCTAGGCGACGAGTCGGCAAGGTAACAGCCGCCATGCTCTATATGCTTATAATGGGTGTGCTTTTTTGTGGTTCGCTGTACCCGCTTGCTTTTCGCCAGTACGACAAACAGGTCAAGGCAGAGGCTGCGGCACTGCCAGATTATTCTCGCACGCCGCCACCGGTACCCTACGCTATTGGCCATCCGGTCAAAGTAGAAGTGCCGAGCGTGGGCGTGTCACTGCCGATAGTCGATGGTGCGTACGATGAATCTACTAGAGCCTGGACGCTTACAAACGATAAGGTACAGTTTGCCACAATTACCAAGGAGCCCAATACGCGTAAAGGCCAAACCTTTATATATGGGCATGCTACCAGCTGGGTGTTTGGTCCACTCTTGCGTTTGCAGCCAGGTGCCGAAGCATTCGTAACGACCGACAATGGCTTCGTATTTTCATACAAGCTCGACACGCACGAAGTCGTCAACCCAACAGACATTGGCGTACTCGACTACGATGGGTCACCGCGCCTAACCCTACAAACCTGTACCGGCCCCACCCTCAGCGAATTCCGCCAGCTATTCTACTTCACCTACACCGGCCACAAACGACTATAAAAGTGTCTTTTGTTTCTATCTCGGCTGCACCATAAGGCCATGCTCTAACTAAACATTTTACATAAAAAATATCAATTGTTTACAGTCAAAAAAGTGTTATAATAATAAATAATGTTTTGTATGTTTTAAGGATGCGTATATGACACGTGACACTTACCCATTGCACAAAGACATCGCAGAGGGTAGAGCAGCACGAATAGCCGTGGTGTTTGCTGCGCTAGGTCTAACAGTGACCCTAGCCGCATGCGGACCCAGTGAATCCACGCCCTCACAAAGCACTGCATCTCCTCTTGCAGCATCAGCAGAGGTTTTCACGCCATCTGTTCCCACACCACCCCCTGCTGAAAGTCTTCACGCTGAAGAAGCGGCAAGAAAGTGGGCTGAAATTGCAGAATCTGAAGTGCCTGAGTTAAAAGGTTTACGCCCCTATGAACAAATATTCGGTGGTAAGTTGCCAGCTGAGCTTATGCATTTCACGGTAGTGCCTAATACAGTCGAAGAAGCAGTGGAGCAAGCGCAGAAAGATGCCGCTACCTATACAGCTTTCAATAGCCTAGGGATACCGCCACTGGCTATCGTTGAACCACAGTCGGACGGAGTCAACAAAGCAGACGGGGCGAATTACTATGCACGTTATGCTGCCGGTGAGTTTAACGAAGCGCTTAGAGCATACTACCAAGCGTTGAGAGATAATGGCGTGTCTGACATAGGCACACAGATATTCCTACCCGAAGGCAATGCACCATATTATGGTAACATCGCCGTTCCTGACGCTACTACTATGGCGGAAGCAATAGCCCAAAGTGTTGCCGTGCAGAAATCAGTTTTTCCAGAAAGCAGGTCGGGGGTTCTGTTTGAAAATACATCGCACACAGCGAATACTATTGATGACCCAGAAAATAAACAGGATGGTTCGGCCCCAGTTACCGACACCGGCGATGATTATATAGAACGGGTCAATGCGTTAAAGGCTGCGCTGGGACGTAAGAATGTAGCACTAGATGTATTCGGCGCTCAAGGAGTGGCATGGCATTCCCGCAATGCAGATGCTAATGAAATTGCGGGCTTGATGCATTCTAACTATCTGCCGCTTGATCTAGCCGTCAGTTCGGCTAAACAGCTTGGCGTCAAAGAAGTCTGGATTCATACGGGCACTACTACATATCGTTTGTTACCGCCGAATAAACGAGCACAACTTGTGCATAAGACGACGGTAGCAATGGTTGCGGCAAGGGAGCAAAACCCTAATCTAAAATTTTGGCTTACTGATTTTGCCCAAGATAAAACGAGTGAACTCGAGGGCCTGAATTTTAGTCATTTATCACGAACAGAGGACGCCGCTACGTTTGCTAGGCAGGTAAATATCTTACGTGAGGCAGGCGTAAAAGTCGGTATCTTTACCTACCAAAAGTAATTTCATAGTCTTCTTACTACACTTAGATGGCCTACAACTGCGCTTTGACCGTTGTGAGGGCTTGCTGGACGGTTTGGACGCTTATGCCGGTGGACTTGATGTATGCAAGATGTGCATCGAGGTTTGCGGTGCTCACGGCGTATGTGTCGGTAGCGGTTGCGGGGTCGTTCTCTACCTGGTGGTAGACTAGTACGAGCCAGGTGCGGTCCGCTTTAGCTTTATTTACCCATGCCTGAACTTGTGCATTTGTAGTCGTTACTTCTATGTTTTGGACGACAATATTGTACTGGTTGAAGTTGTCTTTGCTGTTAAAGCCGGTGTCGACAGAGCGATGTGAGCCGTAATACTTCTTGATGGCAGATACAGTCGTCGCATTATAAGCACCATATGGGCTTGCGAAATTTGTCGCCACAGAATTTCCGTATAGTCGGCGCAGTCGTGACTGTGAGCTTGTCAGCTCGCTCGACAACTGTGAGGCTGTGAGCGTGGTGAGGTCAAAGTGATTTACTGTATGTGATGCGATCTCGCTGCCCTGGGTCTGGAAAGCCCGCACCTGTGAGGTGGTCATGTAATCTGGAGTATTCAATGAACCGGTCAGAATATATTGGGTCGATTTGAAACCGTATTTTTTAAGTAGTGGCAGGCCGTTGGTGTAAACGTCTTGCCAACCATCATCGAAAGTAAGCGATACTATTCCCTGATTGAAGCCGGTAGGTGCGTATGCGTTCATGGCATAATCATCGACCGCGAGCCAACCCACTTGTGCGACCATCATGAATACCGACAAATTTTTCACGTCGCTTGGCACGCTCAAAACAGCCGAGTATTTTTGCCACGTCGTCGCGTTGGCTTTTGCCGGTTGAGCCATGCCACTGTAGATAATGCTGCCATCATTCATAGTGTAGACAACAACAGGCTGTGGCTGTACGGTTCCCTTATACCAGGCATTAAACGTATATTCACCCGCAGCTAGCGTAACTGGAGTAAAGTACCATTTCGCATCTCCGTTAACGTAGCTTGTCATGTCTATGCGGCCACTGCGGCTACCGGTATGTCCGTCATTCGCATAGCTAAATGTTGCACTGTTTGCGCCCCAGTTTCCGCGCATCCAGAAGGCGGGGCTTGTGCCATCTGAAGACTCTTCGAAGGATGGGTTAGCAATAGTACTGGCGACAGGTGGTGTCACAGGCGTGTTGGCAACGAGGCTAAAGTCATCAGAGGTCACCGACCCAACCGAGGCTAAAATGTGCATGATTCGCAGCGACTGCATACCGGTAGGGGCAGTAAATGTAAAGCTAATTTGCTGCCACGATGTTGCAGGTGCAGCGCTTCCTATATACACATACTGTACTTTCCCTGAAGCATCAGTATAGGCAGCATCTATTTCACTGCTGGATGTAGATTTGTAAAATTCTGTGTAGGTATAGGTAGTCCCAGGAGTTATGGCGACGGCATCGGGCATCCATTTCGCGTCACCATCTTGACGGGCTGTTAGGCTGGTAGATAAAGCAGTAGTGCCCGAGTGAGCATCGCTGGTTGTCGTAAGCGAAGCAGTGTTAGTGCCCCAGCTATTTGACGCCCAGGAGTTTGGAATTCCTGTGTTGGTCTTTGATTCGACAGACGGGTTGGCCAGTAGGTTGGTAGTTGCAGCGTTTGCAACAGAATAACGGGCGATATCTAAACCGCACATAAGAGTGAACAGCACCGCACTCACAATATATGTTGCACGGTATACTCGCGACCGAACATTTGATAATACATTATTCATACAAATTTCCTTTCTCGAACCACACACAACGAGTAATTATATTTATTATATAACATAGTTGATAATAGAACAACCAAAATGCAAATTATACAATTGTTTAAGGCGAAGAGAATAATTTAAGCATAAGCTAATATAATAATAATCTTTACAAATACGCATAAATAAATTAAAATAAACTTGTTTGTTAGTGTTCTTCTTGAGGTTGAGCATTGTCA
>JAEUQV010000042.1 GCA_016789655.1 Candidatus Saccharimonadota bacterium
AGGGTGGTATTAACTCTCAACTTAGAACCAAGCTCAAGCTGCACCGAGGTATGAGTGAAGAGCACCAAAGACGGCTGGTTGAGTGGTATCTCTATAGCCGAACCGAGGAGCCAAAACCAACACGAAAGTTCCTATAACTTACATTAAGCGTTGTGGTTGGAGTGTTATGAGTGATTTAGGCCATGAGGCCCTAAGAGATCCTATAGATACTGACTTTTTTGCTATGGATGAGTCAGATCAAACACATCGGATGGCTGGCCTTACTATTGGTCTTGTGTCTCTGAGTGGTGCAGACGCCGAGCTCGACATTGCCCTTGAGCAAGCCCGTGGACTAGGTTGGACACCTTTTCGATGGCAAAACGTTATAGGAACTGTGGTTAGAGCCATTCAGTCCGAAGACATAGAGTTGCCGCCTGGTCGAAATGCGTCAAAGGAAAGAGGCTTGATTGTAAACAGCCTACTCGATCGTATTGAGTTTGATGCGGATAATGAGCCTGGTCGAGATGTGCGTATATTCTTTACTGATCGCGACGGTGTAAGACAAGAAGTATGCCAAGATCAGCATCTTACTGATAAACAGGTTGCAGAAGCCGTCCGAGCATTATCCCCAGACACAAGCATTGGAAACTTGGTGTTTGGCGGGATTATTAAACGAGTTGGAGATTATGCTCGAAGACACGGTGGCCTAGCGCTCGGTGAATCGCGTGTCGGCCAGATCGACACTGGCGGTAATCCACATTTCTTGGTTGCGCCAAGCAGCCAGGAAGCAGATTTGCCGCCCAGCACTAAACATGATGACATCATACCTGCGGGTAGCCCCGCTCAGGTACGCACCGCCCTAGAATCAAGCATTCGTCGTCATAGCAGCCTGCTTGCAAGGCGAGCTGCGATAGAGCATATGGTAGACGAGCATGAAATAACCGTAGTACCAGCATTCACGTTTGACAGATGGCCATCAGATACGCTCATGACTCACCTTCGTAAAGACGTTGGGGCACTCACAGACAAGTTTATGGCAATCGAAGCTCCACTATGTGATGATAGGGATTTGAAATATCAAACATTATTCAGACTTACCACGTATGGTTTGCCGGAAATATTTGAAAATGGTAGAGGCATCGAAGAGCATATGTTTGCCATCGGAGCGTTTCGGAACTGGCGTAATATTCTTCGTGTCGGCGCAGAACAAACTGATGGCTTAAAACTGAATGAGGACTTGGTACAGCAAGTAATCTCAGAGCAGCTAGAAATCATACGGCGAAGACTGGCTCGTTCCGAATTACCTCTTGAAGAATTGCTGGTCCCTAGCGGTATGTTCGCCGAAAAAGGTTGGTACATTCAAAAGAAAAATGGGGATGTCCACGCAGTGCGAGATGGCGGCGTATCGGATATGGACGGAGTTGTTCCACTGGAATTTAGACAGATTGACACTGAGCTTGCCGATAAGATACACGGTGACTTGCACTATATACATACGCCCCGAGCCGATATGGCCTTTGGGATGTATGTAGAGGGAGATGAATTACCTTTTTCGGTCTTAGCCTTACAAAGAGTAGATCGAGATTACAAGAAAAATGCGCAACTTTACCAAGGATATGATCCGGATAAATGTTATGATCTCACCCGCTTATATAGTCGCCCGGGTACTCCAGGTAATGCTAGTAGTACCATGTTCACTCTTGCATTCAACCATCTGCGCAGCATGACAGATACCCAAGCTGTGTTATCGGCCTTCATGCCCAGTTATGCGACCGGCATTTCGATGACTTCTTCAAAAATGGATAGACCCGTACTCGTGAAACCACTTCAACATCGTTTTGGGCAAGTCGGTGAAAGAAATGGCGAACCATTATACGAAAATATGACTCGTCGTAGGCTATTAAATACGGGTACAGGAAGGCTTGTATTCAATCAAGTGCCCCTCCTACCTGTCGTAGAGCTGATGTGCCCGATCCAGTCACCTCGCTTCCAACCGGTGCAAGGCGCAAAAACCCGTATGCTTGAAACCCTTAGATAGCAATCGGAGAGGCTACCCGAGCAGTTTTACTAATTCGTTCGGGCTTTTTATGACGCGGTCGATGAGGGCGTTTCGGCAGGGTTCGCCGGTGTCAGATTCCAGGGCGAAGATGGGCCTACTCAGCGCTGAAGCATACGACATTTCCAT
>JAEUQV010000052.1 GCA_016789655.1 Candidatus Saccharimonadota bacterium
CTTCTGTAGCTTACTTTTGCAGGTGCTACAGTACCTAAATCCTCGTTGTTTCATGCATAAGTAATGTCTGACGACATTACTTATTGCTAATTAACAGAGGTAAAACGGGTTAAAAACCAACATGAAATTTCCGGTTAGTCCCAACTTACAGTATTGTGCAAAACCGTATACAGCCCGCTGACGTTGACTTAAGGAACTTGAATGACCGTCATGCTGAATCAAGTTCAGCCTGACGACTTTGTAGGCTGGGGCTTTATGCTACAGCAGTGCTATATAGCCCTCCCAAAAGAAATCAGGCCAACCACGGCATGAACATGGAACGATTTCTGTGAAGGTAAGGCTACCTTATCTTAATCCTGAGTTCGACATCCTAGTCAACCTCAAGAGTAGAGAGTTTCCGCGCTCTACTGTGATACATGCGACCCGACGCCAGTCAGAGCTCAGCCTGGTGAATGCTCTTGCAGCAAACTGCTTGCCTACCTCACCCGGGAGTTCTTGGCGCCATGCATAACCTAACCCTAGAGGGGTTCCCATACGATTAGCTGCCCGGCATGTCGCCATGGCATGCTGGCCAATAGCAACTCCCCCCTTGTTGGCAGAAATTAATTCAGTCAAAAAGCTATCCACTCCCAGCAACACAACTTTCACAGAATTGCTGAACACAGTTAATCAAACCAGGTGCTTATTTCATGCTGAGGATATATAGTGCTACAGAAACTTCTCCCTTTAGTGCCAGCTGAAGCTTTACTTGCTAAGGAAATAACGCCATAAAGAAAAAGCAGGCCTTGCGAGAGTGCCTGCTTTTTCGTATAAACGTTTTTGTTTTTGTTTGGTTTAGATTTTCGTGGTCTCATCGAACCAAATACCGATAAAACCTACATACAAGTATGCGCTACTGGTTATTAAAATGCAATACTTTTTGAGTACAAAAATGATTCAAGCATAAAAGACCCCTACTTTTCCACACCTACGCTACTGCTAGGCAAATCGCTACTCTAGTGACTCTATATATGCCACCCAGTCGCTGTTTGAAAGACTGGTTGTAGTTTGAATGAACATCAACATCTTGTCATTTACCAGAAACATGCGTTGCGCGCTTGAAGTATCGCTGCTGTAAATATAGACCTTACCCAGTGTAGTGGTAAATGAGTCGGTAGTATGAAGTGATTCTTGGAGCTTTTTAATCTCTGCGTCATTGCCACGAAGTTTTTCGGGAACAGCCTGCTGATCTACGGTAATTTTTGCACCTTTATAGTCATCGTAGAACGTGTAGATTCCTCTTTTTTCATCATACTTCGGTTTTGGGGTGGGCGAAGCGGAGGTGGGTTGAGTGTTGGCGTCCTCACTTTCGGGTGGCTGTAAGGGTTTGTAGCCCAGTTCGGCAGATGCTACCACTGGTGCCTTGGGTGTGGCTTTATGGTTAGATAAAGCAAGCTTGCTCTGCATATACTTTCCGCCGAGTAGCGCCACTACGACTATACCGCCCATAATGAACCATTTTGGCTCTATGTGAACCTTCGGTAACTTGATTTTCGGAATACGAAATTCCGGCATGTGTATGTTGATAGATACAGCTACGGGCGAACCGCTATGCTGCACTGCTTTTGGTTTTTTATCTGCAAGTCGGCGTGGAGCAGCTGGCTTGGCTGATTCTTTTCGGTTATCGATGGCCTTGGGCTGAGCTAGCTCTGGAGTTGCTGGCATGGCAGCAAAAAAACCATCCGGTGAATTGCGACGTTTACTCGACTTACGCATAACTCCCACCACCCCAGATTCACCACCAGCATCTATAAGCCCCTTTTCTCTCATCAATGAACCTACTGGTTCAACTGCTCCAGATACTGTGTCTTCTGGATCGCTGGTTGATGAGCCTGGGAACGACGAATTATTGCGTAAGTCGAGTTTATAGGGGTCTAATTTGAGCTTATTTTGCGACGTAGGCTGTTGTTTGTCTGGAGTATCTTGTCCATCATCAGCCAACCAATCCGCTAAAGCATCTTCATCGCCATACTCACCGTTTTTCTTAAACTTACCTAAATCCATGCTTTACCCTCGTTGTTGTCCTTAGTATAGCAAATCGTAGTTTGTAGCTTACGCGACACAATAGCTCATAGCATACCGCCGACCGCAATACTTTGTGCATTATTTTCTCTTCTAGCCCGCTAATTACCCCTTTTAAACGCACCACTTTTTCACACGATCGTGTAAAATAGTGGTACATTCGTAACGGTACTTTATTGAGATGGATAAAAGATATATAACAGGTAAATTGGTGGATGAGCTTATACGATTTGCTGCACTTGGTGCAGTGGTGAGTACTGTCGTACTTGCACCAAATGCCATACAGGCCCTGGATAAGCCTCTGCGAGCCCTGGACAGAAAGCTCACGAAACGTGAGCGCGAGCGAGAAGCCAGACGGATCATACGCTACATGAAAGAACGCGGGTACTTAGCAGGTTCATACGAATATGGTCTGCAACTAACAGATAAAGCAAGGCGCCGTTTATCTAAAAATGCTATGCATGCAACCCATATACGGATACCCTCAGTCTGGGATGGGAACTGGAGAATCGTACTGTACGATATCCCTGAAAGCAAAGGGAGTGCGCGTCGTGCTCTGGGTGATATGCTCCGTACTCTGGGCTGCTTCCAGCTCCAGAAAAGCGCCTGGATCACACCATTCGCGTGCAGAGACCAGATTGCAAGTATCGCTGCATATTTTGATGTCGACTCCTATATAACGTATCTGGAAGCTCAGCACCTCGATAATGAAAAGGTCATGATAAAAAAGTTTCAGAGAAAGTACCCATGCACTAAATTCTCTCGTAAAATTTCGAATCATTCGTATAAATTTTAGGCTAAAAATATCAACTCACCCCGTTATGCATGCCACTCTTTGACACGATCGTGTGAAAGAGTGGCGGGATGGTGCTGATGATAGGTGGAAGGATATGCCTGGTTACTATTTGAGTTTGCTGATGGCATGATAAATCGCTATTGAGAGTGGTAGTGACAGCATGGGTGTATGCATGCGACAATATAGCCATGAGGAAAAGTGGAGTCATTGGTCTTGTTATGATGGGCGTGGTGCTTTTCTTAGCTGGCTATGGACTACGGATGAGCACTGCAAAATCATCATCTGGTAACTTTAGCTCAAGTAGCAGCAAAGAGTATCCATTGCTCGCAAAACGTCTTTTTGTCGAGAACCCTAATGACCACGTAATTAACTTCGCATCACTACGCCAAGAACTTAAAAAGTATATGGGTGATGAAAGTCTAAATGGCAGTATTTATTTTGAGTACCTTCCTACCGGTACCTCTATACGGGTAGATGGCGACGAACTACGTTTAGCAGCTTCGCTTATAAAGCTGCCGGCAGCCATGGATCTCTACCGTGCCGCAGAGCTTGGTCAAGTCGACCTAGATAAGAAAGTTACGCTGCAAGAATCATGGATTGATGGAGGCTACGGTACGCTATACCAAAAAGGTGCCGGCTATAAGCTTACCCTGCGTGATGCAGCCAAAATAATGCTGACAGAATCTGACAACACTGCACTTAAAGCTATTGCCTACTCCACAAATGGCAAGCTTAGCCCCGATCAGCGAGCTATCAATGCACTCGACGCGGATATATCGCAAAACCCAGATTTGACCGTTTCCATCGGCGCACGGTCGTACACCTCTTTTCTGAAGTGTCTTTACTTCTCGTGCTACCTTACTAAAGATGACTCGCAGGAACTACTCAAATATCTTACAGAAAGCACCTTCGACAACCGCATCACAGCCGGTATAGACGACAAATCCGTGAAAGTTGCTCACAAGATAGGTGTAGCCAATACAACCACCCAAAGCGACTGCGGCATTGTATACCTTCCAAGCCGCAATTATGCTTTGTGCATCATGATAAACGGAGATGACAATGCCCAAACCAACAAGCATATAGCCGACCTCTCCAAAAAAGTCTACACTTTCGTCAAAACCCGCTAAGCACTCGTGCAGTGCTAGCGCCTGCGGCTTACCTGCTTTTGTGCTTTTCGCTTTGTATTATCCTACAGATCACCCCTGTTTATCGCACCACTCTTTGACACGATCGTGTCAAAGAGTGGTGCATTTATAAGAGAATTTATGGTTGTCGTCGGAGATTGATTAGATACTGTTTTCCTAAGTAATATGGGTTGGGTTACGGTAAAGGGCAGGCGGCGTAGTTGGGGTCGCTGCTGTTGTTACTTTGGCGGCACGGGGTATCGAGCGGCTGCTGTAGGCCGCCAGTGAAGGTTTTGCCATGCAACAATCGCCCCGAACCACTCGATGAATAGTACAGTGATATATCGGATATGTACGGCCCCCTATCAGCATCTTCAGGGTAGCCGTATGATTGGCTTGCATCAATTGAAAAGGCGAGGTAATAAAACCTGGAACAATTTATGCTAGTTCCACCGCCATTTTTTGGTGTGTATACTCCTGGCTTGGCGAGCTCGATAGTACCGAAGTTAGTTTCTTGACCCCATGTCGTCATCCCTGCTCCGCCGCACTGGTATGTTGAGCTTGTTACTTTCGGGTCATTCATACTACGGTATTTCAGTGACCACTGTGCGCCAGTTGAATAGTCAACCCCATTGGCAAGCCACATACTCGCGAATACATCGTTATCAGTATCAATCATACGTGAATATCGTGCTATTTGTGGCTGAGATTTAATCGTAGTGTAGTCCATCCAATCTGCACCTGTCGCCACGAGTGAAGAGCAACCGCCCCCCATGACATACGCACGACCATTGGCGTAAGCAACACCGGCACCATAACGATCACTCACATATCGTTGATTGGTCTCATACCACTCGCCAATTCCCGTTGGATTATTGCCACTCGATATAGTAGTATTTGCGCTTACCGGCGAAATGAGCACGTTTGGGACGCAGGTACTCGCCGCAGAACGACCACCGAGCAAATACATGTACCCATTTGCGGCAAAGCCTTCGGCATCTCGGAGTGGACCTGGCAAGCTCGTTGATGGCGTCCAGGTGCCGACCGAACCATCTAGGATAACATACTTAGTGCCGGTCGAAAGTGTACGACTTACGTTGACAGTCATGGTAGTGCTAGTCGGGACAGTCTGTACGGTAGCAGTTGTGCCATCAGGGTACTGAAAAGTTTTTCCGATCATTGCAGACGTCCAGGTTGGAGGATTTGTACCATCAGCGGTTATAGCAGTTCCACTTTGCGAGAAAGTGCCTGTTTTATAGCCTATACCCGCATACGCGGTATCCATAAGATAATTTGTGCCATCGTAACCACCGAGTACATAGAGGTTGTTTGCGTAAGCGACAAGTGCGTGCCCTGCTCGAGCAACCGCGAGCGTGTTCCCGCTACTAAACCATGAGTCTGTGGTCAGACTACTACCTCCTCCGCTCAGATCAGGGCTTATGTAAACCGATGATTGCACTGTACCGCCACTACTATATCCACCTACTACATAAATACGATTGTCCCATACAGCTACCCCGGCTTGAGTTCGTGCTTGAGCGGCTTGACCCGATGTATCGCCTATAGCACCATTCGTCGTCACTGAAGACCATGACGAGGGTGCACCCGAGCTAAAACTATTCGCATAATAAATGGAGGCTACGGCAGTTGTAGTAGCATTGCCTGTTTGACCACCAACATAATAAAGCGTACTACCGACGGAGACTAATTTTCCCCAAGCCAGTGCCGCGGGCAGCTTGCCGGGTGCAGTAGTTACTGAACTCCAGGCACCAACAGTGCCGTATGAATCCACGCTTGCGTAATCAATCTGATCAGAAAATGTCGTACAGCCTATGTTGGTACAACCTCCAGCATAGTAAATATAGCCATTCAGTATCGTAGCACTCCCCCCTATGCGCTGACCGCTTGCGCCAGGATTCGTGCCTCCAGCAAAAGTATCGGCGGCACCACTATCGTTGTTATACAGCTGAAACGTCTGTATCTGAGGCTGCATAGTCGAACAAGCCGGTGCAGCACCAGTAGCGCAACCGCCAATGGCATAGACATAGCCATTGCTTACAATTGCACGAAGATCCCAACGCTGCGTCACAACCACTCCTGAACTGCTCCAGCTAGCAGCGTCGAGATTGCCAGTACTAACGTTTATTTTGGCAAACAGTAAGTCTTGCAATGACGCATTCCCGCTATAGCCTGCAAGCGAGTAAAGGTAGCCGTTATAACCAAATGATATCGCGCGCCTACGTACTGGGCTCATCTGTGCTGTCGTAAAAGCCCAGCTTCCTGATGAAAGTCCCGTAGAATTGTCGACGATGTTATAGCTACTATCAATTTTGGCATACACTGTGTCTTTACGATTCCCTGAATACTCCGGAGCGCATGGGTCAGTTGCGTTTACGGGAGTAGTGTCTTCGGTACATGCTCCACCGACTAAATACACTCTGTTAGCATATACCGCCCCTGCCATTAGACCCAAGCCCTGAGTCCCGCTATTTATATTATCGGCATCTATCTGCATTTGCCCTGATGTGCTGCATGTCGTTAACGTTCCCGCAGCTTGGATTGTACAGCGAAAGACATCACTGTAGTATGTACTACAGCCGATAGAGCTAGCTCCTGAGCACCCACCCAACATGTAGTAGTAGCCAGGATTCGTGCCAGCCGATGCGGGGTTTGAGCGAGTAAAACTGTACAGATACCCACGACCCGCAGCACTCCCCCCACCTGCGCCACCTATGCCAAGTGATGCAAAAGTTTGTGAACTCCATGCGCCTATAGAACCATCGCTCGCAGTTGAGGTGCGAAATACATTCGTTTGCCAAGTACCGCCACCATTCGTGCCACCTACAACGTAAATTGTCCCATTGAAAACCGTTGCCGAAGCAGACCCAAGACCGTTTGCACCATTGATAGTATTGGTCGTGTCTACGACGCACCACAAACTATTGGTTACGTAGCCACCGGTAGTAGTGCTGCATGCGCTTGGCTTGCCCATAGTGCCATCTGAGTTCAGAACAGCATACGCTGTGTCATTGCTCATCTGCCCGGTGCTACAGGCCGCATTCGTACAGCCTCCTATATTGTATATATACCCGTTGTTTATAACGATCATTGCGCTCATCTGCCCTATGCTATACGCGTGTCCACCAGAATCAGTACCCGAACCAGGCAAATTACAGTTATACGGTGTACTTCCACTACACGTACCCGTGTTAGCTGGCTCGGAGTTGCTCACGGTACTGGCATCACCATCGGGGTTTATAGTGCCGTAATCGACTGCATTGTGTAGGTTGTCGCACGCGCCCGTTGTTGTGTTTTGCGTTTCGCAACCGCCAATTCGGTAAAGCGCATCTTGCCATGTAAGCGTTGAGCCACCCAAACGTGTATTGGTAATGTTCGATATTGTACCCCAGTCCCCAAGTGATCCATCTGCATTTATACTTGCCAAACGTACGCTTGAAGCATATGTCGTGCAGTATCCGCTACCGTTTACGGCTTCGCAGCCACCCGATAGGTAGATGTATGCGCCCCAGACCGCTGTCATGTTACCGCCAAAACTTACCCTGCCTGTCGTGAATCCATTCGTCTCCGTCCAATCACCAAGGTTGCCGCTGCTATCGAGTTTACTATACCAGACATCACTCCTGAAATTCGTACCGCTATCACGACCGCCTACAATATATAGAGTGTCGTTATACACCTGAACGCCGTGACCGTAGCGACCAGAAGACCCCGAACCGGTTGGAATAGTCTTAGCACTTGCAGTCCATGAGCTTGTATCACCCGTGGGTAAGACATCTGCTCGCCAAATTCTTGCATCACCACTTGAGCTTGTGCCTGTTTGTCCGCCTAGTAAATAAATCCCGTTGTTATAAGCTATAGCGGCGCTGTACGCCATAGTGTCGGGTAACGTAGTTGATGATTGGTGCCAATATACCCAGTTATTTTTATTGCTATCTGTGGGGTGCCACAACTGAGGTTCTCCGTTGGCTCCGAGTTTGGCTACGAAGGTAGTGTTAGTGCGCGTCCCGGAAGAATTGATTCCACCTAAAACGTATAGGAATCCATTGTAAGCCACGACTGACATGGCCCTGCGCCCGCTTGCGCCAGCAGGCAAGTCGTATGCAGAATCGTTACACCATGATGTACAAGCAGTACCATTAGAACCGGGCGTTGGGCTTTCGACTACACTGGTTGCGGGGTTAAAACGCGCCCAATACACTCTACTCGTCGCAGTAGGGCCACTGCTAAGTGTGTAGGATATAACCACTATACCGTCTTTCCCTGCTGTATTTGCTCCAGGCCCTGTGCCTCCACTGCCCCCAGTGGCTGCAGTGCCTCGGTCGGTGTCCGAATTGTTTGCTGCGGTAGACCCACTGCCGCTTAGCGTAGATACACTTCCGCTAGAAATATAGTTTGAACCGCCACCGCCACCGCCTGCAGACCTGTTATTTGTACCCAGAGTTGACCCAGCACCACCACCGGCATAGTAGCCACCACCGCCACCACCGCCGGTAGCACCGTTGCCACAAGCTATAGCTACACTACCACCTTTTCCACCTCCGCCGGTTCCACCAGCACCGCCGGTCCCACCAGCTGATGAAGCACAGCTAGTAGTGTATGCCAATGTAGCGCTATCACCGCCCTGGTCATGATTACCAGTCGTAAGCCCGCCAGTACCAGCCATACCACCTGTACCGGCCGCACCACCGGTACCCGAACCGGTTACTTCTGCCCCCAGCCCACCTCGGCCACCACTTGTTCCGCCACCGTTAGCTCCATCTAACGCTGCAGCACCGCCGACACCACCAGCACCTCCAGCACCAGCAGTTGGGGTTCCGACTACTCCGCCTCCGCCTCCGCCTCCGCCCGCACGAACCAAAGGCGTTGTTGATCTGTTTAGACCACTGTAGCCCCCACCGTTACCACCTCTTTTATCGTTATCACCAGCCGCACCTCCGCTACCAACATATACCGTAAGGACTTCACCGGCTGTAACACTCAAATTTGCCTGAATATAGCCACCACCTCCACCAGCCCCTCCTGAGCCAGTACTGGTACTTCCCGCACCGCCACCGCCACCTGCACCCCAAGCTTTAACATTTATGCTCGACACTCCGGCAGGCACGGTAAATGTCCGCGTACCTGGTGAACTATAGCTCAACTTGCCAGCAGTGCCGTTGGTGGCACCTCCGATAGCGTACATATAGCCATTTGAAGCCACCGTACCTTGATCCCATTCAGCGGTAGGCATGCCAAGTGACGGTGTCCAGGCGTTTATACGGGCGCCAGTCGTTTTGCCCTTTTTAATCCAGTTATTCGTACCGTCGAATTCGATGTTCATTTCATTGTTGCCCTGCATAAATTCTGCCGCACTCGAAATATATATAGTAGGATCGATACTCAGTGGGTATGCAGCGGCACTTAAACCAGATACGTGCACACTTAAAACACCACTTTTGTATTCATAATATGACTGTACTGCCTCGCTAACATTAGATGCTCCTGACTCTTTGACATACGGTGCTGGTATAGTAAATAACAGCGTAGTCTTCGCTCCGTTCGTGCGAGCTTGTTCAAGCAGTTGCTGATCTTTTTCAGTGCCTGCTGACACATTGCCCAAAAGCGCAGGGTTTACACCATAAATCCCTAGGCTGCCATTTGGTAACAATCTTGCCTCAGTGCCATTTGGTAGTTCGAGTTTGTAGGAAAATTCAACCCTATCGCCCTGAAATGTATTCAATATTATGTCTTCCTTTATACCAGTCGCCCCAAACGTATAGACTTTCTGTGCGTCACGACCTACGACTGGGAATACCAGTCTATCGCCTTTTAATACACCAGCTTGAGTGGGGAATTTTGGGATAATTTTTATTGACGTTTCATTCACTGGATCCGTAACCGTCATTCCATTTTTTGAGATATCAGCTGCTACTGAGGCGACGAAGCGAGGTTCGCCTGATTTCAACGCACCCGCACTTGCTGGAGCGTACCCTTTGTTATATTCATAACTACCATTAGTAGCATCGAATTGAAGCTTCTGAACAAATTGTGGGCTTGCCGTCGGCAATAATTGTTCGCTAGACACGGAAATTTCATACGTGTTGTAGCTCTGTTGAAAATTGGCATTCTCGATGATTATTCCTGAAAGCATGAGTAGGGCCATGAAGCCCCAACCTAGCCGAGCAAGTGATGGATGTTTGCGGCGCTTGGGGCGGAGTTTGAACAGCTGCCGTGCGATGGGCTTTGGCAGGTGTAACAAGATGAATTTTTCGGCGCGATTGTAGGTCTTCCAGAATAATCGCCAACCGCTGTTTACGAACGGACTGATTGGGCGGAGCAAAAACCCTATGGACCGTATCAATTTTCGCGGCAGCACCTTGGGCGAAAGACTCAGGTTAACCGTCACCGTCCGAGTCGTGGCACTAGCCACCCTACCCTGCATCGCAGAGTCGACCCCTGTTTTTTTTCGGTGATTTCTGTGTTCCACGTTTGCCCGTGCTAACCGCACCCTTTTCTGTTATGCTTTTGCCTATAAATTGTACCAATTTACCTCTTAAAAAGCTAGTGTTTTTTGCAACATTTTTCTAGAAAGTATTGAACTTGTCTCGATATCAATATGTATTCCCAGAGCTAGTGAAATCGCAAAGATCCTGAATCAAGTTGAGGATGCATACTCTGCGGTTGTAATGTGCATGGCATTACCCATGCGGAGTTTTGTCTGCTGCTGTATTTTGCCAGCCCCTACTGCTATGACTTCGCTGGGAAAGTATGATAGTTTGGCGAGGTATTTGATTGAGCGGGTCTATGGAGACCAACTCAGAACCGGCCAGAAACTCAGTTAACGTGAGCGTTGAGGTTACGAACGCTAGCCAAGTTGCAGC
Organism: Candidatus Saccharimonadota bacterium; assembly: GCA_016789655.1. Lineage (GTDB taxonomy): Bacteria > Patescibacteriota > Saccharimonadia > Saccharimonadales > UBA4665 > JAGXIT01. The sequence continues at coordinate 10,866 of JAEUQV010000052.1, forward strand.
AACTGACCCAAGGTATCTGCTTCATTTATACTAATATCCTCGTTGTCCTCTAGAAAGTACACAACTATACTTGTGTCGATGTACATGACCATACGCTATCGCCAATCATCACGGAGTGCACGGATACGTGCCGCCACGCCACCTGGCCGCTTTGGCTACGTAGCAATAAGATCCCGAATCTAAGGTTCTTTCCTAAGCATAGCTTCAGTAGCTGTTATTTTTGCAACAATGAAGCGATCCGCGCTACTAGCAGACATCTTCTTACGAACCGCACTCGGCACCACAATTTGATTTTTACTTGAAAGCATAATGGTTTTCATATATTTTCTGTAACAAGTGAAGAAAACTTCAGATGCTATAGATTTTTCTTTCCCTTTTAGACCCCGTTCCAGGTCTCATCCATACATCATGCGAGGAGAATCGCTATTTCGCCTCGCTCTTCAAGACATAGAGCAAATTCGAGTTCTTCTTTGGCTGCATGAGATAACTGCCGCATACTTAAGCATTTGCATGAAGTACCCTGCTATATTTTAGAATTCCGATTTCTGGTCATAATCGAGTATCTTTTACCCCTGTTAAGCCCACCACTAATTGACACGATCGTGTCAATTAGTGGTGGGCTATGGGTTTGTGGGCACATAGTTGTTTTGATGGAAGATTATGTGGCGATGCGGTTGTGCTGATGCAAATAAAATCACCCCACGGTTTTGGCGGGGTGATTTTTCGCGAGATTTGTTTTGGTTTTTTGCGGAGTCAATTAAGCCAAAGAGAACAGTGGATCGCTTTGGATTTGTCGTCGCAAGCGCACCTGTTTCCGTCGCTCGTTTTGTGGCAGCCGTTTAAGCAGCCGATCATCCTGCTTTTTTCTTTCCTTTTTCATCTTGTTACGTTCCTTTTGATATGTGTTTGTGTAAATTTGTTTGAATGTGTTTGTTTGTGTTTTCCTACGCGGATCCAGGGAGGTTCACACGCAGAGCCACACGGTCCCGCCCGGGCAGCCCATCGATTTTTAGGAGGTGGTATTGTTATTTGCGTTTTCATAGTGTTACTTGTTGGTGTACCTGAAGGTTAGATTTTCCGCGTATGCCGCATAGCCGCTCTGAGCGCTGACGGTAATCTGGAATATGACCGTGTCGCCGGCTACAAACGTGGTACAAGTACTTGGATCGGTGGTTGGTGTTGCAGTCGTCCAGGTATTTGCCGAGCCCGAGCCCGAGCCTACTACCGTCTTACTGGCACTACAGCTTGTCAAGCCACCGCCACTTGCCTTGCGATATATAGAATAGCTGACGCCCGCATTTGAAGTGCTGTCTACGAGACCAGTAAGTGAGGTAGTCCCATTGTAGAAGCCCTTGAATGTGGAAGGCAGCTTGTAAGCGACATAGACGCTGTATGTCTGGGCAGATGGTTGAGGTGAAGTCCACTTATAGTAGTTTCGTGCTTCGCCACTTGCACAGAATGAGGTATTTACACTCAAGCCGCCACCGTTACCGCAGAAGTCAGCCGTGAGCGTACCGACACCTGTGCCGTTTAAGACTGCGCCGGTGTACTCTGGCGTAAGGGTGATGATGTCGTCTGGTGCGCTACCACAAGCACCCCAGCCAGTTGAAGCCTGGTAACACTGAATCGCATTTTTGGTCGTGTCGTAGTACATGGAACCGTAGTAGGCTGGGTTGTCGGTTGTCATAGGCGGGCCAGCAAACTGGTCAAGCGTAAATAGGGTCGGCTGACCACCCAACGCGCCGCCACCGATCTGCACATTAGCCGGAGTCGTGCTAGAAGCATTTGAGATGACACTGAGGTTGTCTACATAGAAGTTAGTAGTAGATGCATTTGCGATGAGGATAGCGTTGGATGATGTTGCGCCGGCAGGTACAGTTACAAAGCAAGATACCTTCGTCCAGCTGGTCGTTACTGGGAAATTCAAGTTACTTGGGTAACCGCTCCCAGCCAATGCTGCATCGCAGGTAGCAGTCGTAGCCGTACCATTACTACTGAACCAGACATTGAAGTTGTTTGTACCCGCAGTGATCTTAGCCGAGAATGAGATTACATACACCCCAGCTGTCATGGTAGTAGATAGCGTGTTCTTGACGCCACGACCAGCTACACCGCCAACGTTTACACTCACACCGGCCACACCAGTTGCGTACGTACCGGCAGTGGTTGTCTTAGCCGCTGTGCCGCTGTTATAGTTTGACCAACCGTTGAAGGCGCTATCTTCGACGCCACCGTTTACGGCGTATTCTGTGGTGTTGTTATTGACCGAGAACAAGTTGGCGGCAATCGAGCTTTGGACTTCGAACAGGGCACCGGTAATTGGTGTCGTGCCGTTATTGCGGATGGTAAGACCTTCGGCATTACCGGCTGCGGCAGTCAAAACAATCTCGGCGCCGCCAGCGGTACTCTGGGTGTTGTTGTAAGCAGCCTGAAGGTCGGTGGCACTCGAAGCACCGGCTGCAGTCCAGTCTGAGCCGTTCCAGAACATGGTTGCGGTGGTGTTCATCTTGAGAGCGATGGTATTGCCCGCTCCGCCACCGTTGACTGAGAGAGTCATGTCCTGAGTACCGCTGTTAGTAACGTATAGGACACGTCCAGCGGTCACGATAGTAGGATCGGCTAATGACACCGTCGAACCAGCGTAGGTATTGTTTACCAGTACCGTGCTGTTGGCGTCTACGGTCGCGACTACTATCGAGCAGCTCGCAGTAGAGCAGTTTTGCGAAGTACCGGTGAATGCGGTTGGGTTTAGATTCACTAGCCCCAATACACCCGAGCCAGATGCAGCACCGCCAGAGAGCGTCAAGGTACCGCCATTTTGATTTCCAGTTCCACCCGCACCAGCCCTTACTGTCAGACCATTGCCTGTTGTCGCACCGGTCTGTGCTACAGCCGTGAGAACAATCGAACCATTGTTCGTGCCGTGATATATAGTGTTTGAGCCAATGGTTGTTGTATTGGCGCTATTGCCTATAGTAACTGCAGAAGTATTAGTACCCGTAGCGATATTTGTAGCTGAGTTAACACTTACGTTCAGATTGACTGCGCCATATGTGGTTGTACCTGACCCACCCTGGATATTCACTGCACCGCCAGTGCTAGTCGTTCCAGTTTGGTTACTGCCTCGCAGCGTTAACGCTGAGCCCGTCGCGCTGTTCGTGGTGGAGTTGCCCGGAGCAATCGTGAGTGTGTTTGACGTACCAGCACTTGCAGTCGTAAGATCAGCTGCGGAAGCTGGTGTCTGTCCACCGAGTAAGGTTGTAACGCCGTTACCACCCACAGTCAGTAAATTGTTTGTACCCGTCCTGCTTTGTGCTTGGAAAGCTATATCCGTCGCCGCGTCACTTCCGCTAGCCGGAGCGCGGACGATAATGGCGGGAGTACCTGCGCCATTAGCCTGGAAGAAAGCACGAGTTGATGGAAGTTGCGTAGATGTATCGGTTATGTTTGGAGCGCTCCAGAATTGACCAGTCGCCAATATACCACCTAGCTTAGCGGCAGCGCTTGATTGGAGCTCAAGTAAATCGGTGGTGCCAGCCTGCGTCGCATTGCTCTTGATGATGATGGTTTGGTCGGTTGCAGTGGCGGTATTGCTCTGGAAGGTCAATGTCGTACCGTTCTTGACAGTCGCACCTGAAGAACCGAGGTTGATAAGCGAGCTCGTCAGGTTGATGCCGTTGGTGGCACCTGCCGTAATAGTAACAGTGTTGGCAGCATTTCCAGCGTTGCCAATAGCGACGTTACCGTTTACTGTAGTCTGAACGTTTACCGTGCCAACTACACCGGCACCAGTAGGCGTACCACCGACGAGGTTCACATCACCTCCAGCTTGGTTCGTACCGTTACCTGAGCCACCCTGGAGCAGTAGCACACCTCCAGCCGCACCGTTGCCTGTTGAGCCAATAATACTAAGCTGGTTACCAGAGGTAGTTGCAGTTGCTTGCGTAATACCTTGAATGGTGTTGGTAGCCCCCGATGCACCAACGTTGATAGTTCGTGATGCTAGGTTAGTTGTATTGGCGCTATTGCCGATAGTGACTGCACTGGTACTCGTACCCGCATTGATGTTAGTAGCATAGTTGCTGCTTTGGTTGAGGTTGACTATACCGCCAGATGTAGTGAATGCTCCGCTCAGTAGTGATGCCGCCGTAGACGTGCTATAGATAGCGTAGTTGCTAGTGGCACTAGCGCCACCATTGCCGTTAATGTAGATGCCGTAGTTGTTGGTGCCGGCGGTGTTGCCAGAACCAAGTGAGGTGTAGATACCGTAGTTGCTCAGACTACCGCCAGCTCCGGCGGCTGCCGTGTTGCCACCAATGCGGATTTGGTAGTTTTCTATGGTGCCGGTGGTATTGCCGGTGTTGGCGGTGTTGCCGCTGATGCTTATGCCCCGATAGTCAGGGATGAGCTGACTGCCGGCTATGGTGGGAGCACTGACTTGCAGGCCAACACCGGTGGCTATTTGACCGGTGTACCCTGCTCCAGTAGATATACCGGTCTGAGTACCTGTTACCTGC
>JAEUQV010000072.1 GCA_016789655.1 Candidatus Saccharimonadota bacterium
CGACCTCTGGGTCATCTGCTCCATCGTGGCGCCAGCATTTGTTGTCTATCACCTGTTCGTTGGCGAGGACGGTTTGGCATTTGTCGCACCACCACTGCTGTCGAGCATCTTGGTAGGCCATGCCCTGTTCGTACATCTTCCAGAAAATCCATTGTGTCCATTTGTAGTACTCGGGCAAGTGCGTGCTGATTTCTTTACTCCAGTCATTGCTCCAACCCATGGCTTTGTACTGCGTGTGGTAGCTCGGGATAATTTTGGCCATACTAGCCTGAGGAGATACGCCGCTCTTTATGGCGTAGTTTTCGGCTGGCAAGCCGAAGGCGTCCCAGCCCACTGGATGGTAGCTCTCAAAGCCCTGCTGTCGCTTAAAGCGCGCCATCACGTCGGAGATAGTGTAATTCATGGCGTGACCGATGTGTATGCCCGCTCCACTGGGGTAGTTGAACATACTCATGGCAATATACTTGGGCTTATCGCTCGCTAAGTCTGCCTTGTATACCTGGGCTTCATCCCAGATTTTGCTCCACTTTGGCTCGATTTCTTTGGGGTTATATCGTTTCATAGGAATCTAGTATACCGTAAATACACTAGGGGCGCCCAATTTTTGCACCTTGCGCTCTCCGTTCGTATTTTGTTTGCGTCAGGGTCCGTCCTTGACGCAAACAAATACTTCAACAGTGAAAACGAGGTATGTTATGCGTAGACGCGAACGTAGTCGACGAGCATTTGGACGCTGTTGGGGGTACTGCCATTTGGCGGACCCGGCCAGGTACCGCCTACTGCCACATTCAATAGAGTAAAGTTTGAATAGGCGCCAAATATCCAGTTAGCACCCGATGGTTTTTGACTGGAGTGCACCGTACTTACGATAGTGCCATCTATATAAAAATCAATAACGTTGGGCTGGATATCTGCGCCATACACATGCCAGGACGTTGTACTAACAGATGTCGTCGAAGCTTCATACTGCCAATGCCCGTTGCTGCCACCGCCATGCAGCGTGTTATATACTATACCTTCGTTGTTCACCGCTTCCAGTATATCCACCTCACCGCAATCCGGCCAGCCATCTTGCGTACCCATCAGCCAGAATGCTGGCCATATACCTTGAGCCATCGGCAGTTTTATGCGGGCTTCGAAAAGACCGTAGTTGAACCACGAGGGACTTTTGGAATTAAGCTCTGCCGAATACCATTCCCCGTCGCCGCGCTTTTCGGCAGTTATTATCAAATTGCCACCACTGACCGTGGCTTGTTCAGGCGCATAATATTGCAGCTCGTTGTTACGGTAACCTTTTGGGCGCGTCATTACATCCCAATTAGCTGTATTTATAGTGCTACCTGTGAACGCGTCTTCAAACAACAAAGTGCGCCCATTACCACTACCACCACCTGGGTGTACCCGACGCAACCGATGAGCCCCAACAGACATTCTGCACTCCCTAGAATTGTGTTAAGAAATTTGTGTCAAACGTCGTGGCAAGTTTGCTGCGCTTATAGTGACGATCAAGCGCATACCCAACGAGCGCCTCTACTAAATCTATTTTGCTCACCCCCACCTGCGCCCAGTTATGCGCATAGAGACTACCAGGTAGTGGGTTCGCTTCATTGAAATACACCTTTTTGGCTTTGCTATCTATAAGCATATCTATGCGGGCTATACCATCACAGCCGAGTGCTTTATAGGCAGCTACGCCAGCAGCCTCGGCTTTACTATATAGCTCTTTGGAAAGATTTGCTGGGATTTTGCTATAACCCTGAGCCCCCTTGATGCCCATTTTTTTGCCGCCGCCTTTGCCCTTTTTGCCGCCATGCATGTATTTAGTGTCGAAATCAAAAAAATCTTCTGCGTGGGTAAGTGGCTGCTCGAGTAAGGCAGGCTGTGGCGCGCTGCTTGGACCCATAATCGGTAGTGTCACTTCTATCAGATTCGGCACCGCTTCCTCGACGACAATCTTATCATCGTAATGTGCCGCTACTTCTAGCGCATTCACCAACTCTTTCTTGTCAGCAACCCGTGAAATACCGATACTTGAGCCGAGATGGGCTGGTTTTACAAACAAAGGATAGGTTAATTGCTGGCATTGTTTCGCTAGGACCGCACTGTTTGACCTCACACTTTCACCATCGAAATACAACGCACGCGGTGTCGCCAGTCCTGCTGCGGTAACGACTTGTTTTGCGAGCATTTTATCCATAGCAATTGCACTAGCCGCCACACCACAACCCACATAAGGCACTCCTGCCATTTCAAATATACCTGTCAGTTCGCCATCTTCGCCGTGTGTGCCATGCATTGCTGGAAACGCGATATCCACACTTATAGCCTTGCGCCCTACCCGGCTTGGGACCAGCAGTTTCAGCCCATTTGCACAAATCACCCCTGTGGTTTTCATCCGGGATACTAATCTTTTCAGCTCGCCATGCTGATAAACTGCAATATTTTTTAAATCTTCGCTAACGAACCAGCGCCCGTCTTTTGCTATATAAACCGGAATTACACGGTATTTATTTGTAAGCTCAAGCGGCATGATAACGCTGGTCAGAGCAGTAATGATAGATACGTCATGTTCAGCCGATTGGCCTCCGAAAAATACTGCGATAGTAAGCATAAGATATAGTATACAGAGTTAAGAGTTAAGAGTTAAGAGTAGTTATCTGTCCAGTCATTTTGCATCAGTACCACATCACCTTTTGCCACAAAACTCTGAAGATTTTGGTAAAACAATATTGGATTTTTTTCAATGCGCACCGTGCCTTTATAGCGGGCTTCGCGCAATCCATCTTGGATGTGCTGGCAAGCGGAATTTTGCATAAGCACTACCATATTGGGCTCGGCTGCCGCAATGTAGTGACCAACCTGTTTATGAATTGCCGCTGTTTCTTTACCCTGGTCGACTAAGCCAGGCGTGACATATATCTTGCGCTTGGCTTTTAGGGAACCAAGCAGCTCAGTGCCTGCCTTAATGCCTTCAAGATTACCGTTATACGTATCGTCTATTACCCATGCTCCGCCGAGTTGATACGGTTGCATACGGTGCTCATACGGCTTGGTTTTCGCGACACCAGCCTGGACTTTTTTCTCGGGCACACCTAAGAACAAGGCAAATGCCGCCGCAAAGGCCAACGGACCAACCTGATGCAGCCCAATCAAATGGCTGCGAAGCGAAAGTCTTTTTTTGCCCTTCACTAACACAAAAGTAGTTCCACTTAGGCTTGTTGCAGCATCTACGATGCGCCAGCCAAGCACGGTACTACGAGAATATATACGAAAATCAGGTCGCAAAAAATCCCGGACTGCCGCGGAATCGGCATTTACGTAGACACGGTCAGCCTCTACGGTATCTGCGACAGAAAAAATGTCTCGACCAGCTGCCTTGAGTGTCCTGTATTGGTCGAGGTGGGCCGGAGCTAACCCCGTTATGACTGCGTATGTTGGTTGCACGACCGAGCTAAAACGCGCTACATCACCAGGCTTACCCTCGCCAAACTCTACGAGTACGATATCTTCAGCACCTGTCAGTTTGCGGGCGAAGGCGACATGTGAACTAAGTACATTCATATTTGCAGGCGTCGCTGCTACTGTCTTAGCTTCATCTAGCACAGTTAGCAGTAGTTCTTTCATGCTGGTTTTACCATAGCTGCCAACTATTGCAACTTTGAGTCCGGCGTGGGCCGCAAATAGTGCAGTCGCTTCTGCCGCCTGATTGCGTTCTCGAGATCGGAGAACAGTAAGATGCCCTCCCCATATGAGTAACGCCAACAAATGCGCCCACAGTATTGGGTAGAGCAGCAGCACGGCCAACCCGAAAAATATTCCGCTTGTCATGTATTCGACAAGCCCTGCGTACATAAGTAAGCCTCCTATCGCTAGCTGTGCCAACATCCCGAGTAGTGTAAAGAGCCGTATGAATCGAGCCGCTTTCGTAGGGTCGAGTTGACGCCGTTGCATTACAGCAGAGAAGTCGTTGGTCCGCCAAAACCAACGTATAAATGGTCCTGGTTGATACTCTGTAGCTTGCAGCATGTAGACCAAAGTAGTGCTTATGCTGGGCACCCAATAGAAGCTGAACAAACTGGCTATATAGCTAGGCATGTAAAAATTCCCTCACAGTTTTCAATGCCACATCCTCTGCTTCGCTATGGACATGGTGCCCTACGCCAGGTAGGATAAGTAACCGCGAGCCTTCGATGGCACTGTGTAGCTCATGCGCAATTTCTATTGGCGTCTCAGTATCGGCATCGCCATACACTAAAAGTGTTGGCGTACTTATATAGGCGGCATCAGCCCGTACATCATCTCGGACAATTTTTTTAAACGTATCCTGCATATGTTCTGCTACCAGCAAATCTGAGCCGGCTTTTTGGTAGAGTTTACGACGAAGCTTGTTACGAACCTTGCTGGGCAGCGGAGCGGCGACCACCTTGCCAACTTTTGCTATAACTTGTAGGCCCGGATTTGCTCGCGGGTTGCGTACGCCTGCACTAGCGAGCAATATAAGTTTTTCTGCTTGGAACATACCTTGCCCCACACCCTTCACCGCTATAGCCCCACCGTTAGAATGCCCGATAATCGCATACGGCTGCACCCCAATTTTGTGTATTAAATCACGGACAAATTCAGCATACCGCATGACATTCCAAGCTTCCTTTGGAGCCTCTGTGCCACCAAACCCAGGCAAATCCGGCACGATGACATCGTAATCTGAAGCCAATTTGTTGGCGAATGACTGCCAGCTCTGGCTGCCATCACCCCAACCATGCAGTAAGACAATTACGCGTCCTTTACCGCTTCGAGTGTAGTGAGTTGCAATATTACTGACGATGCTCTGCATACTGCTTACAGTATAGCGGAAATAATTGGTTGTAGTTAGAAGTTAGTAGCTAGATGTTGGAAGTTAGGGTGCGGTCAGTCGAGTCACGCAGATTTTTTGCGAAGCCAAGCTCTAGATTGTCGAACCAGTTGAGCGCTATCGGCTGGCCGAGCGAGCAACTGTTTCACGACTTCCTCTGCAAAAACGCCATTTTGTGAGCCCTTGGCAAGCAATACGGTACGTGGTTTAAGATGCTTACGAATGAAAGCTGCACAAGCATTTGGGCTTGAAAAACTATGCACCACACAGCCTTGCTCACGCGCCGCTGGCGCCAGCCATCGTTCAGCATCGCTGCCAAGCGTGATAACCATAGCAAGCTTTTTTGGGTCGCAGTACTGCCCAACCTCGGTGTGCGCTTTGCGGGAGTAGCCACCCAACTCGTTCATACTACCAAGCAATGCGATACGATTACTGGATCGTGTGGCATACAGCACATCAAGTGCTGCCTTTACTGCGAGTGGCGAAGCATTATAGGTATCGTCGATGATGGTGATGCCCTTCATGCCTTCGAGTACTTGCATCCGACCAGGTATTTTCGTAAGACGCTCTAGGCCAGCGGCAATATCGCTCCGGCCCATACCCAATTGATGTGCGACTGCCGATGCAGCTAACGCACACGTGGCTCCTTGTGCGCCGACATACACGATATGGCTCTCTATTTCGCCTGAAGGCAGGTCAATGGATAGAACTTGACCATCCAAACCAGATGCGCGAGAGGTCGCGTAGTAGTTATGTGTCGCATGCATCCGGATGCTGTAAGAAAAAAATTCTCGTCCTACTAGGTACTTCGACGGAGTATCATCTGCGTTAACAAGCAGCTTTTTACTATATTCGCATACCGTCAGTTCTTCGGACGCAACCGCATCGAGTGTGCCAAAATAAGCCATATGCTCTGGAGCGATAGCCGTCAAAACCGTAATATCTGGTTTTACATACGCAAATTTCTGCATTTGACCTGGACCATCAGTGCCTAATTCGACAACAACTACATCATACGGGTATGGGTGTTCGATGGCTGCTGCATTCTCGCCGAAAAGCCGCATCCAGCTAAAAATATTATAGATGGGCGGCTGGGATTGGCCGAAGAAGATGAGCGGTACGGTGATGCGATCATTGTAATTCCCTGCTTGATAACGAACTCGCATAGTCTGACCGAGCAGTTGAGCAATAGCCAATTTAGTACTCGTCTTACCAACAGATCCTGCGACGGCCACAACTTTCACATGGTGTCTACGACGAAGCTGACGTACCTGATGTTCGAGTATCCTAGCAACGATTTTCTTGCCAGTAGCCTTCGGGTGCGCCCCAAGCCAAACGACATGCTGTATGCCCACCAGCACGACGAGTGCTGCAGCCATCGTGATCGGGTACGATAGGAGCGCGGCCGCACCATAAGCCCAGACACCTGCAGTTCCATGCTGTGCCCAATCATACAAATACGTAATGCCGAGTGATACCTGGAGCAACATAATTAGTGTCAATACGAACATGAGCGGGAAGTCACGTTCGCTGATTGACCCGGAAATTCGCATTGTGCGAGTATGCAGAAACCAACGTATGAAGGCAACGACAGAGCTCTCGTGCACGCGTAAGGCAACCACCAATGTCCGTGCCAATATAGGGCTATAGAAATTTAATACCGTACTTAACAGCGATTTAAACACCACCCATCCTTTCAGTTGTAAACCATGACATGTTCTAATCCAATACCACTCACAATTTATTAAGATTGAGTAGGCTTGATGGGATCGATGTCCGCGCACCCAGTACACTCTGATCAAGACCAAGTTGTTTCATTACTTGGGTGGCTGGCTTTGCCCCCGTCGGAACGGTGATGGATATTTTGTCTTTGCTGGGCGTAATTGTAGCCGTCATATCGACAGTATTTTCTGCCACATCACCTTGAAGTGACATACCGACCTCATTTGTCTTAGTGTTTAGCTTCATACCAAGAGTCAGATCGGTGTTGTCAGAATCTCGCTTCATACGGATACTGAAAGGATATTCATCGCCACTTGTGTAATTCTGTGCAAAAGTGAACGTACCCGCATTGTCGCCGGTTTTGTCGCTAAAGGTCACACTTTGAACCAGTTTTGTCTTGGTATTGACATTCATATCGAACGTTGCGTTTTCGTCGAGATCATCAATGGACTGTTTTATGGAACCTACGTCTAGGAGCTCACTTACGTGCTTACCGTCATTTTTCTCGACCACCCAATCATCGAGCTTACTCCCATCAAGTGCACTCCCTAGAGCATCAATATACGCTTTCAGGTTCGCTTTGTTCGCAGTGACTATATAGTGGTTCACCGTTTGGTCATCGACCGTATCTTTCCCTGCAAAAGATTTATAGACAACCACTGCTTTTGCAGTGTCTGAAGTAAAAAGATATTCTTTATTCACTGCCTGGACTTTCGTTGCAGCATCGCTAATCTGCTCAGAAGTTGGTAATGTACCCAGATTTGCACCCGCACCCGTAGCGGTTCCCAGCTGTTTCTTGTATGTATCCAGCAGCGTATGATCAACTGCAATCCATTGGTTGTCTAAACTACTTACTCCGCTGAGCCCTACCGAACTAAGCAGTTGGCTCACGCCGCTTACCTTGAAATACATATCGGGGCTATCGGAGATTGCTACATCAACCATACGCATATCGATATTTACTTTTTCGCCGCCGACGTTAGCTGCAATATTCAGCTCACTATTCGCAGCGTCTGATTTACCCTTCATTGTCGCGTCGAAGCTACCGCCAGCACTATCCACCATTAGCTTTCCATCCATAAATGCTGCGGTAGCTTCGGCTTCGGCCTGCGTTTTGACATATTCAATCAGCTTATCCGCCGCTTCGGCACTACGCGACATACTGCTCTTATACACCGCTTCAGGTCGATTAGGCAGATATACGCCAAATACATAGCCTCCTGCTATCAATGCCAAAACTGCTGCGGCACCAACTACCGGTAGCAACCATTTGTTAGTTGTCTTACCCGATCCTGAGATTGGTGGCATGGAGTCTGTCGGTACGCTATTTGCCTGTTGACCCCCCGCAGGCTCGCCGATACTAGTAGCCGTATTCATTGAAGGAGTTGTCGATACAGTTACTTGTGGCTGTTCGCTATATGGCTGCATCGGCTGAGCCGCTGCCTGTGCTGCCGTAGCTGTGGCTGTAGGTACTGCCGATGCGCTCATCGCAGGAGGTACTGTCGTAGGCTGAGAAGTTTTCATCATTGGGTCCACCGATAGATCTGTTGAACCTATTACAGGCTGAGGTTGTTTATTTGGCTGACTGGGGGTTATCGGCTCCATATAAGGGCTCCGTGCGGTAAGTGCTTATGTAATGTTAGCCGTAGTATAACGCTTTTTTCTATGCTGCGTAAGCCCAGCAGTCCACCAAGTAAAATGCCGGTCTCTATGACCGGCATTTTACTTGGTGGAGCTAAGGAGACTCGAACTCCTGACCTCTTGCATGCCATGCAAGCGCTCTAGCCAACTGAGCTATAGCCCCTTAGTACAATGCAACCTAAGTTTTCGTTCCCGAAAGTTTGCAATGTACAGTCTTTCGGTATCTTCAACTTGCGTTCATTGCTTCTCACAGAATTCTAAACGGCCGACATCGCTCCCATATATTGAATTCTGAAATCACTTGAAGCTTATGATATTCTCGTCGTGCGGATAAACGGAATCAATCCGTATACTCACACTACCATCCCTTTGCTGTATCAAAGTAAGGAAAAGGTTGAGAACGGGGCTATTGTAACGTAGTTAGCGGCGAAAATCTAGCCTGCTTGCTAGGAAGGATTTAGATTGGGCTGATGCTTAAGCCTATGCTTGGTGCTTTCAAAGCCGTGTAGCCGCTCAAAATGTACATGGTTTACAACAGTAGACATCTTATGACCATCGTGTTTATGCAACATGCTCCTAGCACGACTCATGCCTTTTCGGTGATGTCGCATCTTTTCATCTAATGACATGTCTGTACTCCTATTACGTTTGTTGTAAAGAATCAATAGGCTCGCGGGCTATTCAAGTACCGCGACCATCTTACGCGGCAGCTCATTGGTAATGTCGCGCATAGACTCCCGATCAAACAGCTCGCATATGGCTTCCCAGGCGGCTCGTAGGTAGTCTCTTGCCTTATGTTCATCAACATCGTCCAAGTCCATCATTTGCTCTAAGATGTCATCGTCAATCAAATTAGCTGTGGGCACCATCATAGCTGCGCCCTGCAATTCCTTCGGAAGCTTTGCTGCAAAATCGCGACGCGTAGAATCGCTCAAATGCACTGCTACATTCTCGACAACGAGCTCAAGCGCATCTTGCGATTCGTCTTCGCGAGCCCCTACCATCCGGTGAATTTTTTTGATAAGTACTTGATATTTCATGTACGTACCTCCTTCCAAATATAACTATGCACTGTTTGGCTGAGTAATTGCTATGAGTTTTCTCACAATTTGTTAGGAGGGGTTTCCCTCCAGTATATCTGCGGAATGAATCCGTAAAAATACTTCCTCCCCCTAAAGCTCCCCGGCAGCTGCCGGGTCGTTCGCTTCGCTCAGTTTTCTAGGAGGGACTAGCGTCCCTCCTCGCTACTTTGAAATGAATTCAAAGTAGCTCTCCTCCCTTTCCTGAAGCCGCTACTACGCAGCGGTTCGCTAACGCTCAGTTTTCTAGGAGGGACTAGCGTCCCTCCTCGCTACTTTGAAATGAATTCAAAGTAGCTCTCCTCCCTTTCCTGAAGCCGCTACTACGCAGCGGTTCGCTGGTTCATTCGAAGAGGGGCCTGCCGCTCTGATACTGTTTCAGAGTAAATCTGAAACAGTATCACTTCCCCTAAAGCTCCCCGGCAGCTGCCGGGTCGTTCGCTTCGCTCATTTATTATGACGCTAAAGTGCTGGTGTTTTGGCGGAGTTTATGGTAGAGTAGGGGTATGTGGGGCTGAATTTTAAGCTCGACGTTGGTACATTACGGTCACGGATGCAGGTCGCTTGCTGAGCGTTATACGGCAACCTTGAATAGATGCAAAATCTTTCAAACAAGCAGTAGCTAGCGTCAAAGCTGGTTTCCAGAGCGTTGCTCTGAGCCTCTTTGGTACACCCGCTACCGCTAACCTCGTAGCTTAATCACTACGAAATGCCCTTGACGATGCCAGATAGCCAAGATCGCATTTTATATTTCTGGACGCTCGTGCAGTACTATCCAGCCTGCGCGCTAAGACCAGGATTGCTCGCATGAGATGTTTGTTTGTCTCGATACTCATGCGCTAAGACCATAAGACAAACTACGCCTGTAGTACCCCAGCCCAAAAACCGACGGACGCGGGGGCGGTACCCGCCAGCTCCACCAAAGCAAAACCCTCACTGTTATAAGTGAGGGTTTTGCTTTGGTGGTAGACCATGGGGTGTCACTCCGAGACGAAATAGCAAACACATATCCGTTTGTTCATGGATCTAGTTCGAGTCAACATCCCAGCCCACTCGTTTAACTTGGTTTGTTAAGATAACTTATCTAAGAATATATTAAGTTTGGTCGGCGATAAAGAATAGATCGCTTCGTTCCTAAGTTCTCCCCCAACATCTATAGTAATGAGTTCTACTCTGTCAAATATGCTTATCGGCATGTCTCTGTGATTTGCCGTCATGACAAGCATAGCGTGGCTACGGAACTTATAAGCGACTGAACATAGTAGTGCGTCAGTATAGCTTGGACCTTTGTCCCCCCTAGCACTGAAAGCTTTCGCGTACGCGATCTTAAACACTTGATCTTTGTCGAATGTATCTTCCGTACGCTTTAAAACGGTGATATTCAAAGCCTTGACAAATTCCTGCCGCTCGTTGAAACCTGTAATTGTATTCGCATTCCTTGAAAATTCATAAATAACGGATGGAATCGTAATTAGACTACAACCTGATACATACAATTCAGAAAGCAGACCAAGAAACTCGTCAGATTTAGATGCATTAATCAGGACTGTAGTGTCTAGTAGCAAGTATTTACTGCTGAGGTCTGATACCAGTGTGGAGGTGTACTGTAGTTTCAATAGGGTAGTCCTCTACTGTCGTGCGGATTTTTTTTGCAAGCTCTTTGAGTCTACCGACGTCAGGCTTTGTTGTTTTTTTATTACTCGACAAAGTATCTGAGAAGTTGGGCGAACTAATTTTACCCTCAAGTTCTTTTATCTTATTCTCATTTATCATGGCGTTATCTCCATGCAGTAGTATAGCAAAAGTATCCCGCTAAGCATATGAGATTCCTCACTATGAACTACCCCATCATAGGGTTTTCGTGGCGGGATTCGGCTTCGGCGACATCTTGGGGTACACGGTAGAATACATTGAATACAACTGCGCCGACGAAAATGGTCGCTGCACCGACTATGACCGGCATATTTACGCCCATTGTCGCGACATAGCCACCAATAATGGCGGGGATTGATTGTGCCAGTGCCTGCACACTTGCCTCTATACCCAATACTTCACCTTGGTTTTTTGGCCCAGCAGTAAGACTCACTAGCGCCGAAGCATTTGCCATGAACTGGCCATTAAAAAGCGCAATAAACGGTGCTACCAGTAGTAACTGCGTGGTATTGTGCGGGAACAACTGTAGCAAAAGCGCGCCAGATAGCCCAAACATAGCCACCCGTATTATATTGTGTGAGAGAAACCGCTTGGCGGTAAGCGGAACAATTAAAGCCTGGCTTATAGCAATACATATACCGATGTAGGCAAAGAAATCACCGACATTATTGGCCTTAAAACCAAGCTTCTGAATAAGCAAAATCTGGAAGAATGTCGTAAAGAAGGTGAACCCACCCCAGAAGAAAAACTCAGCCGAGAAAATAACGCGCAGTCGCTCATTGAGTGCCGCACGGCGAATGTTATCGAGTGATTTGTTCCAGACAAGTTTTACTTTACGGTCTATATGCGCATGTGTTTCGGGCAGCACCGCCAGCAGTAGCACCGTATTTATAGCACTCAAAATAGCCGTAAACCAAAACGGTGTAGCGGTCGAAAACCAACCGGGCGTACTGAACAAGCCGAAGAAATCGATATTTGGCGTTGCCAGTCGTGCGCCAATATACGGGCCAAACACAAAGCCAAGGCCAAAGATAGCCCCCAGCATGCCAAAGTTTCGAGCCCGGTGCTGCGGCGGCGTGACATCGGCTATGACAGCGCGAGCTACGCTAATATTGCCGCCCGTTATGCCATCGAAAGCTCGGGCAGCAAACAGCAGCGGAATGTTTTTCGTCACAATAGCAATTGCAAACAGCACATAGCCTAGTGCCGTGCCCGCCAAGCTAAACCCTAAGACAGGCTTTCTTCCATACCTGTCAGATAGCTGCCCTAGTATGGGCGTAGCAAAAAACTGCATAAGCGGGAATATAGCCGTCAGCCAGCCAAGCAGTATAAGCGAAGTCGAAAAACTATAGCCAGCGGGTTCAAAAATTCTGAAAATCAGCTGTGGCAAAACAGGGATGAGTATCCCCACCCCCAGTACGTCTAAAAATACTGTGAGGCCGACTATCGGTAGCGCCTGTTTCTCGGCACGTTCGTTGGCGGTACTTACCGGAGCGTTCTTTGCTTTACTTTGTATAGCCATATCCGATAGATCATACCGAAGCAAGCGAAAATTGTCAATTAACCGCAACCAATTTAACGCCGTTATCCCTCGAGAGGTATCAGTATGAATCTATTGCCGCTACACTCTCCTTTAAGCTTGACATGCCCTGATTACAAGCTGTTTCTGTATACGCGTATAGTGTACGTCCGTCTTTTACTTGTTTCGTAAAAAGCGGGTGCCCTTTCTCTGGCTGTTCCGAGAGATATATTTGCACGCCACGCGAACATGATTGCAGTGCCGGCACTGCTTCAAAGGCGGCTTCAAGTTTCTTAGCCTGGGTCTGACTACTTGCATAGGCTGACCACATATGCGCGCTAGTAGTATTTATGATAGCGCTGGTCGTAACAGTTAACGCACTATTATCGGCAGCGTCATTGTATGAGTACATAAAACGAGTAAATGTATCCTTTGCAGCGGGCATGCGCAGTTTTGCTTCCGGAAAATAGACCATGCCAGACTGTGGCTCTATGGGGGCGTCTATATATAGCCCTCTAACCGCCTCCTCGATAAGCGTCAGTACCGTAGAATCCGGCTGGTTATAATACTGCCGAACAAGTAGAACATCGAGCAATAACTGCCCAACCAGAAGCAACAATGCGACAGTGATGCACGATACTTTGCCAATAGTCCTAAGCTGTGAATGAGGCTTTGATATAGATTGTTTTGTTTTGGTCTTCATAACACCAAGCATACAACCTACAACTGATCGAAACAATACAATACACTTATGTTTTATCTACAGTGCATGCCGTGTACAACCGGTGCCAATCATCGAGTGAAAGCATTTGTGCACGCGACTGAGGTGTTATATCGGCCGCAGCCAGCAGGCGGCGAACATCGTCTTTGGCTAGAGCCAACCCGCCCGACAAACTATTTTCGAGCGTTTTGCGTTTTTGGCTAAAACCCGCACGAACAATACTGAAAAACTGCTTAGTGTCTATATTTGGGTACATTGGATCAGCCCGGTAACGAAGCTCTAGTACCTGGCTATCTACTTTCGGAGGTGGCGTGAACAGCCGTGCCGGTACGAAAGCGCCCAGCGACACATCGCAGTAAAACTGGGTCGTTACACTAAGTAGCGACATTTTTCCAGGTGTAGCCACTACACGCTCTGCAACTTCTTTCTGGATGAGCAGCGCTGCTGTACTGAAATGGTTTGGCGACTCACAGAGCACCCGCAATAGGTTGCTCGTCAGATAGTAGGGTATATTTGCAACAACTTTAAACCCCTCCGGAAGTTGTTGTAAATTAAACCGTAAAATATCACTCTCCACCACTGTAAATCTCTCCAAATCCCCCTTTTTCAGAGGACTGTCCTCTGAAAGTAGTTTCGGGAGGGTTTGGGCTAGGTCGTGGTCGAATTCTACAGCTGTGACGTATGCACCGCGCTGCAGCAAGCGACGCGTCAAGGTGCCCAAGCCAGGGCCTACTTCTAGCACGACATCGCCTGCTTGCACACCAGCGCTATCGCAGATGCTTTCCAAAGTCATCTCATCGTACAGCCAATGCTGCCCCAAGTGCTTTTTAGCTACTATTTTCTCCATTTCTAGTCCTAATTCCTAATCACCACCAGTGTTTGCTTATCCAGGCATTATACGCTCCCTGCCAGCTACCGTACCTTCCGACTGCATAGCCGGTGAAAAACTTGGTCTGACACACTGCGTCTGTCTGCCAGTTCGGACACGCCGCAGCTAGCTTACTGCCTGGGCAAGCCTGCCCCAAACCACTGCAGCCGCCCGCATTTACGGCAGCCGCATTCCAGCGCGACTCGCGCGAAAAGACATAATCTACATAAGCGTAGTCGCTCGGGCTAATCCCAGCAGCAGCCATGACAGACTGCTTATCGGCAGGGATATTCACTGTATTGCCCTTGGCCACGATGCGGGTAACTGGCTGCACCGTAGTGACAGACTGCAATAACACTCGGCCGACTTCTTCGCCGTTCTGTATATTTACTTGGTAGGTTTTGACTATTTTGCCCGGGCTTCCCTCTTGTCGTACTGCTTGACTGCCAAACGATAGCGACATGTCGATTACATTTTGGACTGGAGCTGGCACATCTTCATTGACGGTAATAACCTGTATGCCATTACGCACTACTGCAACCTGCATATTTGGTGTAAGCGTGGTGGCAAGCGCAGGTTTGACCGTATCGTCTTTGCCGAGTTTTACATTTTTTTCTTTCAGGAGATCAGCAACAGTGTTTGTCTGGGTATGAATAGTCAACTGAGTGCCGTAAAGCGCCAGATATATCGGTGTCGCGCGGTCGATGACCACCTGATGCCCGAGGCTGCGTTGCAGCACGAAATTATGCGTGGGTTCAGCACGAACTGCATCTTCGTTATACAGAGGCATACCAGACTGAGCCACAATGCTGCGTGGCGTTGCGCCAGCACTATGGGTCAATGTCATGTTCACGCCATCATGTATAGCAACTGGCACGGATCGATATACATTCACGAGGAAATTATCTTGGGTTATTAGCGCATCGAGCGACGGTTCAACTCTATCACCTTCCGTTAGCTGTACATCGAGGTTGTGAAGTAATTCGCCGACCGTTTTGGCCTTAGTCGGCACAATTCGACGATTACTATCGTATGAAACTATCGTAATCGTATGATCCCTGGCAATGAAGTTTGCTACCACACCTTTACGCGACGCTACTACCAAAGTGACACCACTAAAAAGTATGAGTAGGACGAACACAAGCACCGGCAATCCGGCCGGATGTGCATGTATACGACGGGCATGGTGTCTGCCCGCGTGATAGGTGCGGTGTATATTATGCTTGACTCGTTGCATATATGAAATGTTGCCGTATACCCACTCTAACGGTACCTATAAGTATAGCAAAGAAGACTCGAGGCGTATTACGCATAAGGTTTCCTGCCGAGCCACCAGGCCAGCGCGTAAGCCACTAAAGCGGCCAGCCAACCACCTGTCATAGCCTGTGCATATGGATCGTCATAAGATGCCATGATCTATTCACCCAATATCCACGCCAGGATAACTCAGACCATTGCTACGGTTGCCACGATTTTCCGATTGGTTTTCGCCTCGCGCATAGCTGCTACCACAATCGGAGCAGAACCCAACACTTTCGCAGTACCAAGCAGGACGTGCGCTGCCAGCATTGTATGAGACAGTACTACATCCCAATGTGAATCCGCGGCGCGACTTTCATACTCTGGTACCGCGAAAGAGACGAGAGCGACCTCAGCAACCAAGGCAAAAAACATAGCGCGGCCTTACTGTACATAATCCGAGCTCGACATAAATATCGAGTTTGGGTTAAATACGCAAACGCAATTAATATCCAAAAATGTGGCACGATGCTTACGGTTCCAGCCATTTTGCTTCATATGTTTACAGTTTTTCGAGGGGGGCGAAAGCGATGTTTAGTTTTTTGAGACCTTTGCCTTTAAAATATATGGCAGCCATGTCACCCTGTAGCTCTACGACCGTCCCCTGGCCAAACAGCTCATGACGAACCGCATCACCCTCGTGAAGCTCAGGTATATAGCGTGGTTCATCCGAGATGAAGCTCGTTGGTTTGTCTATCTGTAAAAAGTCGTCCTCATCAGCAAATGGGCTGAAATCTACCCGTCCAAAGCTTGGCATTAGCGTGGTTTCTTCTGTGTGCGTGCTGTCTATCTCGGCTATAAAGCGGCTGGGTACATTATGCTGTATGCCGCCATACAGTGAACGAGATGTGGCGTATAGCATATACAATTCCTCTTTCGCACGGGTCATACCCACGTAGCACAGCCGACGCTCTTCCTCCATTTCGGATTGATCGTACAGAGCCCGGCTATGGGGCAAGATCGATTCCTCCAGCCCAGTCATGAAAACTACTGGGAACTCCAGCCCCTTGGCACTATGCAACGTCATAAACGTCACGGCATTGTCGCCCAAATTTGCGGTGTCGAGGTCGGATATAAGCGCTATCTCTTCAAGGAACGATGACAACCCCTCGTCATGATATCCCTGCGCCACGCCTATCAACTCGCGAACGTTTTCCTGCCTACTATCTCCTTGCGGCGTTTTGTCGTCTAGATACGCCATGTAGTTGAGCCGCTTGACTAGACTATCTACAAGTAGATCTGGTGGCAATTCTTCAAGCTGTGCACGCAAGGCATCAAGTACACTGGAAAGCTCTACGAGACCGTTTTTGGCCTTACCAGAAAGGGAGTCGCACTCTTTCACTCGGCTTAGTGCCTGACCTAGGCTGAGTCGCTCTGCTGCCGTCCAGCCCAGAAAATTCTCTAGGCTTTTTGCACCAACCCCCCTGCCCGGCACATTGGCGATGCGCTCAAAGCTGGTGCGGTCGTTCGGCTGATATATGAGCCGCAAATAAGCTATGATGTCTTTGATTTCTTTGCGGTCATAGAAGCGAACACCCCCTACTACACGGTACGGCATGGTGTACTGCACAAAAACTTCTTCTAGCGAGCGGCTCTGCGCATTGGTGCGGTACAGTACGGCAAAATCCTTGTACTGCCTAAGCCCTGTGTCTACCGCCGTACGGATAGTGCGCATGATGGTTTCAGCCTCGGCACGTTCCGTCATCACCTGTAGCACCTGCACTTTCCGACCATCGCCTTCGCTGGTCCATAGCCGCTTGTCACTGCGCTGCGTGTTTCTGGTAACTACCCCGTGAGCGGCATTCAAAATATGCCCGGTACTCCGATAATTTTGCTCCAATTTTATGACTGCACAATCTTTGTAATCTGTCTCAAAACGCAAAATATTTCTAAAATCTGCACCACGCCATGAATATATCGATTGCCAATCGTCGCCTACTACAGCAACGTTATTGTCTTTTGTCAAAAGCTTAACTAGCTTATACTGAGCTGCGTTGGTGTCTTGGTACTCGTCTATCATGATGTGGGTAAAGCGCTGCTGCCACTTTGCCCGAACTTCGGCGTGCGCTTCCAGCAGCTGCACGCTGCGCCATATGAGGTCATCGAAATCGAGCGCCATGGCCTCTTTCAGTGCCGCCTGGTACAGCGGGTAGACTTGCGCCACCACATGCCCCAGCGGCCCGCTGGCTGTTTCGCGGTACTCGGCCGGGCCGATCATATCGTTTTTGGCACTGCTAATGAGGGACGAAATAGTACGGGGCGGAAACGATTTTTCGTCTATATGCTGTTCTTTACCTATACGCTTGATAGTACTCAGCCGGTCGGTTTCATCAAATATAACGTATGAAGACGGTATACCGAGGTACTGGCCGTCCATGCGTAGCAGCCGCACACATATGCTATGAAATGTCCCCATCCAGGGCATAAACGCCCTAGGGGTCTCCACCGAGCCAGCACCGACCCGAGCTGAACTCGGTTCAGCGCTGTCTCTAGCGGCAGTCTGCTGCGTTGCGGTCTGCGCTGCTCGCTCACCGTATTCTCGATACGGCTCACTGCGCTGCTCGTCCGCGCCTTGCACACTACTCGCTTGGAGACCCCTAGACAGTGCGGGATTCATAAGCTTCCAAACCCGTTCGCGCATTTCGCGGGCGGCTTTGTTGGTGAACGTTACCGCCAAGATGCTATAGGGTGTCGCCCGCCCGGTTGCGATCAGGTAGGCAATTCGATGTGTAAGCGTCTTAGTCTTACCGCTCCCCGCCCCCGCTTGAATAAGCAACGGCCCCTCAGTCGTCTCCACCGCCCGCCGCTGCTCCGGATTCAACCCCGTCAGCAA
>JAEUQV010000079.1 GCA_016789655.1 Candidatus Saccharimonadota bacterium
GTGACTAGCACCATAACCAGCGAACAGCCTCGGAGCGATTTGAAATAAAAAGTACTTATTTCACTGCCCAAAAGAGCCGAAATACAACTAGTATCATATCTGTTCAGACCGGCGTTGTAAAGCATATATCGCCGGTCTGTACTACAAAATACAACTATTTAGTAGAAGCATGTACAGTTGCAGCTGCACGGCGACGAAAACCTAGCGTAATTGCAGCCGCTGCTAGCAGTGTTATGCTTGCAGCACTTATGAGCGCAATGGGTGAGCCGGTATTCGCAAGCGTCGAAGTGGGCGTGCTGGCGGTTGCTGGGCTAGTAACGACCGTAAGTGTCACCTCGCCTGAGGCATAGTAATTTATACGGTATTTTACCCCGTTCACGTCAAACACAGCGCCGTCTGTAAGGCCGGCAAAGGTGCCGCTAAGGGAGGTGCCGTCAATTATGGTAAAGACTAGGTTGGCTGCTGGGTTGAATCCAGCAAGTTGATTGACCTGCAAGGTAGCTCCGCTGAGGGTTACTGCGCCGTTAACCGTCGTGCGGTCGTATTGTGAGCAGGCAGCCGTACCAGTAATCTCCTGCTCGAAAGTAGACCCAGCGCTGAGCGTCAATGCGCCAGAAGTGATACATCCGGGTGATGTGCCGGTAGCGAGTGTGCCACCAGCGTTTACAGTAGTAGCGCCTAGTGTTCCGTTCCCCTTAAGTGTACTGCCGGCGTTTACCTCAAAGGCCACTGGTGCGTATGTGCCATTTGCGATAACAGTGCCACCGTTTACCTGTACTAGAGGCGTACTGCCAATGGGGGCGCTTGCGGTACCGCTAAGCGTTGCTGTGCCACTACCCGTTTTGCGAAGGGTGCTAGTGCCGAGGTTGAATGATAGATTGCCACTAAAACTGTAGCTACTGTTGCTACCCAGTACATTTGTCCCCAAAACTTCAATATCACCATCGCCATCAACTTGCGCAACTGTTTCGTCGGCAGTGAACGTTACATATGCAACATTCGCGCCGTTGTTGGCAGTATGAACGCGTTGAGTGTCGGGCGCAAGGTCATTACTGAAGTATTGCAGTTCTGCATCACTCGAAGGTGTGGCGTTGACATAGACATCTTGCGAAGGTATGGCATTTGTGGCGGCAGCACGTACGAAAGTGCCGAGTACAGTTGTCGTCCCCGTGTAGGTGTTGCCAGAATTTACAATAAACCCGTACAACCCTGCATCTTGTTGGTACGTGATGTTGTAGGCTCCGCTAATTTCGCCTTGCAGGGTCGGCTGTCCATCTATTGCGCTGTCTATAGATAAGGTTGTGCTGCTGTTTAGCGCTATGTCGCCATTCATAGTGACCGAGTCGCCGGTAAATACCACCGCGCCGCTACCGGCGTAGCCAGTTCCTTCTACAGATAATGGTTCGTCGATGGTTCCAGGTGCAGGCAGATCGATCTCTAAGACATCGCCATTTCCAATAAACGTGCCACTACTTGCTGCGCCAAGTGCGCTCGAGTCTTGTACGGTTATGGTTGCAGCTCCTGAGTTGGCGTATGTCGCTCCCGTATAAGTGTTTGCGCCAGCAAGAGTCAGGTGCGTTGAGTAAGTAGCAATACCTTGAGCGCCACTCACTATGCCAGTAATAATGACGTGGCCAGTTCGGTCGACGCTGCTTACCTGCAAGTCCTGGCCTGCCAGAGATACATTGCCGTCGACTGTCAGAGTTTTACCAGAGGCTGTTACGCCGAAATATAGGCTATCGTTGATGGTTGTGTCGCCACTCAGCGTGACATCTTCATAGCTATACACCGCCGATACGCCTGGCGTAACAGCTGAGGTGACAATATTATTTGTGTAGGTTGCGACAGAATATAAGTACACAACCCCACCTCCGGCGTATATGTCATTTGTGGCTGCGCCAAAACATGTGGTGGAGCGGCACTCAAACGAGGCGCCAGATTCCGCGCCTACTGTTCCGGCAGAAAAGGTATTGGCAGCTCCGCGTACGATTGCTCTTGCACCCTCAACGGCTACAAATTGCGTTGCCGCAGATCCAACTATATTACCTACAAAATCAACCGTTCCGTCGTAGCTACCAGTGGTGCCGACATTGACTTCCCCGCCGCCGCTTGAGAATGTGGTTACATCGTTAAAGGTGATTGTATTGCCGCTGGTTGCAGCAATGACCGCATTAAACCCGCTAAACGTTACGGGGGCATTGACAACTACCGAAGCTGTGGCGTCAAAAGCGCTTGCACCACTTATGGTAAAAGCGTTGCCGCCAAACGTGTAGCCGCTGCCACCGACGCCAATATTGTCGGTGGTTAACCCGACGATGTCGTTATTCATGGTTTTGTTGCTGGCAACTGCCGGGAATACAAGCGTATCACCGCTTTCTGGGACGCCGCCGTTATCACAACCCGACCAGTTTGTGCCATCGCTCCAGTCGGCACTAGTAGCGCCAGTCCAGCTACAGGTGTCGGCCGCCGCCCATACATGAATTGGTAGTGACTGTAAAGAGCTGAATGTTATTGCAAGCACCAGAACAAAATATATACCTTTTTTCTTCACTACAGTTCTCTCCTTGATAGTGGTATTGCTTAGCAGTATGCGCCATTCGGCAAGCAATAATCGTAAGATATATTACAGAAAAAGCTGTGAAAACAACAACATATAATTACTTTCTATTCTGGAGCTCATCATGGCAGGTTTCACCGCAAATTGGTGTCGTAAAAATTGATAACCTGGTTTATGTAATAGTTGTCGCCAAACTCTGCAGTCCCATGTCCTGCCCCGGGCAATAGCTCTAAAGATGATTCGACGCCAGCTGCGGTAAGTGTGTCGTGCATAAGTTGGCTTTGCTGCCAAGCAATTACATCATCCGCTGTTCCATGGTGCAACAGATGTGGTGCATCGGCTGAATCGACATAATAGGTTGGGCTTGCTAACCTTGCCTGAGTTGGGTACCCTGAGATACTCGGTTTTCCGATAAGCATCGGGCCAATTTCATATGAACTGTCATGCCATGGTTGTACACGAATCAAATCTAGCAAATCCATTGGGCCATAACCACTATAAACTGCGTGTATCTCACTCGACTTATGTAGATTTTCGCCTTGGTCATACTGCGCCACACCCTTTGTCACGCCCAGCATTGAAGCCAAGTGCCCGCCCGATGAATAACCCATTGCTCCGATTTTTGATGACCAAATATTGTAGCTTGCTGCATGTGCACGAAGCCATCGAACCGCTGCTTTATTGTCTATGGTTTGTGCTGGGAATGGTGCCTCTGTACTGTATCGGTAATTGACGCATGCCAATGCGAACCCGCTATATGAGATCCATGTAGGACACTCAGATTTGTCATACCCTCTCCAGCCTCCGCCATGAATATAGATTACAAGGGGGTAAGGCCCGGCACTATTTGGAATATAAAGGTCTAGCAAACTAGACACTCCATACGGCCCGAACGACAGATTAGAATGTTTCGTAAAACTACTTGCTGGTCTGAGAGGGGTAGATCGAGGAGGCCCCAGCGGGTCCACATTTCCGCTAGAGCTACTAAACAACAAGGCACTCCCCCCTCTAGCAGACGTATCATTTACAGGCTGTGCGTTTCCGCTCAGACTTCCAGTTTCAGTCTCATAGGAAACGTAGTTAACGAGTGCAAATACACTGACCGATCCTGCCAACAATAGCATTGCCACCATTGTTACTGCTGGCCAAAATCGTCTGAGGTGGATTGGTAGTATTTTCAATAGCAATAGCTTTTCCATTACCAATAGCTTATCACTATGTAGTGAAGATCAAATTATGCTCACTCTACTGGGACGCTATTTGGTATAAGATTTGGGATGTGTTCTGAGACGTGCGGCCGTATTATCTACCAACTTTAAGGCTGCTCTTAAGGACTGCCTGTATTGAGCGCGTTTCATCTCGCTTCTTCAGCGTTTGGCGTTTGTCGTATAGTTTTTTGCCTGTAGCTATTGCTATGCGGAGTTTTATAAAACGACCTTGTGTGAGGATCTCAAGTGGCACAATCGTTTTACCCTGTTGCTTCGCTTCTATCAAGGCGTCAATCTCGCGGCGCTTGGCAAGCAGTTTGCGGGTGCGGGTTTGGGCGGCTTCGTCGAGCGGTATGCCGCTGGTGCCGTGTACGGTACCGCCGAGTAGGTATAGCTCTTCGCCCTTGATGGTTACGTATGCGCCGCGCAGCTGCCCGTGCCCCATGCGCAGGCTTTTTACCTCGGCGCCAGTTAGTTCTAGGCCCACCACCAAACTATCACCCAGCTCATAGTCGTGCCGGGCGCGCCGGTTCTGAATGGTCTTAGCAGCGGCACCAGTTTTCTTGTGCCCCCGCCGCGTGGGTTTTTTACTCATGTCCCTATTGTACGCGAGAGCTTAAGGGGTGACAAACTCGGGAGGCTTTGCGATCTAGGGGCTTGCTAGTCGATTAGAGGCAAAAGTGTTAGTGGCAGGTGCCGCTGCCGGAGTCGGTGTAGGTGCCGCCATCTACAGGCATGAATGCCCAGGTGTATGAGTTATCGGCTTTTAGTACAACCCTCAGTACGCCCCAAGTGGAGCCGTCATAGGTTTGAATGAGGTTGTGGGCATTGTTTATGGTTGAACCCCAAACATTGTACATATTGGTGGTGCCGCCTGTGCCAACTATAAAGCTTTGTATACCAGTGGCTGTGGCGGTATTGGTGTTGGGGTTAGCTGCCATAAAACGCTGGTAATTATGTTCGTGGCCTGCAAACAGCAAGTCCCCACCATTGTCATAGAATGTTCTGAAAAGCGCTACCTCATCTGCAGAATTCATTTCGCCATCGTGCGTCGTACCGTAATCCCAATACGGGCGATGGATGGTAAACATTTTGCATTGCCGCGGGTTGGCCGCCATATCTGCGGCCATCCACGTATTTTGAGCCGCAAGGTTGGCTTCTGAGTTCATAGCATATACCCGCCATTGTCCAATATCGAATGCATAGTAGCCTTGGTGCGCTGGGCCAGTGACCGTGTGGCCGTTTATGGAGTTATTGGCGGCATTGAAGTAGCTGTAATAGCCGGTCGCGCCCGATGTGTTGTATTCGTGATTGCCTGGCACAGGATAGGTTATAGACTTTATGGCTGGCCTGCCCCATGTCTGTGAGTAGTAGTTATTGAAATCGCTCAGCGTGCCATTGTCGTACTGGTTGTCGCCGAGCACAAGCACGTAATCTGGCCGTATAGTGTTCATTACGAGGTTTGATGTCGAGAGGGCGTGGAGTAGGTTGTTGGTGGGGAGCTGTATATCTCCAGCAAGTGCGAGCGTAATATCTGCGGCTGTCGACTGGGCGGCAAAACGTATTGCACTATTGCCGGATGCAGTAGTGTCGCTGACGCTGAGTGCGTTGCTAGCCTGCCCGCTTTCACTTTCAATTGAAAAGAAATTTATCAAAGCATGCAGAAGTGGTGTGCATCCCAATGCGATCACTATACAGACAGCACTCATAGATAGGGCATGCCACAATTTAAGCTGCAAACGCTTCACTTCACGAGCATAGCACATATTTGTAGGCATAAGTATTGTTAGACCCTAACCAAAACCCCCTGTAAGATAAAATTCCAAAATCTACCATTTTTAATCTGTACTTCGTTTTTTAGCTCGTTTCTACAGGTACGACTAAAAGCCGTTAAAACAGATTTATAATCATGGTAACTTTTGAAATTCGCTTTTATCAGGGGGATTTGGTCAGGGTCTTAGATAAGCCGAACATTGGCTATGCGTGTAGTGCATTCTCGACGGCTTGCCATATGCTGTGGTCGCCTTGCTGCCATCGCCAGCTCCACCACTCGGCGCCCCATATGTCTATTGGGTATGCTCTAATCTGCTTTGCCCAGGCGATATTGTGTTTGATTTGTTCGGTTGACATTGAGCGACTCTGTTCATTCGTCGACATCTTCCAGATAGCATCTGGCCCCCACGGTTCGCACTGTAGTTCGTGTATAAACACGGGTTTACCCAGCACGGTGCGTATGTACCAAGCGCGCAGCCGGTGTAACCATGGCCGTTGGATAGTGCGGTGGTAGGCACCTTTGTTGTGCATAATAGTGTAGAGCGAAAATCCAACGCCCCATGGCAATGGTCGGCGTAAGGGTACGCCCCAGCCATTGCTAGTGCTCATAAGCACTGGTTTTTCTGGGTCTAGTCGGCGTACCAGCTCATACTCCAGGCGAAGTCGACCTCTATCGATATGGATATCCCGGCCGAAACCCTTTAGGAGCGCCTCGTTTTCCAGCTGGTAGCTCAGGATTGCCGGTTCGTGTTTGTAGCGTTCGACAACCGTTTCTACGAACTGTAGCAAAGCTTCGGATTTTTCACGGTCGCTGAGGTCTTTTGTCCAGCTCGGCCAGTGGTACTCAGGCCAGCGCGGTTGTTTTACCCCAAGACAGAGGGTGATAATGCCGCTTTTGTTGGTGATGTGCCGGATTTGTTCGTCAAGAGCAGTAAAATCATACACCCCACGAGATCGCTCGTGCTCATCCCAGTAGCTCATGAGCCGAAAACGCCGCCAGCCTTTTTTTAGGAGCCATTTCAGACAATCATCAGGGTCAATGCCAAAATTGCGGCACTGCTTTAGGCTGAAGCTTACACCGTATTTCTTTGGGTCAATCACCGCGTTCATCCCATCAAATATATCAGAAAGCGAGCGCAATTTGTGCCATATTAGCTATATGGCTTTTGGGTATACTACATTTTGCGGTCTTGTTTTCTGTTACGTGCTAAATTCGTGACGTGCCTCACGCCACACGCTTTCATCGTCCAAAACTTGCCAGCGGTAGTACCAGTACTCGGCACCCCAGAGATCTATATGGCGTATACCGGATTGTTTGGCGAAGGCGAGGGTGGAGCGGAAGCGGGCAGAGTCGAAGGTTTTGTTTTGCTCGGCGAGGTCGATATCGCGAATGTTTTTGCCGCTGGGCGGCCAGGGTTCCATCTGTAGCTCGTGTATAACGCTATCTTGGCTCTTAAGCATTTTCTGTACTCCAGCCAGGGCCGCGTAGTGCCAGCTGGGGAATGGGTATGTCTGGTAGCGCTTAGTGAGCGTGGCATCCCATACGCGGCGGTAGAGCGATATGCCGTTTATGTCACCGAGCGGCTCGCGGAGCGCAAAACCAGCGTAGTTGTTGCTGCGGCTGATGATAACAGGGTGTCGAGTGTCGAGCCTCTTGATAAGGGCTTTTTCGTCAACAAGACGTTGGCGGTCGAAGTTGTGGCATTCTCCAAAGTGGTTAAAGAACTCATTTTCTAGCTGGTAGGCGGCCAGCGCCCGAGATGTTTTGTAGCGGTTTATTACTGCCGTCATGTATTTTTCAAGCTGAGGTTGCCACACTTCGCGGGGCTGCCTGGTGTCATAAAAAGATGGTGCGTGACACTCAGGCCAGCGCGGTTGGCGCAAACCAACTGCGAGACTTACAGTGCCGCCGGCTTTTTCTATAGCGCGAAACTGCCAGTCTAGTTCGTCGAAGTTATAATTCCCGGGGGAGGCCTCTATCTGATTCCAGTAGCTCACGAGCCGAAACTGCCGCACGCCGAGGTCATCGATGATTGCGCTGAGCGTTTCGTGCGGGTCAACGCCGAGGTATGAAGCATAGCTAGGGATGAAGGTCACGCCAAGTTGATACGGCTTGCCCGCCTGGCTATGCTGGTACCACAAGGCGATGCTATAGCTGACAGAAACTAGCAATACTACGAGAGCCGTAGTTGCCAAGGCGGCGCGCTTCCATAAAGATTTGGACGAAAGACGGAAGACGGAAGCATACAGAAAAGCTGCCCAGTTTTTGGGGTTTTGAGCTTTAAGCATTCTTTTTTTCTCTTCATTCTTCATACTATATTCTCTATTCTGTTCCGTCCAAAAGGCGGCACGTGCTACCATTATACCGTGCCAAAACCCGTAAAAGTATCTGTTGTTATTCCGGCCTACAACGAAGCTGCCTGTTTGCCAGAATGCCTAGATGCATTAGCGCGTCAAACGGTACGGCCCTTTGAAGTTATTGTTGTCGATAACGATTCTAGCGATGCCTCTGCTGATGTGGCAGCTTCGTACCCATTTGTGAAAGTCTTGACAGAGCCGAAACGTGGTCGTGTGTTTGCGCGTAATGCAGGTTTTCGTGCCGCCAAAGGAGATGTGCTGGCGAGGTTGGATGCCGATGCTATCGCCCCAGCAAACTGGGTTGAATGGATTGCGCAGTACTACGCAAACGGCAACGAATCGGTGGCGCTGACTGGTGGCGCACACTTTTATAATATGCGACCAGCAGGGTTTATTAGCTGGGCTTACAACTGGCTGGTGTTCAGTTTCAATAAGCTACTTATTGGCTACCCTACACTATGGGGCTCAAATATGGCGCTTCCTCGCTCGCTTTGGAAGCAAGTTTCGGAAGACGTGTGCCAAGACAACACCGTACACGAAGACTTAGATCTAGCCGTACACATTCATCGTGAGGGTGGCAATATCTACTATGACCATGCATCGAAAGTCCTCGTAGAAATGCGCCGTATACATACCGACCGTCAGGCGCTGTGGCCCTACTTGCAAATGTGGCCCCGTACTTTACGTCTCCATGGCTACCGCAGCTGGGTTTTGTGCTGGCTTGTTGGGGCTGGTGGATTATATCTATTGTCGCCAGTACCGCTTGTGTTTGAAAAAATTAAGCCTCTATCCAACTCTTCTGTAGGGTTAACTAAAAATTCCAAATACCAAATACCAAATTCCAAATAAATTCCAAATACCAAATCCAAGCTTCGACGAATTCAGATCGATGATCGTTGTGATTTGGTGCTTGGGGTTTCCAGCGCCGACTAGTCGGCGCTGGGTGTGTGCCACTGGCCATTCTTGGGGTCTTGGTAAGGAGCGCAGTTGCCCCACAGGCCTGCTTTGGCGGCTTGAGCTTGCTCCATGGCGGCGTTGAAATCATTGCTTTTAGCGAACGGGAATGCGTAGGCGAAGGCGTAGCCCTTCTGGACAAGTTCTAGGTTGAGATTGGTGCCATCTTCGAGGATGACATAACGCAACAGCCGGTCGTAGCGGTCGCGGTTGGTAGTCAGGCTGTCGGAAACGAGCTTAATCCGCTGGCTGCCTATGCGGTTTTTGGTGTAGGCCGCTGCGGCTGGCCCGTAACACTGCACCGGCGTATTCGGTTTGTGTGTTTCTGGTGTGTCGATACCTATGAATCTTATCGTTTCTACGGTACCACTCATATCTACCGTGACCGTGTCACCATCGAGGAACTGCTTCACTTGGTATGACCCGGGCTGGTAGTGCATGAAGGTCTTGGTGTCGATGGGCTTGACCCAACCAAATTTTAATGCGAGTAAAGCTAAGCTCCCAAGTGCCACAAAAACCACGATTAGCAGATGTCTTTTAGATACTCTTTGGCGAGACATATACGCTTGAGTATACCACCACTCAACATACTACAACGTCTTTGGAGTAGTATCATCACTAGGTTTACGGGGTTGCTAATTAGCTAAATAGATATCGTGAACTTGCTCAGGAGGTTTTACCATGAAAGTTAGAAAGCTTGTTTCGGCAAGTCTTGCCTCAAGCCTACTGTTTGCCCCCACGGGGAAGTGCGTGCCATCTACGTTTGCCCAGATTGGCCTATCTGGTATGAGTCTTAATACTTTGTTTGCGTCAAAAAACTGTCCAGGCAATGTTCTGCTTTGGATTCGTTGTGACCACTCCCATACCTCACGTGGCTTTCTAGACCCCATTATGAATGCAAAGAGTTGATGGTCTGTAATATCGACCGGTAAGTTGCCGTGTTTGCCGATGTGTCTTGCGCGGGCAATATCGTATGAGCATATTTCGACAGAAGTCGCTTCTGCTACGGTTTGTCCGCCAGGCTCTGCGAGCGACGTAGCAACAACGAGGCTAAACTTGCTTCCAGCTAGGTATGTGTACGGTGTAAGAATTGTGCGTTCATAAATGTCGCGCATACGTGGGTTGTCAAATTTCGGCAGTCGTCTCATCCAGGTATTGAGCGCTTTCGCACCGATAGAAAGCGCCCCTAGCCCCATAATTGTTGTGAAGTATTTTTCTATCGTTTCACCCTGTGGGCTTGGGTAGGCTACAACCCCTGGCTGGATTTCTGTAAGAATACCCCGCTGGACAACATCTAGCGGGTTCGTGTGTGGGTTGCCGCCAGCAAGATTGGCAGCTAAATTGCCTGCATTGCCTCGGTGTAATACGCTGAAAATCTTATTTCTGGCTGGTTTGTCATGTTCATCTCGGGCGGTACATAGCGCTTCCACGACTTGCCGAGCCGTTTCGTCGCCCCCAATCGCAACCACCATTTGAGTAGTGTCACTGTCTAATGCACCGTGGACTTGGCGTATAGTCAATGACGGATCAACGTTGGTATAAACAATAGTTGGTTTTTGAAAGGCAGGGTCAGACTGTAGCCGATTCATCTCGACAGCAAGCCGCCCTGCACTTGATGCATAAGGGTTAAACACAAGCACGGAGCGTCCAATGCCATTACCACCGGTAGCTTGCAAACGCTCAATGGTACCCAGACCGGCCTCAGGAGTTTGATGGGCACTCATGCTGTCGTTATTAAAAATCGATTCCTTTATTTGCGACAAATTTATCGTCGAAATGATGCTTGATTTTCGTCATTTCCGTCGCTATATCGACATGCTTCAATAAGCTCTGCGGGAAATATCTACCCGTTAGGCAGAGGCTGGTTTTGGGATGTTTTTTGGTGATCAAATCTTTGAGCTGTTTATGAGTGAGTAGGCCATCGTGGACGGCATTGTTTATTTCGTCACATATAACGAGCTGAAACTTACCAGAGGTGGCAGCCTCAAATGCGACGGAATAGGTGTCTTCGGCAGCTTGCTTGTGTTGCTCTGGCGTGACGTCGCTCTGCGTGAGGTCGCCAGCATCGTAAAAGCCTTTGCCACCTTTATAAAACAGCAAGTCATCGCCAAAGACCGGCAATATATCCCGGATGAAGGTATGTTCACCTACGCCCCAATATTTAATGAATTGCACATATGCGACGCGCCAGCGATTGCCCAGCGCCCTAGCCATAAGCCCTAGGCTAGCACTGGTCTTGCCCTTGCCTTCACCCGTATACACAAGCACCACCGATTCCTTAGTCTGAAAATCCTCGAACGCCATGTTTGTAGTATATATGGTAAAGGGCTAAGGGCATAGGGCAGAGATTGTTGGGTACACAAAACAGAACTTTCGTTCGGCATCAGATGGTTCAAACGGGGCTAGTCTTAACTACTTCGCTAGGGCAGCGTCGATGCGCGGGCGGTCGAAGCCGACGATGATCTGGCCATTTATATCGAGAACAGGTATGCCTGTTTGGCCGGACTTCTCGACCGACTCCTCTGCATACTCACGATTTTCCTCGACATTTTTCTCGGTGTATTTTACGTCTATGCGGTCTAAATACTGTTTGGCAGCTTGGCAAAACCCGCACCAATCGGCACTGTAAATGGTAACTTGGGGTGTATCTGACATAATTATATGCTCCTTATAACTATAAAAAGTATAGCATATTGCTATCTTGAGAACAATCTTTATATTCCCTACGCTCTGTAGCCTCGGTAGTATTATTGATAATCGTAGTAGTCATAACTGCC
Source organism: Candidatus Saccharimonadota bacterium (assembly GCA_016789655.1). Lineage (GTDB taxonomy): Bacteria > Patescibacteriota > Saccharimonadia > Saccharimonadales > UBA4665 > JAGXIT01. The sequence goes on from JAEUQV010000079.1 coordinate 11,628, forward strand.
TTTTTCGTCGCCACCGCTGACTTTTCCTATTACGATCGCTAAGTTTGTTGCAGTAGTGCTACTGCTTTGGAATATATGCACCAAGAACTATACTTGTAATATGGCAGACGATCAGTTTACCGAATACATGAAGGCGCTGCAGGGTCGCCAGATATCTAGCGATTTTAAGATTCGAATAGCCACAAAAAGAACTAAACATTCCAAGCGCCTGGCTGACCGAGTGATTGTGAACGCTGAGCTGGCAGATAAGCTAGTTGAAGTCATCAAACAACTCACACGGGTACCCGAAACTGCTGATCAAGTAGATAGGCTCATAGATATTACCAAGCAGTTGCTCGAGAACAATGCGAAACTTAAAGAACAAATGGGTGAGGCAGTGCAGGATATACCAGACTGATGGCAGCCCGACAACCCAGACAGATCAGCCAAGAACTTAAAGAGCTCAATCGCGATGTCGAGGCACAAATTGCTACGACAGAAGATCTGCAAACCATACAGATAGAGGAAAAGCGCAACGACTCCGGTACGCGTCAGAAGATCGCCAACCGTTTCGTGATGTTCTATTTCGGTTTACTGGCGGTAATTATCCTACTGGTACCTCTCTACAATTACTTCGCTTTCAAGCAAGAAATGAAGTATAGTGACGTCACATTCGCCACTTCGGCAAGCACCTACACCCAGCCCGAACCCCTACGTATATCCCTCTCCGATCTCATCCAAACCTACTCCGCCATCGCCGGCCCCACCCTCGGTTTCGTCATAGCCTACTA
>JAEUQV010000005.1 GCA_016789655.1 Candidatus Saccharimonadota bacterium
CGTTTTTGCATTGACTGACGACACGTCGGGCATCGTCGTTTGTAGGTTCTTTTTCATCATATTAGGGTATCAAACCCTAATATGTAGGTAAATAACAGAGTGAAAGCCGCTTAGAAACCTCCAGGATGTTGCCTATAGCTCCAATATGTTTAGGTTTAGCAGGGGTTTCAGCGGCAACAACGTTTTTTATAAGCAGCGAATCAGAGTCAGGGGCAAACACGAACGCGACAGTCGTGAGCGACGTGACCGCAAGCGGTAGTCAGGCCGTGAAATTTGCCGCCGTATCGAACCTAAAACCAGGGCCAGCCAATACCGGCGTGCCGGCTGGCACTACATTGACCGTAGTGAATGGTGATCAGGTGTATGCTACCGACGGGATGGTTATAGATGGCAAGGATATCCGTGGCTATGTGCAAATTACCGGGAAAAATATTACTATAAAGAATTCCATCATAAGAGGTGGCACCAAATCTTGTACGAGCGGTAATGCCCAGAATTCTGCACCGCTATGGGTGCGTGATGATGCCGGAGCAACTAACTTTACATTCCAAGACTCTGAAATTGCACCATCGAATGCGACAGCATGCATGGATGGCATATGGGCGAGCAACAGTACCATAGTGCGCGCTAATATTCACGGGGCCGTAGACGGCATAAAGGCCTACAATAACGTCACAGTTCAAGATAGCTACATCCATGATCTGGCATACTTCAGTTCTGACCCCAACCAAGGCGGAGGCGAGACGCACAATGACGGCGTGCAGTCGTACGAATGTAATAGCAATATCCTCATAGCACACAATAATATCGACCTATCAACCGGCCAAAGTGGCAATGCGGCGTATCAGATTACCCAAGATGCAGGCATGCCCTGCAGCAATATCGTTATACGTGACAACTGGCTCGATGGCGGTGGCTGCACGATAAATGTCGCTCACAAAATACTGGGCTCTCTTACTGGCGTTTCTCTTCTGAATAACCGGTTCGGCCGTAACCAGGGATTCAGCGGTTGCACCGTCTTGCTCTCAACCAAATCGACCCTGACGGCATATAGCGGTAATGTCTGGGATGATACTGGTCAAGCAATCCCCTCGCCACAAGTGCATGACTAACCAAAAACGAGTCGAGTAGTCCAAATAAAAAGGTCCCGTCTTAGCGATGGGACCTTTTGTATTCAGAAAAGAGACTAGGCGCTTTTCTTGGTGCGGCGTGAAATACGGCCACCAATAGCACCATACACGCGTGCGCGCTCGCGACCAGCATCACCAGCAGCAAAACCGCCGGTATGGCCGTTACGACCACCCTTGGCACCGATTTTTGCATAAAAATCAGCACCGTATTTTTTCTTGTTCGTTGAAGCAGCCGCTTGGCCGCCAGCTTTCGTTCCAGCCATAGTAACACCTCCCAGTGTTCTTGCGTCAAGGACGGACCCTGACGCAACCATATATGATATATTTGCGTCAAAAAGAAGAGGGCTCCACTGCTCTCTCACGAGCAGATGAAACCCTCTACGGAATTGTCGCTAGGGGCAATTCCTTCCTTTCGAACTGATGCTTATGCTATCACACTAATTTGCTTATGTCAACACTTTATGTTTATGCTAGTTTGGTTTTTTGTATGAAAAAATGGCCTACAAAGAGTTGGTGTGACCTCAAGTATACTTGGAACCTGTTTTTTATAGGTTTTCGGAACATCCAGAGTCATTCAGAGCATTCAGAGGACTGCATTCAGAGGACTGTCCTCTGAATGCATAAATTACTTGTGCTAGACATGGGATACGCACTCCCAACATATGGTTTCGACGGGCACATTCGTCAGTGGCAATCATCTGCAGATCACACCGCTGCCCTGCTGTTGTGCGCATATGCACGGACAATTGCAGGAAACGTACTTTCGGCAGCCGCGAAACCTGACCTACCCTCACTAGCAGTCGCATAAAACCAGAACCATTCGCCCGCGCTGGAACGCCAAACACAGATTAATAACGCCATCCTTAGCGTGCCAGTTCCGGAATAGCAAGCTTCACGGAACGGCTATATACTGGCCATGATTCAAAGTCTACTTGAGCATGGTTGACGCCGCTACTTTCCAAGGTTCGCATAACCCTATCAAGCCCATAAGGCGACTCTAATTGTTGGTAAAACGGTGTGTGTGCCTGCGAGACGCTCCGACAATACATGAACGCGCGTCGTGCATCACCAATAGCCGCCGCAATAACCATAACAGCAAGCGGTCTAACAGAAGATACGTCCCAAAATATATCCAAATCCTCGGCGGATGGCAAAAGAGCGCCGTCCATCCTATCCCATGATTGGGCTGGGTGAGAATGCGCTAGTAGTACCAGGCCTTCACGAATTGATTCATCTGGGTTATATATGATGGGATGGACGTTCACCGATCCATGGATCATTGCCAGTCGATCTGGATCGGGCAAATCTATTATTTCGCGACATTGTGCAAGCTCATCTGGATCGGAAAATACAAATTGTGCCAAATGCCTGCTGCTAGCCGTACGCCTGACCACAAAAGCAGCCTCGGCATCCTTGTCAATGGCATGCTGCACTATCATATTCAGCCCATCAAAAAACCGCCTACGACCCAATAGCCGCTCCAGCTGGACTTTGCGCTCTGCTACCGATACACCGATTTCACTCATGGCACAATCAGTACATGGCTGCTGGCACTCACGGTTTTTTGGTGCGGGTATCTAGTGTTTCGGTGTAGATTTTGATGTATTCCTGGACAGTGATTTTGCGTGCTAAACGCGCAATTAGGCCGTACGGTATGTGGTCTGGTTTTCTGAAGCGGATGCATGATTTTCCCATGTCTAGCTTAAGGCCAGTCTTGGCATACTCTTGCCGGAACCATTCCAAAACATCTGGCATAGTATAGAGCGCCATGTGGTACAAATTGACAGACTGCTTTTGTGATGCAAGCGCCATAAAAGGGAGTGGCTGTTTGGGGTCGCAGTGGTAGCCAGGGGCAAACACCGAATGAGGAATAAAATACCCTAGCATGCCGTACTGTATGCCTGCCTCAACACCCCGCGGTAGGTTATTCAATAACGTGTCATGAATTTTTGCAACGACCGCTTTGCGCTCAGGGTCAAGCGATGCAATGTACTCTGCAACAGTTTTGGCGTCACTAGTCATGCAGTTCCACTATGAATACCTTTCTGCAAACAGTATATCACCACCTTACCGCCAAGCGAATCGCAACACGCCGGCACCCCACATACCACATTCACGTAGCATTTAATACATAGCGAACTGACCGGCGACCAATCACAACACCTGATTGCCCACCACCCCGTTTACCATAAGGTGTTACAGCCACCTTTAGGGCACACCGCTCTAATTTATGCTGCCCCATCTTAAAGTACATGTCTGGGGGCTATAGTATTGCCGTTGTGGTCAAAATGCATCATACTGTTTCTGGTAATACAATAAGCAACGCCAACAAGTGGGGGGAATTTGTTATGAATACACTACTAGTACGTCGGGTTAAGCTATTTGCCCTGGCATTAGGACTGTCCGGGTTAGGGCTGTTGGTGAGCGCGCCTCCTGCTGCTGCTATTGCTGGCCCACAGATACGGTTCAGCTATCCCAGCGTGTTGCAAGGTGTGGCATATTCCATCGCGTGTCTATCGGGCGAAGACAATCCAAGAACCCCATTCTACGTACGACTACGGCGGATAGGCTCTAATGGCAGCGTAACGTACGGTGGGTCAGCCAATCTTTACACAGCGTCCAGCTCAACGCGTTGCGCTAGCCTGTCTGTGAGCGGCATGAAACTTGGTGACAAAATCCAGGGTTACGATTCTATTACAGGCTACTACTACACTTTGCGCAAAATCTAGGCTAGTAACCTGCTGCATCAGACCGCTTGGTATAGGGCTGTTGATGTTGCATTGTATGGGTATAGTCCCCTATGCCTTCAGCCTTCAGAGGACTGTCCTCTGAAAGTTAGGTAGTCTGCTTTTCTTTCGGCGAATAGGGCTACGATTTTGGCTGGGTTGCAGTGGTTCAGAATGCAATATGATGCAAAATGGCGCATAATCGCTCTATGCTCCTCCGTTTGCCATACACTTAGTGCCCCGCCACATCCAAACGTTCGGCTAGACCGCCCGTCAGAAACAGGGCTCATGAATATTGTAAGGGTTTCGCCCTTACATGAGACCCTGTGATATACGTCAATCTACGCCTGATCGGTTGACCAAATGCCATCATAAGGTAGCTCAAGGTATGCTATCAAACACAGTGAACTTTTGGCGACCTTCAGCATCGGCACCATCAGGCTGTTTGATGGGAACCTGTCCGGGCTCGCAGCCATAACGCTCACGCATCAAATCAGCTGTTTGAGCATCGGCAGGTTGCACGATATTGCTGCTGTCGAGGATGAAAGATAGCGGCGGGTTTTTCTCGCTCGGCTCTTTTGGAATAACGCTAAAGCTGGACGGACCAGTTTCCTGCAGAGTAGCTTTCGCGGAAGTGAAGCCAGTACGGGTTTGCCCTGGTGCGGCACCGCCAGGGATAACTATGCTGCCGTTTTTGCCACTCAGTATAATCGGCGGCCGAACAGCGCCCGGATGAGCGGTCGTTGATACGCTAGGCGTACTATCGTATTGCGTACCGCTAAGACAGGTTTGCCCCAGTGTGAATCTTGTAATTTCGCGGCTCCGTGCTCCTCGAGCCCCAAAACCGCCAGTGGTCCTCTTTACTTCTACGCCATAGTTAAAATCAAGCAACTGGCCAGCATAGGCAGTCTTTGGAGTCTCTTGGTAGCCTACAACCTCTTTGGCAGCAGCTTTTACCTGTTCATGGAACGCAGCCTCAGACAGAGCGGTAGCTGGTTTGCCTACTACGAGACAACCAGTCAAAACAGCTGGGATAAGAAATGCAATTGCATACTTGGCTTGCTCTGTTAGGGGTATTTTTTCTTCTTGTGCCATTGTAATAATAGTATATCATATTTCGTCTATTTTGCCAACTTAGATTCCCCTGCCCGCTCACCAGTTGGGGAAATGGATGATTTTGTATCTGTTGCAATGGTAGTAGGTCTGTCCTCAGGGATGATGCACATTACGCTTCGTGGTAGTTTTACATACTCACTTTACCCCATTTGGTGAGCAGGCATTTACGATAATGTAGCAAAATAATCATTTTTATGCTATAATATTATAAGTATGCACCCACAAAGATTTCTAGAAGCCTACCCAGAATATGCAACTATAGAGTCATTGCCGCCCAGATCGTTTAAAAGTGAAGCCGTGCCTGGGTTTGCAACAGAATTGAGTGAACTTTTTATACCGACATGGGAAAAAGGGCTGATGCTGGGGCACCATATAGAAGGGTTTTTGCGCCAAGACCCTAACGACGGAGGGGCGCTTAGCCCGCTTAGTTACACTGACGCAGAAGGTAACACTGTTAAGCCGAGATTTGAAAAAGATATTAGGGACTATTACAGAGGTATAATTCAAGACGGTAAAGCTATCGGGCACGGAATGCGGAAAATTGTAAATGCGGCAGAGGAGTCCGTACTTAAAGAATGTTTGGATAGCCACCCAAACCGACGGATGCCTAGGAAGTTGTCTGAAATCAAAGACGAAGACGTCACAGAAGGTACGCTTAATCGTATACGAGCAGTCAAGTTACTTACCGAGGAGGCGGCGGTCGAAGCAGCGTTTCACCAACTTACGCTCTGTTTTATGCCAATGTGGAAGCCGTTGCTTGACGGGGAATGGCCAAAACATCATACAAATACATCAGCAAACTATGACAAAATCTGGTGGATTACTCATGTCCAGCAAGATATCGCGCTACACGGTATGCAGGAGCTAAATCGCAGAAGACGAATGGTTTCTGCAGAGGGCCAGGACAACTATTTTTCAAAGGCAAATAGCTTGGCGCGCGGGTTTATTGAGGGCAAGGGTGCTGAATTTGATGTAGCAATACAGCTCCTTGAAGCGGTCAAGCAGGCGATGGAGGCAGATCCTGAGCTAGAGCTTACCGTCATCCCGGCGCCTCCACAGTTTGAGGCAAGCAACTATAGAAATACAGCACAAAAGGGGCAAGAAACACATAAACCTAAAAACCCAAACGTCGACTTCTTAGTTATAAATCTGCGAACGCGCCAGGTTGCTGGCGTACAAGTAAAAGCGACAAGAGGAGGCAAAGAGAGATCGTACGATATAGACAGTGGCAGGGTAACTATATTATATGGTGAAGATATTGCGCCGCCGATTAGGGTGGGCGAGCCTAACTATCGTCAGTTTACAAAAAGTGGACAGCCTGTTATACATCAGAAGCTTCATCCTTGGTATGGTCGGCTATGTGTCGCCATTATGCAGGACGTGCCAACTTATGGTCCAGACGCCGCCAGGGTCTTTAAGTGGCGAGATGTGCAGAATGGCTTCTCTGCAAAAGATGGTTCGCGGTTATCACAGAAACCTAACGGCGTAGTTGAGCTGCCTGTATTTAAAAATCAGATGCGGATGCTTGCTCGGGTGGCACTGACTAATTCTGGTGAAGTTGATCGTCCGGATTGGCGGTCTATGCAGCGCGACTTAGGCAACCCTGCAATAGATAAGATACTAGCAGAAGTAGGCGTGGTTAAAAGCTGATACGCCCGCTGGGGCTGTAAAGGTCTCGCCTTTGCATCTGTAAAAATGTGTCATTCGTTGGTGAGTTCTTTTTTTAACGGCTGTAAGTGTCTTTTGGATATCTTCATCTTTCAGAGGACTGTCCTCTGAAAGCTGAAAGTTCCGATAGTACGCAGCTGGCAGACTACCAATTTCAAATGACATGATTTTACAGATGTGAACCTACTTTATGTTTCCCAGCTTGCTCCAATAAAATCTTGTGCGTTGTAAACACTACCAAATACGCCACCCTCAATCTGGATAGATTCTAGGGACCACTTATGTAATTCGTCATTCACCGCACCACAACAATCACCAAGCGTAATACATTTGTAGCCGAGGTCATTTGCGGAGCGAAGGGTTGAGTGAACACATACGTCTAAAGTGTTGCCACAGAAGATGACGGTGTTAATACCCTTACTTCGTAATAGCTCGTCGATGTTTGTTGTCACAAAGGCACTGCAGGTAGTCTTATCGAGTATTGTCTCATTGGGTTGCGGTGCTAGCTCCGGTACGATTTCCCATCCTGCTTCGCCCTTAAGTGCGGTCAGTGGGAAGCCGCCTTCGGCAGCCGCGGTTTCCAGCTCATCGGAAGTACGGTACTGTCGGGTAAAAATAATCAACATGCCGTTTATTCGTGCGATCGATAATACTTCAGCAATTGGTTTGATAGGACGTCGCAGCCTCTCAGTATCGAAGCCAGCCTTATCCATGTAAAAGCCCCTGTTGCAGTAGTCATTTTGCATATCTATGACGACTAAGGCAGTGCTATTCGTTTGAATGGTTAGTCGTTTTGAATCTGTCATAATTTACATTATATAGTAATTACATGTGTAAAAATTTGTCATGCGTTGGCTAGTTCTTTTTGACGGTGGTGAGTGTGTCTTTGTGTTTATTGGTATGATGTTTGTGTTATTTTTTGGTATTTTCAAGCGGCTGATGGGGGTGTATTTGCCACCAGTCGTCGCTTGGTAATTTATGCCGCGAAAGATACCAGCCATTGGTGTACACATAGAGACTAAGCCCGAGAACCAAAATCAAAATGAGGTTGGCAATATAGCCGTATTGGTTTTCTTCACTAGTCCCGTACGTATTTTCTGCTGGAGAGAAATATACATGAAGTAACACTGTACCATCAGGGTTGATTTGCTGAAACCTCATACTGATATCGACCTCTTTACCGTAGTCTAAGTCCAGCCGTTTCGTGACACCAAGCGGCAACGTATACGTGGTACCGCCTGGCCAAAATTGTACATCTAGTTCATGCTTATCTATTCGAACTACCTGAAATGACCTGGCTTTTCCTCCCGGTGAGTCACCTGGTAAATTGAAGCTAAACCGACTGTATAAACTAGTAATAAGCATGTAGCCATCTAGGGGCTGTAGGTCTAGCGCCGATTCAAGGTAGGTGCTTTCACCACCAAAAAATAGTTTTGTTATAGTTCCTTCTGATGGCACGGCTAGAGGAGAGCTCGTATTGGTGCGGCCCGACCAATTTTTATCCTTATTGCCCGAACCGGGGAACACCGGTCGACCACAGCCTGGTGGCAAAATATACTGCAAACCACCTCCACTATCTATGATTGTCGTAGGGGTACAGCTTTCGGCATGTATTTTTTGCGTTAGGCGGAGTGTCTTGGCTGATGTGTGGGTCGGCATGAAACACTGAACGGCACAGAGCAGTAGAACGGCCCCTAGTACGGCGCAGGCTGTCTGTCTTCTTTTTTTCATGTTATTGCGCGACTGCTGTTACGGTTAGGCCTAATGTGTACGATCCAGGCGCCTGCTCTGCCGGGATGGTTTGTGTCAATGATACGGTGGTCAGATCCCAATAGCACTCGGTATTGGAGCCTGCGGCACCGGTCATGAGGCTTATAGTATCTGTGGAACCCTGGGCGTAGTCTTGGTCGGCTCCTTTGCTGACATTGGTGTTGGAGCAGCCTGCTTGGGGGGTGATTGTGCTGCCCGATGGGGCGACACGGAGTTTACCGGCGTAGGAGTCTGCATCTGCACCATCGCTACAGCCTGGCTGGCCACCGGCTGTGTCGTTGAAATCGTAGTGCAGTGAGGCATTGTCCCAGAGAGCTGTGGGGCCGGCAGTTGGGGCTAATGATAGAACCCAGCTGGCGTTGGCCGACATATTTGTTACGCGAATTTTTTGTGCAGCTACACCTAATGTAGCGCTAGTTTGCGCGCAGGTAAAAACTAAGCCTAGGTTGGTAAAATTGACCGTAGGCGAACCCACACTTACGCCTGAGCCGTCGACGACATCGACGCTCAGCGCGCCTGTAGGTGGCACCCTCCAGACAACATACCGGTATGTTCCGCCGTTGGTATTGGTGGCAGTGTTGGTACCGACGGTGAAGCCGCTGGCATTTATCCCTGTTACGAGCCCTGCCGCATTGGCAGTGTTCAGGAAATACTGCCCTACATCACCGGTGAGCGTAGAGGGCCGCTGCACTCCGGCGACCGCAGTTGAGCGCTTGACCCAGATCTGATCTGACCAAAACGGAGCGCTGACTTGCCTTCCAGCTGTTCCGTTGCCGGTGTATGTCCCCACGGAGAAATTCGTGCCGACCTTGAAGGCGAACCATCGATACAGGTTGGCGCTCGTATTTGATGCTGCATTGTTGCCGACGGTGAAACCATTGGTGTTCAGCGATTGCACGACCCCGGCGGTTTCTGCCGTCGCCGCGAAAAAGCTTGATAAATCCCCTGCGTAGGCACTCGTTCGGAATGCGCCTACTGTCGCTCCACTTCGTTTGACAACAACCAAATCGGGCTGAAACGGCAAATCACTTATCGCCCTAGCTGTCAGACCGCTACCATAGTAGACGCCTGTTGCGAAATCTGCGGCTCCACTTGAGGTGTCAGGATTATACGCACCACCAAAAGCTTGCCACTGATACGTGTTTCCTGCGGTATTTACAGTTGCATTTGTTCCGAGCGAAAATCCATCTGCATCGAGTGAAGTTATTCCCCCCGTAAAGTCAGCTGTTGCACTCGCGAAATAGGCTGTCGTATCACCCCTCATTTGGTCGGTGCGAAACACTCCCTGTTGCGCGGCGTTATTTTTGATCATTACCAAATTCGGCCTAAATCCAACCCCTGTTATGGATCGAGCGGCACCATTACCGGTAATCGTACCTTGTGCCATTGAAAATGTTCCAGTGCCTGACATGGCTGGGGTCCCTCCAAATGCAAACCAGTATACAGTTACCCCTGTTTCATTTGTGTTAGCGCCTGCACCAACAGTGAACCCATCACTTACAAATCCCTGCACCATGCCAGTTGCATCAGCCACTAAGTCACTGAGGTAACTCGATAAATCACCAAAGTGTTTTTCTGAATATATAATTGAGCGTCGGTTGTTAGCCGTAGCGCTGGTACTGTTTTTTACTACCACTGTGTCTGGTTGAAAACCCAGCCCTGTAATATTTCGCGCAGCGGTTGCGTTGCCTGTGTACGACCCTTGTGCAAAAGTACCTCCGCCGGCTCTAAACACCATATAATAAAACACTCCGCCGTTTGTGTTGTCGGTTGTGCCTATAGTGAACCCCGTAGCCGTACGGTTCGCAATGTATGCCCCGGTAGTATTTGCTGCGGTGGTCGTATAAAACTCCGTTCTATTTGCAGCCATAGCTGTCGTACGAAAATGCGCGGCTACGGCAGTCGAGCGTTTTACGGTAATCATATCTGGCTGGAAACCAGTGGTTATCGTGCGGCTAGCAGCGCCATTCCCTGTATATGTACCGGCGCAGAAATACCCTGTAGCCGTACAATCTGAACCATCAAATGCTATCCACCTATACAGCACGTTTACCGAGTTTACATTCGCTAAAGTACCTACGGAAAAACCATCTGCATCAAGCGTGATGTTTGTTGCGGTATTGTCGGCCGTCGCGCTATAGAAAGCAGTGGTATTCGCAGGCATGGCGCTTGACTTAAAGACAGCTACGCCAGCGTTCGTCGAAGGTTTTACTATTACCAGGTCGGGCTGAAAACCTAGCCCAGTGATAGCTTTTGTGGCCCCCGAACCTAGATAATAACCAGTGCGCATCGTGAAATTTGCGGCATGGGCGCTTTTGGGGGGCCAAACCGTTCCTATCGAGGAGATGAGTACGCTCATAGCTATAGACAAATAAAACAAGCGTTTCAGACGCATACGCGTGATTAGCACATGCTCCGGCATTCGTTTGCGATGCATTGTTCGTCTTTTTACCATAAGTTGTATGCCACTAGTATATCACCAGAGGCGCCAATCTGTTGTGTAGTTTAGGAACGTTTATCCCTAGTTGGGGCTACTTTTTCGCGGTACGTTTCGTCTTTTTCTTAGCTGGTTTTTTTCGCGTTTTCGGCGCTGACTTCTTTTTTGGAGCCGACTCTTCTGTTTCGGCATCTACTTCGAATGTATTTTGAAGCTTAGGAATTGATGCGCTGTCTTTGAGTACGCCGAGATGCATGAGTTCTTCATCGGTCGCGCCCTCTCGCCAATCGGAAAAGTCTGAATCGTCTGGCTCTGGGAATTGTGGGTTAGGTACATATGAGCGCGCTGCATGCGGGTAGGATGGTGAGGCGCTGCGCGGGGAGATCCAATCATGCTGGGCTGGTACTGATTCTTCGGCTGGTTCTGTGGCGGGCTTTGCTCCTGTGGCTGGATGTTTTTCTGTATACTGAAGCTTTTTGCCGGTCGTTGCTTTCGGTTCCTGGCGCACCGTCTTTTCGACAAGCCAGTCTTCTTCTGCTTTCAGCCTCTTGGGTTTTTTTGGCAATCTTCCGCGCTTTGGGATATAGACTGTTTCACCCTCGACCAAGAGGTATGGAACCTTAAGACCGTTCACGCGGGCTAAACGCTTCCACTTCACCCCATGGGCTTGAGCGATAGAGACGATGGTATCGCCCTCCGCAACCGTATATTTCACTAATTTTTTCGGCGCTACTTTTCGCAGGTAGCGACGTCGCAGGTAGGTGAATATTGCTAAAATAATAAGGAGTGGTACAGCCAACTCGACTGCCAGTGCCTTCGGTGTGGGCATCATGAAGAAGTAGCC
>JAEUQV010000076.1 GCA_016789655.1 Candidatus Saccharimonadota bacterium
GGTATACTGTGTACATGTTTGATGACTCGATACGCTTTTGCTACGAGTGGCGTGATTATCAGGCGAGGGTCCTGAAAGATGCGCAACAGTTTATACAAGATGGCAAACTACATGTCGTAGCAGCACCTGGCTCAGGTAAAACCGTACTTGGGCTTGAACTCATGAGGCGTATCAATAAACCTACCATCATTTTGGCACCGACTATCGCTATCCGAAACCAATGGGTAGACCGGTTCACAGAGTTATTCGTAACAGATAAAAAGCAGCCGAAATGGGTGTCGACTGATATCGACAAGCCTGCCTACGTCACGATAGTGACCTATCAGGGCCTAGCTAGTCGTATGCTGGCAAAAACAGACAAAAAGCGCAAAGCCGAGCAAGAAGTTCCTGCCGAAGAGCTTTATATTGAGCCCGAAGAGGAAGAAGCCGAGGCGGTATCAGACGCAACCGTAGCGGCTATGGAACCGAGCATCGAAGCATCGGTAGTAGTCGAGAATATTGATGAAACCATATATGTGCCAGGTGAAGAGCCCGAGCCTGTTGCTGCTACGGTAGCCATGCCCGAAACCGTACCAGAGTCAGTCAAAGAAGAACCAACATTACTTAAGCGGTTAAGGGAAATCGGCACGCAGGCCATAATCGTTGATGAAGCCCACCACTTGCGTAATGAATGGTGGAGGGCATTGACGGCATTACGCGAAGGTTTAAACAAATCAGTCGTTGTAGCACTCACAGCTACACCACCCTATGATGCTGATGCGCTTGAATGGAAGCGCTACAGCACATTTTGTGGCCCGGTAGACATCGAGGTTTCAGTGCCGGAATTAGTGGCACGTCATGAACTCTGCCCGCATCAGGATTATATTTACTACGCATTACCGAGTACCGAAGAGATCGCTGCGGTATCGACCATACGTCATACCATAGCGTCGTTTGCGCACGATTTACTTCAGGACCAATCGTTTATAGCTGCACTCCTGCAACATCCAGCTTGCAGCAAAGTTTCGCCGGATAGGGAACGAATAATCCTTGAAGAGCCCGAGTACTATACGGCAATGGCTTCATTTCTCCGCGCAGCTGGGCATAAAAAACCTGCGAAACCTTTGCTGAGGCTCATATGCGGACGTCGGTTTAGCCGTTTGCCAAAATTTGATAGCCAGCAGCTGGAGCTATTGTTGCAAGGTGTACTCTATAGCGACCGCAATTTCATGAGCGAATCCAATAAAGCATTGGTTGAGCGGCTTCAGACTTCTGCCAAACAGATCGGACTCGTGGAGGCACGTCAAGCAACGGTGGTAGACAATAAAAAAATTGCTAGCGTCCTACGCAATAGCCTGTCAAAACTGCAAGCAATCTGCGACATAGTCGCATTTGAATACGAAAAACTAGGGAGCGATATTCGTTGTGTCGTTTTAACCGATTACATCCGAAAAGAATATATAGAACCTTCTACCCAGGCTTCAAAAAAGTCAGGTCTCGTAGGGGTATTGCCCATTTTCGAATCAGTTCGTTCTACGACGTATGCGAGTGGGGAGGTGCCTCGCTTAGCCGTACTGACCGGTTCGATCGTGATTGTGCCAAAAGAGTTGCAAGAAGAGCTCAAGAAGTCTCTGCGAGCGCGTTTGCGTTCCGCAAAAACACGCGGAGTTAAGCTGAGCTTCGTTGACTATAAAACAGATCCAGCATACTCCGTATGTACCATAGCTGGTAGTGCTCGCCAGCATACGGTAGCGGTGATGACAGAGCTCTTTGAGCAGGGCAAACTACAGATTATCGTGGGTACGAAATCATTGCTTGGCGAAGGTTGGGATGCACCATCTATAAATACACTACTTCTTGCCAGTTTTGTCGGTACTTCTATGCTGTCGAATCAGATGCGGGGGCGAGCAATTCGTGTCTCTAAAGCTGATCTGCACAAAACAGCCAGTATTTGGCATGTATTGACCATCGTACCGGAAAACATGGGTTTTAACCCGCTCCAGGGGAAAACAGCAGATGACCTAGGCGAAGAATATCGTACCTTAAAACGGCGCTTCGGCACGTTTGTGGCGCCGAGCTATACTTCTGGCCGTATAGAATCGGGCTTAGAACGGGCGACGTTTTTGCCGCCTGGCCCGTACCTGGTGCGCAATCTTTTTGCGAGCGCCGAAGCTGCCAATGCGCAATGCTTTTCACTGGCAGGCGAACGCGCACAGATAGCTGAATTGTGGCAGACGGCGCTTTCGGCAAGCTCTGTCGGCCAGATTACACACTCTATGTCGGCCGATACAGTTCGTTTGCCGCGCGGTGCTGTGATATTTCGGGGGTTTGCAGCCGGGCTATACGCAGCCTTTATCTCGTTCATTATGTTTGCGCCCGAAACCATCCGGTTTTGGGCTCAGATTGTTCGGAACTCCGGTGATGGAGGCTTTGCTGTCATGGTTATAGGTGTCGCTATCGCCCTGCTAATTTCTGTTTTTAAAGCATTGCGGATTATGCTGCGTATGTTCCGTCATTTTAGCCCAGAGCGTAGCATGAAGCAGGTCGGTGAAGCGCTGCTGGCTACACTCAGTCGCGGTGGTTTCATAACCACGCCGCTCAGCGCCATGAGAGTCGAGACGAAGCGCCACACCGATGGCAGTGTCGAAACGCTGCTGGTAGGGGCTCAGCCGTATGAGAGCGATATATTCCTAGATGCGCTGTCTGACCTCATCTCGCCCGTACGGAATCCGCGCTATTTATTGCAGGCAAGAGGCAAAAACTGGTTTATCCCTGCCGGTTGGAACTCGTTTGCCATGCCCGCTATTTTGTCGCAAAAGCGTAAGCATGTAGATATGTTGCTGTCTGAATGGCAGCGGCGGGTCGGGCCATGCCGCGGCGTGTACACCCGGAGTGAACTGGGGCGCAAAATAGTGCTTGCTGCCCGGCGCAATTCGCTTTCGGCCTATTACCATCAGGGCGTCGAAAGACGCAGCGTCTGGTCGTAGGCCCCATTTTGTACAGAGCAAGTCTAGACTGAGGTGTACTAGACGTCTTCAAGAATCCTGAACGTTCGCTCCTCAGGGCTGATGGGGTGTTTTGTATGGTGTTCCAGATGGTTCAGGCGGTCGTTTGTTTCGAATTGGTACGTCTGAAGCTGTAGTTCCAGGTCGACAAGTTTTAGTCGTAAGGTTTCGATTTCTTTCATATCTTTTTCATGCTCGCTCAAGGTGGGGGCATCGCTAGCGGCGGCAGGCTTATGACTGTGCGAGATGTACGTAGTTGCTACAAAGTCCGCATTGGAATCCGGCGTGCTCATAGTAGTGTTATGCAGGAAGCTTAATATTATGTTTTTTGGCGATGATTTGTAAGGCTTTGTAAATGGTTGGTAAGTTTTCGACGATAACTTTTTCGGCAAACATCTTTTCTTCTTTTGTGCCATTTTCCAGCTTATCCACCAGCCGGTACAGCATACGCACATCTTCTTCAACGTTATCAAAGCGTTCACCAGCAGATGTTTCTATACGTTCAATTTTGGCTTCAAGGACACTCAACTTAGTGCGCGTTTCGTCTTTAAAGTCTCGAAATTCCCGTTCAAGACTGCTTATGTGATTTTCCAGTCCATCCATCCGGCCTTCCAGCCCATCCATCCTAAGATCTAGCCGGTCAAACTGTGGCAAAATAAGCATCTCAAAGCCTTCGTTGAAAATGGCCCGAATGTCATCTTTGTCGGTAGCTGATAGGCTCATATCTTTAGTATACTCGCACGCAGTGGTAAAATAAATGTCATGCAAAAAATCTTGCTCTACTATAAATTCACTCCCATCAAAGACCCCGAAATGCTCAAACTGTGGCAAAAGTCTTTGTGCGACTCATTGCAATTGCGAGGCCGTATCTTGGTAAGCGCACAGGGCATAAATGGCACGGTTGGCGGCGATGTAGAAGACCTAAAATCCTACATTAAGGCTACAAAACAGTTCGCCGGTTTTAAAGATATTTTGTGGAAGTGGTCGGAAGGCAGACGCGAAGACTTTCCGCGTATGAGCGTGAAAGTTAAAAACGAGCTAGTTGCGTTTGATAGCTGGCAGGAAATCGATATCGATGCACACGGCGTTGTCGGCACCGGGCCGCACTTGAAGCCCGAGCAGGTCAACGAAATGGTCGAAAAGTATGGCAATGACGTCGTGTTTTTTGATGGCCGAAACAAATATGAGGCAGCCGTTGGGCGTTTCAAAAATGCGGTCGTACCAGATACGCGTACCTCGCGCGATTTTATCCCGGAACTAGAAAGTGGTAAGTACGACTACCTCAAAGACAAGAAAGTCATTAGTTATTGTACTGGTGGCGTGCGTTGCGAGCTGCTCAGCGCCATGATGAAAAAGCGCGGCTTCAAGGACGTGTACCAGATAGATGGTGGCATAGTGAAATATGGCGAAAAGTACGGCGATGACGGTCTATGGGAAGGCCAGCTTTACATATTTGATGGCCGCATGGGTATGAATTTTTCCGACCACACCAAAACTATCGGTCAGTGTATTCACTGCGGCAACAAAACCAGCAATTACGAAAACTGCGCGAACCCAGCCTGCAACGACCTGGTACTCATCTGCGAAACCTGTTTGCGAGAGCCAAGCAAGCGCTATCATAGCAAAGCGTGCGAGTCTAAGATCGTATCAGAACATTGACGTAATCGTATCATTTTGATACGATTAGATAGCATGAATGATACGAATAATCTTATCTGGAAAACATTTACTCCCCTAGTGTCGCTGGCTTCTTCAGATGTACATGAGCAACTTAGGGGCAAGGTAGCATTGATAACAGTCAAGCGCGCCCTGAGCGAGCTGTATGAGCAGGAGTATCTTGCGCGTGAGGGGGCGGGGCGGTCTGTACGCTACAAACTGACCCGGCGAGGTTTACTCTTGAAGCCAATTGATCTCACGAGCTATATTTCGCGTCCGCAGGAGGAACGCGCGGCCATGCAGGCGTTCAATCATGGTGTATTGACCCTGCCTTTTGAGGCGGCTATTGACGAGCAGAATCTAGCGAAATTACAGCAAGCAACCGACGAGTATCATGCACGGGCACACAACAACGAAGCAGTGCGAGCTAAAGAGCTAGAGCGGCTCATGGTAGAGATGTCCTGGAAATCAGCTCGGATTGAAGGCAACACCTACACCTTACTCGACACCGAAAAATTACTGACATATGGTATAGTTTCGCCTAAACATACCCAGTTTGAAACGCAGATGCTACTCAACCAAAAAGCCGCCTTTGATTTTATATGGGAAACCCAAGAGATGTGGCAGCAACCAAGCGTAGCGTATATAGAAAAGTTGCACGAATATATTGTTGACGGGCTCGGCGTGGCCAAGAATCTGCGCAGTACTATTGTAGGCATAACAGGCACAGACTATATGCCGCTGGGGAACGGTTTCCAAATTCGCGAGGCACTACAATCTTTACTAGAGTATATTGCACAGGCTCCAAATGGCTACGAAAAAGCCCTCATATGTACGCTCGGCATGAGTTACATCCAGCCTTTTGCAGATGGCAATAAACGCACTGCCCGGATGACGGCTAATGCTTTGCTCTTGGCACACGGGCTGGCGCCAATATCGTATCGCAGCGTCGACGAGTCGCGCTATAAAGAAGCCACCCTTGTCTTTTACGAACAAAACAGCGTAGTGCCGTTTCGGGAACTGTTTGTCGATCAGTATATCTACTCGGCGACGCACTATAACATCGCCCAGCCGTAGCGTATTATCAAAATGAGCTAACTATATGAAATCACCAAAATATAGTGACGGAACATTGGGGGTTATTGCTGGTGTGGTGTCGGCGTGCTTTTTCGCGAGCTACCTTGTACTCAACCGCTATATATTTAAACGTTTTGAGGTAGACGCAGTGGGCTATGCGCTCGTCTTTAACGCGCTGGGCGGGTTGTATGCGGGCGCATCATTGCTGCGGCCGCCGGCCATGCGCAAAGTTCGGGGCGCGCTGACCGATTGGCGGGGTATGGCCGTACTATGCCTCGCAGGCTTTATCGGTATGCTGCTGCTCGTGGTGGGGCAGCGCTATACGTCTTCTATACATGCGTCGCTGCTCGTTACGACCAGTATAGTGCTCACCATGTATTTTTCGGGGTTGTTACTGCACGAACATGTAACGCGCCGGCAGCAGTATTGGGTTGCGGTACTGTTTGCGGGCATATATCTCGCCGTTGTTGGGGTGAAATCGTTTGAGTTTCAGCCAGGCGATGCCGTCATACTCGTAGCCGTAGTATTCTTTGGCCTCGGTAATGTGCTGTCGCGCCGGCTTATGCGGCGGCATGGCGCCGGTGTCGTGCCAGATGTGAGACTGTTGCTTGTGGGGCTGCTCACGGCAATATTGTACATAGGGTTCGTCAGGTCAATCGACCTTTTCTCGGTGGTAGGGCTGTGGACGGCCCTGGCAGCGCTGTGCTACTACCTGACCATGAAAACATTTGCCGTTGCCGTACACCATATAAATGCTAACCACGCTATAGTGATTGTGAATGCCCAGATAGTGCCCGCCTCATTGGCGGGTGTTTTGTTGCTAGGCGAACACTACACCTGGGAGAAACTCATAGGATCTGCGGTGGTGCTTACCAGCATCTACTACATATCGTGGAGGGCGAGGGCATAATGCCGCACATACATACGCAGCCAGGACAGCACGATATCACGGTTAGCGCCTATATAGTTCGCCAGCATAAGGGTGTGTGGCATTGCCTGGTGCATATGCATAAAAAGCTGAAGGTACTTATGCAGGTTGGTGGTCATGTAGAGCTTGACGAAACGCCATGGCAGTCATTGCGACATGAGCTGGCCGAGGAGGCTGGCTTCAGCCTTGCAGAACTCGATGTGCTGCAGCATAGCGGACGGATGCCGCAGGTATCTGGTGCGGTCGTTCATCCGACTCCACTCTTTTCTAATACTCACAAGGTAGGTGCGGATCACTTCCATTCCGATTATTGCTACGGGTTTGTAGCTACGCGTTTACCTAGCGGCAACGTATCGGCGGGCGAACCGGATGACTTGCGCTGGTACACTATTGATGACTTACAAACGTACGCCGACCAAGGCACTGCCTTGCAAGATACAACCGATATCTACCGCTTTTTACTTGACGAGCTCACCACGTTTCATCGCATGCCGGCAACGGGCTTTAGCCTGGGTAAGCCTACGAAGGGGCCATCAATCCCATCATGACTACGGTAAGGCTACGACAATTCGGTGACCCAATATTACGCACGCCTGCCCGACACATATCAAAGGCGGAAATACGATCGGATGAAATCCAGGGTCTTATAACAGATATGAAGCAGTACAATGAGGCGAAACGCTACGGCGTCGGGCTGGCTGCACCGCAATATGGAGTTGGCGTTGCCCTAAGCATCATCGGCGTAAAACCGACACCAAACCATCCTGAGTTCGAGACGTTTGACGGGGTTATCATCAATCCGACATATCACGGCATTGGCCGGCGTACCGGCATGTGGGAGGGTTGTCAGAGCGGTGGCCTGGGTAGAGACACGCTCTATGCGAAAGCATTGCGATATCGTCGCATTAAAGCTATGTGGTATGACGAACATGCCAGGCAACATACAGAAGAACTAGACGGTTTTATCGCCCACGTGTTTCAGCACGAAACCGATCACCTGAATGGTATATTATTTATCGACAGAGTGCGTGACCGCACGACATTTATGATGGCGAGTGAATATCGAAAGCGTGAAATGAAACATAAGTAAGGGAGTATGCTCATGAAAGTATCACACGATAGCGAAACTCCAGCTGAAGGGCAGCAGGTATTTACTGCCTGTGCTTTCATATGGCGTGAACGTGGTGGTGAAAAGCAAGTTTTCATGGCCAAGCGGGCAGACACGAAGAAATTCATGCCAGGCATTTGGGAACTGCCCGGGGGCCATATAGACTATGCCGAAGATATGGTGGATGGTTTGAAGCGTGAGATTAGAGAAGAGTTCTCCATGTCGGTAACCGTCGGCGAACCATTCGCGGTTTTTACCTATCTAAACCAAGTGAAGCAGTCACATTCGATAGAGGTCGTGTATTTTGCTCAATTTATTGAAGATGATATTAGTATACGTATCGATCCCGAAGACCATTCTGCCTATGCGTGGTTTTCACAAGATCAGCTGTATCAAACACACACCGCCACAAAAGGATCTGACAATCCTGAGGCTCGAGCGACGGCGCGCGGTTTTGAACTTCTGCTTCAAAATGGTGTGCTCCGTACCAAATAATCAAGAGGCTTTATGTGATAATTTCGATAGTTTTTTTAAACCATTACACGATAAAATGCGAGCATAATCATGGAGGAGCCAATGTCACGAGTAAGTGTTTATTTGAATTTCATGGGTAAGACCGAAGAAGCATTCTTATTTTACAAATCGGTTTTTAAAACAGAGTTTGTCTCACCGATCCAGCGTATGGGAGATGTACCAGCAGACCCGAATCAGCCACCGCTGCCTGATGATGAGAAAAATCTCGTCATGCATGTCGAGTTGCCTATAATTGGAGGGATTTCAATTATGGGAACCGACATGCTCAAATCTATGGGGCATGTTTTTACCCCAGGTAATAATATGAGCATTAATCTCATGCCTGATACTCGCGCTGAAGCCGAAGAATTGTTCGATGGTTTACTCGCGGGAGGTAGTGTAGAGATGCCTTTACAAGTCATGTTTTGGGGTGATATCTTCGGAAGCGGTGTCGATAAATACGGTGTGCGCTGGATGGTCAACTGCAGTGATGTGAAACCTGAGTAACAAATTGATAAAACAGTCTGAATTAAAATACTATAAATCTGGAAAACCCGAGGGACAGTAATTGAATGATAGCGACAGACGAAGTCACGAGATATATAAACCGGTTTGACGGGGAGTGCCAGAACCGTCTTAAGCAAATGCGCGCGTGTATCACAGACGTTGCTCCGGATGCAGTCGAATGCATTAGTTACGGGATGCCGGGGTACAAGCTGAATGGGAAACCTCTGGTATATTTTGCCGGGTACGAAGGGCATGTCGGGTTTTATGCGACGCCTAATGGGCATGAAGCCTTTGCGCAAGACTTCGCGCAGTACAAACATCGCAAAGGTTCGGTGCAGTTTCCGCACGATAAACCATTACCACTTGATGTTGTGCGTAGAGTAGTGAAATTTCGCGTGGCAAATGTTGGCAAAGAGTTTTAACAAACATAACGTCAAGGAGTAAGTCGTGGCAGAAGTCCAAAAAGTAACTCCGTTCTTATGGTTCAATACCGAGGCTGAGGAAGCCATGAATTACTATGTAAGCATATTCCCGAACTCAAGCATATCTCATATAGAGCGCTACCCTGACGAATCGCTTGATGAACATTTCGTCGGTATGAGCGGTAAGGTCATCACGGGTGTATTCCAGCTTGCCGGGCAACGTTTCATGTGTCTGGACGGTGGTCCGGAGTTCGTATTCAATGAGGCGATTTCATTCCATGTCAGTTGTAAAGATCAGGCGGAAATCGAGTATTATTGGTCGAAACTTTCGCACGTACCAGAGGCGGAGCAATGTGGATGGTGTAAAGACAAATTCGGCGTAAGCTGGCAAATCGTACCTGAACGTATGTCGGAGCTCATTAAAACCCCCAATCAAATCCAAACCATGATGCACATGAAAAAGATAGTCATAGCCGACCTCGAAGCGGCTGCCTAAGAACACAAACACCGATAAGTTTACGATATGGAAGCAATCTATAAAGATCTACCAATAGTTAGTTTTGCCGATAAGCAATCATTTTATGTATGGTTGAGTCATAACCACGAGATAACAGATAAGGGCTTTTGGCTGAGGTACTTCAAGAAGGCTTCGGGTAAGCCTACTATCACACATGACGAAGCCGTTGATGTAGCGCTGTGCTGGGGTTGGGTCGACGGCCTGACCAACAAATATGATGAAGAATCGTATGTCATACGCTATACGCCGCGCCGTCCCAAAAGTGTCTGGTCAAAAGTGAATGTTGCTCGGGTTGAGCGGTTGATAGCGAGCGGCGAAATGCGCCCAAGTGGACTGATGCATGTTCATGCGGCTAAAGCAGACGGACGCTGGGAGGCAGCGTACGCTGGCCAATCTTCGATGCAGCCACCGCAGGCTTTTATGGATCTTCTGGCGACAGACCCGAAGGCACTGGCCTTCTATGAATCACTCAATAAAACCAACAAATATGCCGTAGATTACCGGCTTGCCGTAGCTGTAGGGCCTGAAAAGCAAGCAGCCGTACGTCAAAAAATGTTTGAACGCATGCAATCTGGCCAACGATACCACCCGTAACCCATAGGCGTGTCTTGGCTAAGCCTCTTTCGGGCAGGCGTTGATAGGACGGCCCACCAGTTTATTGAGTATGCACACCTTAAGCACGCCAGATACTATAAGTACTACGCCTATGATGCTCAGTACCCATGCAGCTACCCCATGAGTGTTTGCAACGGCCCAGCAGACGAGTAACGCGCCTACGACCATACGCAATGATCGACCCTTTTTTCCGCTTGCAAAATCAACAAATTTTTCCATCTTTCCCTCCTTACTGTTACAAGCAAAGCCTAGCATAAATTAGTTTGTTTACTCAAATTTTCCGTAGATCATGATCATGTAATAACTGATGCAGGACACGCTTCGCGGAAAATAGTACAATGCACATATGAAGTATCTAGCATTACTCAGAGGCATAAATGTTGGTGGCAACCGAAAGGTGCCAATGGCGCAGTTGAAATTAGTGTTCATGGCAATGCATTTCACTGCTGTATCAACTTACATTAACTCAGGTAATGTCATTTTCGGCTCACCGTATCGTCCAGATGCTCGAACCATTGAACAGGAACTGGAAAAAGCGTTCGGGTTCTTCATAGAGGTGCTTGTGTTATCCCAGGATGAAGTCGTATCTGTTGTAAATGCCATCCCAGCAGATTGGCATAATGATACCGAGCAGAAATCAGATGTAGTCTTCCTGTTTGATGATATCGATGCTGCCGATATCGTGCAGAAAATCGGCTACCGGCCAGAGTTCGAAACGATACGTTACGTGCCTCATGCACTCATCATGAACATCAATCGCAAGAATCAAACCAGAAGCTGCCTATTGAAGATCATGGGTACGCCTATATACCGGCGAATGACCATCCGTAACGTAACGACGGCTCGTAAGCTTGCGGAATTGGTGAGCGCATGAAGGCGAGCGAGGTTATTGAGGCATTGGCACTGCTAGCTAACGATACGTATGCGATGGATCTGCAGCGATTCTTTAAGACAGGGCCGGGCGAATATGGGGAGGGTGATCAGTTCATCGGCGTACGGATGCCTGACATACGGATGGTATGTAAGCATCACCGGGCAATGCCGCTCGTTGAGGTACGCAAGCTCATAGAAAGTCCTTTTCATGAGCACCGGATGGCAGGGCTGATATTGCTTACCATGCAATATCCAAAAGCAGTAGACAAACAAGCAATATATGAGCTATACATCGAGGAGCTGGCGAAAGGATATATAAATAACTGGGATTTCGTCGATGTCACCTGTCGGGCAGTGGTTGGTGAACATTTGCGACACAATCGCAATAAACTCTTTGATTTGGCTAATAGCGACAGCTTGTGGGAGCGCCGAGTGGCTATCGTCAGTACTTTTCCATACATTGCCGCCGGTGACCCAAGCACCTCTATGGAATTGGCAGAAGTATTGCTGCACGACAAACACGACCTTATGCATAAAGCCGTCGGCTGGACTCTGCGCGAAGTTGGTAAGCGCTGCGATGAAGCGCTGCTACGCAGTTTCCTCGACCATCATGCCTCAGGTATGCCCCGAACCGCTCTGCGCTACGCCATCGAGCGCCTCCCCGAGCAGGACCGACGGCGCTACATGGCCGCTAAAACTAGTTCCTGAGGGTGATGCTTATTTGTAATATCGAAGCCAGGCTTACCCATAAGAGGTAAGGGACAAACAGCAGTGCGACGGTGCGGTTGTGCGGCCAGACGGCTGCCATGCACCATACAATACTCCCCCACACAACCAAAATGCACAACATAGCACCCACAAGACTGCGCAGGCCAAACTGAATCGGCGTAAATGCAATGTTTGCCGCGAGGTTGACGATGAATGGCAGTAGTACCATGAAAGAAAGCTCCTTGCGGGTAAATTTTACCCAAACGTATATGTTCACCCCAATGATAATGGGGTAGAGTATGGTCCATATGGTACCAATTACATCGGAGCTTGGCGTCCAGCTGGGTTTGTCGAGAGCATTGTACCACTGCATAAAATCTGACTGCATAGCCCAAGTATGCAGCGCTATATGAGAAATCACAAGCACAATATCGCGTTTATGCTATGGTCAGATATACGCAAACATGTAAGTAAGGTTCAGGCATGCAATCACTATGGGTACAGGTATTGACTGCGGTTGGAGTGATGGGAATTGTAGTATTATATTCGGCTCAGTACTGTCGCCAAAGCATCTTACTAATCATATATATAGGACTTACGCAAAAACCGTATACGGCTCCCGCCACCGCGCAGCGACGTAGTCGCGGAGCGGTGCTTGTTTGAGTTCGTAAATTGTCGTGCTGGTTTCTCTCGCTTTCGTCTTCATGACCATCCAGGCTTGAATG
>JAEUQV010000078.1 GCA_016789655.1 Candidatus Saccharimonadota bacterium
TGCAGGCGCTTATTTTGGGGGTTGTGGAGGGGGTGACGGAGTTTTTGCCTATTTCTAGTACGGGGCATCTGCTACTGACTCAGGAGGCGCTCAATTTTAAAGACAGCCACGAACTGTTTGCGGTTGTAATACAAAGCGGCGCGGTTGCCGCAGTACTGTGGTACTACCGGCACGACTTGGCAGCGAAGACGATTGGCCTGCTGCGGCGCGAACGGAGTGCAGTGCAGTTTTGGAAAATATGGGTGCTGGGTACACTGCCCGCTGGAATGATCGGGTTGGCTCTGGACAGCGTGACATCTGCATTAGCTACGCCGGTAGTAATAGCGTGGGCACTCATACTGGGCGGTGTCGTTTTGTGGGCGGTCGATAACAAGCCTGTACAGAAGACGGCCGCCCCCGTGGCGCTAGAAACCATAACGACTCGCCAGGCACTGCTGGTTGGACTTGGCCAGAGCGTGGCAATGATCCCGGGTGTATCGCGCAGCGGCGCAACCATCGTTACCGGACTGGCCGTAAAGCTCGACCGCGCAACAGCCACCGCATACTCATTTTACCTATCTATACCCATTCTGGTACTATGGGGCGCCTATAAACTCGTAAAATACGCCGCTGAAGTACCGCAGATTAGCGGCGGCTGGACTGCTATTATGGTTGGATTGGTAGCAGCCTTTGTAACAGCCCTGCTTGCTATATCGTGGCTGCTGCGCTATATAGCGCACCACAATTTCAAGCCATTCGCCATCTACCGTATAGGCGCCGGCGCAGTCATACTCCTACTAGCCGCCACCGGCTGGCTGTAATTTATTCCGAAAAACGTACGCTTCTGAAGTTTGATGATCGATTGATTTCTGCCTCGCTACGACTTACAATCAAGCAAGAAGCATAAGGAGGATTATGGCGACAAAAAGCATCCGCGTAGCGGTCATAGGTGTTGGTAATTGTTTTTCTTCACTATATCAAGGTTTTGAGTACTATCGGAAGCATTCAGGCGAAAATATTCCGGGAGTCATGTATGCCGACATTGGCGGTTACCGTACGAGCGATATCGAAGTGGTCGCAGCATTTGACGTCGATATGCGCAAGGTAGGAAAGCCCGTTGGCGAAGCAATATTCGCCAAACCAAACTGCGCCCGCACGTTTCAGAAAAAAGTGCCAGATGGACCTGTAGTGCTTATGGGCAACCCTCTCGATGGCGTCAGCGAGTACATGCAAGAGCAGCCGGAAGAATTTGGCTTTCGGGTGGCCAAGCAGAAACCCGTCGATGTCGTCCAAGTCCTGAAAGATTCCAAAGCAGACATTTTACTCAACTATCTACCCGTAGGCTCTCAGGAAGCAACCGAATTTTACGCCCAGTGCGCAATTGATGCAAAAGTTGCATTCCTTAACTGTATCCCTGTGTTTATTGCGAGCAACACTGCTTGGGAACAGAAGTTCATCGACGCCGGCCTTCCTCTTATTGGCGATGATATGCGCAGTCAGATTGGTGCGAGCGTAGTCAGCCAGGTACTGCAAGAGCTAGCCTTCGACCGAGGCGCTACGGTTGAGTTCCATCAGCAACTGAATATCGGTGGAAACACCGATTTCAATAATATGATGGTTCAGTCACGGCTTGAGAGTAAGAAAAAATCGAAAGAAAACGTCATCCGTGCCCAAAATGACATACGTGGTATACCTGTGCCAAAACATAGCCTCTTTGCTGGTCCTAGTACATTCCTGCCATACCTACAAGATAATAAAGTTGCATATTTCAATATTCGCCTGAAAGGTTTTGGCGGCGCACCCATAACGATCGACCTTAAACTATCGGTGCAAGACAGTGAAAATAGTGCTGGTGTAGTCATAGATGCCATAAGATATCTGAAAGTTGCGCGAGAATTGGGAGTTGTAGGTTCGTTACGTGGTCCCAGCGCATGGACTCAAAAAACCCCACCAGAACAAATGATGTACGCCGATGCCAAAGCAGAATGTGAAGCTCTCGCACACCGCAAACTGACTGCGAGTGTTCAAAAACAGGTGAAATAACCTCACTTGCAGTACAACTGTAACAAAGATTATGGCAGATACCAGCCAATGTGCTTGGACGCACCGTCCCTGGTCATAAAATGGGGCTGAATTCACCCCTGTAAAATGTCCATCCCAGATACAACAGCTACTATTATATGTACTGTAGCTGCGTAAAAGACTGGGCTAATCATCGGCTTGCGGCTTTTCGAGCAATAGCGGCTCCACCGTGGCGGACGTTTCCGCGATTTTTACCACATCTCGGTCCATGCGACTAAGGTTCTTATGCGCTGAGTTGAAATGGTTTACTGTCGTGCCGAGACTTGCACCCAATTTCTGCATAAATGTCTCATGGGCAGCGATATGCTTGCCCAGCTCACCCACTCTCTTTTGGATGTCCTTTGCTTGTTCTTCTATTTGCAGGCTTTTTAGCCCCTGCATAACTGTTTGTAGATATGCGAGTAGCGTGGTAGGACTTACGATTATCACTTTTTTATCTATGAACGCGTACTCTATAAGATCCCGTGAGTTAGTACCGGTTGCCCCCACATTATTGACCAGCAAATCATAGTATATTGCTTCACTTGGTATAAACATAAAGGCATAGTCAAGTGTATTTTCCCGAGGACGTATGTATTTACTTGTCTCATCTATACGGTTTTTAAGATCGGCTTTGAAAATTTTCACGAGGTTTTCACGGAGCGCCTTGTCTTTCTCTTCTATAAGCCGATTGTAGTTTTCTAGGCTAAATTTGCTGTCTATAGGCAATATCCGACCTTTGTCGAGCTTTATGATTGCATCTACAATTTGACCATCTTTAAAACCATATTGCATTTGGTACACGTGAGGCGGTAATACATTACCCAGCACTGTATCGAGATAGTATTCCCCAAGCCCCCCGCGCTGTTTGGGGTTTTGTAAAATGTTTTGGAGAAGTTTCAATTCGTCGGCTACATCTACTACCCGCTTATTACTTTCTTTGAGCTCCGTCAGATTCTTTGTGATTTCGGTGATAATCTTATTGCTTTCAGTCGATTGCCGCTGCAATACTCCAAGCATGGTCGCTTGGGATTTTTCCATACGGTCGTTTATTTGAGTTTGCACCCCGTCTTTGAGCCGGGTTATGTCTTCGCTAAGGGCTCGCAAATCTTCCTTGAGCAACAATGCACTTTCATTATTTGGCTTTTTGAGTACGACAAAAAGAAGTACTCCCGCCAGAATCAGCACCAACAAGCCAAAAATAACGAGAGTAATTTCCATATAGCAAGTGTAGCAGATTATTAGACTTCTCCGCCTCCACACCTTAACTGCAACTACAATTTTGTTCCAATAACAATCATCTTACTCCTGAAATAAAGCCACGCTTACAGGTGGAGTGGCGGGAGAAGTCTGTGGGTTTTACGTAAAACGGCACATTCCGAGCGAAAAACTACACTCCTCACTCCGCCGTACCTCGGTACGCATGCTCTGGCGCTCCTTTTTCTTCCCAGACTGCACCATTATGCGTAAGTCCTGGTCTATTGCGAAGGCGCATGATCTGCATCGTGCTCGTGTTCGTCGTGGTGAGCTTCAGTCATTTGCGAATGTTCGGCGTCGTGCTCATGTTCGTGTGATGGATCTATATAAGCGTGCGCAAGCTGAACCGCTACGAAAACACTTACGATGCCAGCTATAAGCATTAGCGGCTGCCAATCAATAAACTTTGCACCTTTATCGTGTTTGTGAAGCTCTGGGATAACGTCGCTCATAGCAATGTAGAGCAAAAAGCCTGCACTGAGACCAATAAGTACGCCCATAGGCAACTTTTCTGCACTTCCTATAGCGAACGTAATGATTGCCATAACGGTCGTCGAAAGTGCGCTGAGCGCATTTACTAGTAATGCTTTTGACCGGGACAAGCCTTTATGTAGCATAAGCCCGAAATCACCGATTTCCTGCGGTATTTCATGCGCTGCTACAGCAATGGTTGTAACAATGCCTGTTGGTACACTAATAAGAAACGAAGCCGCAATGGCCACACCATCAAGCGCGTTATGAACGGTATCGCCAGCTATGATTAGAGGCAGTGAGCTGTCGTGGTGCTTCGAAACATTCTTACCTTCATCTTCGCGATGATGATGGTGAAACCAATGGATGAAGCGTTCCATAAAATAGAATAATGTTATGCCTATGACCGTCGAGATCATGAGTGGTTTAACCGGCGCCTCAGCGACCCCTTCGGAAAGTAAGTCGAAAAAAACAGCTGCTATCAGTGCTCCCGCAGCAAAGGGTGTTGCATACTTTGCAAGCACTAAAGCCGTTCGCTCACGACTTAGTAGAAGCGCTCCGGCAACTAAAGAAAACAGCCCCCCAATGAGCGAGAAAAATATAATGTGTCCGTAATTTGCCATAAGTAATTTCCTTTTTACAAGCTCCAGCGTAAATCTTTACTGTGTTTTTTGCAAATGTGTCGCAATTTTTGCTATAATTGCAAACGTGAATAGCCAGAATATATTTGAAAACGCACTCAAGCAAAACCATATAAGCCTGACGAAGCCGCGCCAGGCGGTGTTTGACGCTCTGCAGCATCACAAAAGCCTATCTATGGCCGAGCTGGTGAGTGCGTGCTCCGATGTAGACAGAGCCAGTGTCTATCGTACCACCGACACTTTCGAGAAACTTGGTATAATCATGCGTATACCTACGGGCTGGAAGTACCGCCTAGAACTAGGCGAAGCCTTCCACGAGCACCACCACCATGCCACCTGTAGCAGCTGCGGAGCCAGCATTGCTCTACCCGAAGACCCTGCCCTCGAACGCCGCCTGCAAGACCTAGCTCACCGCCGCAACTTCACCCTCACTAGCCACCAAATAGAACTGACCGGCCTCTGCGAAACCTGCCAATAATGCTTG
>JAEUQV010000106.1 GCA_016789655.1 Candidatus Saccharimonadota bacterium
ATACTTGGCTTATTGCGTCATTAATTCGTGCTATCGAATGCTTCAAGTATTTCCGAATCACGTATAATTTGCGTTTCAGAAGCATTGAAATAAAGACCTCACCGGGTCGAAACCAAGGTGAGGCGCTTTATCTAAGAGCATTCGGGGCGAGTGAAGCTATGTCAATGCACTTATTTAAAATAAGTCAAACAATATCCGGCAACGAGGTTCACTAAAAATGTGTCGGGCTCTCGATATACTGACAAGGCTGATGTGTGTGCAGCGGTTGATTACACGTTATTGTTGGTCAAGATTTGCAGGTTTCCCGAGGTTAATCCTCGCACAGGGGTGACAGATGTGATTTTAGACATAAGCTGCGGGAGTCGTCGAGGTGCAGGGTAGGAAGGCGGCTGCAAAACTCTACACCTGCGACAAGTATACGCGAGGTTGAGTTGGTGTAGTTGCTTGGCGGCGTTTGCACGGTAGCGCACAAAGCTGCTTACAGTTCGTGCTAACGCCCTCTTTGAGGAAAGCGTACTACTATGATATAATTGTTAATATATTTCAAGTATCTTGCAGGAGAGGTTCCGGTATGACTGTACGAATCGAGGTCTGTCGCCAAGAATTACCTTTAGGCGCCCTCAATGAAACACAAACTGATACAGCATTGCCACGCCTAAGTGCACCACTACAGGGTTTGGTTGAATTTGCCGAGCAAACCGCAAGTGTGACTGAGCGGGCACCTCTTCCGGATTATGCATTCTCGAACGATGAACTTGCGAGTTACTACGCTGCACTCAAACTACGAAAAGTCTCACCCGATTTTATGTTAGCAAGCAACAGAGTTGCAGTGCTTATCGGCGAAAGCGCACTAGCGGCTGCACTCGGTGAAGAGATGTTACCCGAAGAGACGATCATCATGCTAGATGTGAACAAAATGCATAGTGCGTATATGCAACACTACATTGAAGCTCTCCGTACACGCAGCTCACCACTGGAGTGGCGCAATACAGTGCTGGGCGAGCACGAGCAAGCAAACGACCAGCCCAATGCTTCCGCCGCCACATTACTAGAAAGCCAAATACGCGAATGGCGGGCAAGTGGCTACACTCATGCGCTCACAAACCAAGAAGCATACATGCGGGCGCAATCCGAAGCCCGAAAGAAAACTATCATAACTTGGAGCGGGGATGTTACTAACCGAGATCATATGACGCTACTTGGGAATGCCCTAAAAGGGCGTGACGCATATATAACCTTCTTGAATCTATCTAATGTCATGCCAACAAATGACACGCTTCATACAGCAGCAGCATTCGCTCTGCCACTAGAAAACTTGCCGCTTACACCCAGCACCCCAATACTTACGAGTTCTTTGCGGCAAAAAGAAGACGACTCCATTATTGTTGAGGCGACCGGGCCATTTTGGGGCCTACAAAATCTGCGGCTTCACGGCGGCAACACCAATACACTATCCAAACGTACGCTAGGCGCAGCAGTAGACCGCCAATATCATTACAACCAGCCGGAACCCTATTTGTCGCCCTCCCTTATTCGCGCGATAGAGCAGCTGTTTCGTCATTGAGGGTAGCTCGGTATCCTGGCGCATCCCGACGATTTATCCACGGATAAGGCGAGCAATGTGATTTATAGCAAAACTGCATATGCTACTGTGCTGTAGATCCGAAAGATCCAGTCGCGAAAACTGTACGCCCGCGACCTGTTCACGCGGGATTAGAAAACATAGAAGCCCCAAGCTCCCAAACCCACCATATTCTTAAACCATGCTATCGCACAGACGAAGAAAATGTTAATACCTTGTCTGGAGGGGCTATTGTGAAACGCCTGTTGCTGCAATATTTAATGATAGCTGCGCCAATTCATGGGCGATTTGCTGCCTTTTACCTGGGTTTAGGATTGGCGGTTCAACCGTTAATTCGCCGTAAGATCGATAATTATCTTCACCCCGAACAAGCTTGCCGAGGCCTTCCGTTACATCCACACTTGGCGTGCTAAGCGTGCCGTCATCATTAAAATGAAGACCTCTGCCACGATATAGGCTTCCGACCTCAAAACAGGTATGGAGATGATCGGTATTTACTGACACTCGTGTTGCCAGGGTTTCGTCATCAGTAACCACACTAAACCTTTCATGAATAGTGTTTTCAGTATCCCATAGATCTTTAGTGAAGTGTTTTGCAATCATACAATAGATTATTGTAGCAGATTATTTATTTTCTGTCTATTTCCTGTCTCTGATGTCTGAGTCGTCGGGGGTTAAGACTCCACCTAAGAAACCTCGGGTTACTGCGGCCTGCATTGTCTGTACACCCAACAGGGGAAACAACGTTCGGGCGCGGACATGCCCAAGCGCAGTATCGGGTACACCGAGTAATCTCGCTGATTCAGCCCGCCCCATGCCCATTGAAGCATTCGATAGGTCGGCCCTTAACAATTGTGGGTCTTTTGCACTCTCTAGCAGTGCAGAAACGCCTACATTTCCAAGCGTAACCACAAATAGCCCGTCTCGAAATGCACGCCCAACTAAGCCCGGCAAGTTGCCACTTACGTCTGACTCATTTTTACCCATCAGACGCCTAAGCCTTGGCTTTGCCATCGCGGCTGGCGCTTTGTCGTCAGGTGCGCAACTGGCAAGTAGCTTATCGGCTTCTTCATCTGTAAACCCTATTGCCTTTAGTGCAAGACTATCGACTGTACGGTTACCCCGCCAAACTCTTGCCAACTCTGGATGTTCACGAGCTATGGTAAAACTATCACCATACATTGTTGCGCCTACTACACTCACCTCTTGATCTGTAGTACTGCTTCGTGGCAAGCCAGGCTGTAACTCACCAAAAACTACGTGTGTAACCAAAAACTGTTCGCTCATAAAGCTTATTATACAATATATGATTATTTTATCATAATTATGTGGTCATGCTTACTCACTGGTTGGGGGATTGGGGTGGCTTTGCATCTGTTGCGATGGCAGCCAGTGTGCCTTCAGCGATACTCTAATATACGCTTCGTGGTAGCCTTACATATGAAACCTCACCCCATTTGGTGTACAGGTATTTGTGTTCTTGCATTCCTCCCCCAACCGCAACAAACCAAAACTATCTTCTAAAAAAGTAGGACACTAGCGAAGCGTTCTTCCAGTCTCTAGAATTGGGTTTGCAACAACCTAAATCTCTACAGAAGGGAGACTAACACTAATGTCCTATTGTCATCTTACGTCAGATGATCGCGTTCGTATAGCCACGTTACTCGATGAGCAGAATACACTAGCCTACATTGCTCGCCGCTTGGGTGTCCATCGCAGCACAGTCAGTCGAGAGATAGCTCGCAATCAAACAAAAGATAAACCATTGCTTCGTCCTCTGTCTGTGCCCCCAACGCTGCTCAGTACTGACTGCCGCCATGCACGGGGTAGTGGTCTCGCACAAGAAAAGTACGAGATGCTTGAACAATTCGTTCGTTCGGTCCGAGAGGCTAAACAAGCCAACCGCTATTACACCGCTCGCTCCGCTCAGCAACAGACTGCTCAGCGTCGTGAATTTGCCAACCAGCAACGTTGTCGCTTACTGTATCGTTCTGGCAGTGATCTTGAGAAACATGTTCGTAAACAGCTCCTCACCCAGCAATGGTCGCCCGAGCAGATTTGCGGTGAGCTACGCACTGCTCAGGGTATCCGTTTATCCCCACAGACTATCTATGACTACATAGCTAACTGTCCCAACGTAACAGATAAGAAACGCCTCCAGAAGCAACTGCGCCATGGCGGGAAGCCATACCGCCATCATGGTACAAAAGCCAGAGTACGTGCTGGCCGAGAGAGTCTCCCGTCTATCCATGACCGACCCAAGATTGTCGAAGCCCGGCAGCGGCTGGGTGACATCGAGGGAGATACTGTTGTTGGCCTTGACACCAAAGACCGGCTCATTACCCACGTTGATCGAGCCAGTGGTGAATGCAGCATCGACAAGCTGCTCGGCTTTACAGCTCGCCAGATCACCGACAAGACAACTGCACGATTCAGAAACAGTCCTCTTACTATCCGTACGATTACATACGACCGCGGCACTGAGTTCAGTGATTACGAACGACTCCGCAACACTACGAAAGCAGCCGTCTACTTTGCTGACGCCTACCATAGTTGGGAGCGAGGCAGTAACGAAAATCTCAACGGACTCATCCGGCAGTACTTCCCAAAGCGGACTGACTTCAAGACAATCTCAACCAGACGTGTGAAGCGCGTAGAAACAAAACTTAACACTAGACCAAGAAAGCGCTACAATTGGCGTAATCCAATTCAGCAAAGACAGTACCTACAGAAAAAGCAGAAGCTTGGGTGTGTTGCACTTCGGGATGGAATGTAGGGTTCTGATGCCTGCTCACCAGCCGGGGTCATGCTACAATAACCATGAACAATAAAGAAACAAAAACATGGGCAGGCACAAACTCACCGACGAACAGATCAAGCAAAAGCTAACCGAGGGGCGTAACTTTAAACGCCTCTACTATGAG
>JAEUQV010000051.1 GCA_016789655.1 Candidatus Saccharimonadota bacterium
CGGCCGCCCATCTGCCATGTACCAAGTCCATACACGGGCAATGAAAACCCGTTAGAAAGTTGCTTCAGCGGTATGTCCATAAAGCCTCCCTGTTTACTTATAATCTACGTGCAATTCTTTGACCCAAAACTTCGGCGGACCGGCCAGTACTCCTACAATATACTCCGCCAAGTCAGCTGGTTCTGTAAACTTTTCGAGCGGCGGCGTGTCGCCGACCTTACTGAACATCTGTGTATTGGTACCGGCTTGATACACTGCCATGACGTGGATGCTACTTTCTTTTAGGTCTTCGCGCAACACATCAGTAAATCCACGCAAACCGAATTTCGTGGCCGTGTAGACGCTCTGACCAGCCTGCGCCACGACGCCAGATTTAGATACGATATTCACGAGTGCAGCCTCGGATGCCTTTCTTAACAGAGGTAGTGTACTTTTGGTTACATAGATCGGACCAAGTAAATTTGTTTGCACGACCTGCTCTATGGTACTGTCATCGATGCTTTCGACTGGGCCAAGTTTTTGCCACAAGCCAGCATTGTTTACGACGATATCAAGTTCCTTGTACTCGGCTTCGATCCACTGTAGCAAGCTAGTGACTGCTTCAGTTTTCCCCACGTCACAATTTTTGCTTACCACCATTTCGCTTGCGTGTGGCTTGGATTCAGACTCACGACTGACTGCGATACAGCGCACACCATGAGCCGTCAATTCATCGATTAGCGCTCGACCGATTCCCTCACTAGCCCCCGTAACTAGCGCAACTTTCCCCTGAAGCTTCATGGAAGATCTCCTCCTGTTATGTGCAACTCGCCGAAACCTGTCTTTGGGTCGGTGGACTCACTAAAATGTAAACCATCTTCGACGGCCAACACTAGCTCGACCGTAGTGTGCACGATACAACCTTCCTTTAAGTGTCCGCCTATCACCTGGCCGTCGCTATCCGAAAACGCAAGATGAAGATGTGTGCGACCCTGTCCTAGATTGCCAATGAGCGACACGATTTCAAACGGGCCTTCGTAACTCCGTATGTCTTCGTTATTCGGCTGAGCACCCGCCATCCTGATGCGCGCAGTATTGAGGCTCCCAACCGCACTTATGACTGTAGCCGCCGTGAGCCGATGCTCATGTACTATTTGCTCGATGCGTTCTTTCAAAAGTTCACCTTCGTACAGACGCTGGACTACTAGCCTCATATCGTTTCCTTTTCTTAATCATACACATCTAATCCCATTAACTTCAACACACCCGCGAAATAATGTCAGCAAAGCCTAATTTTTGGTGATAAAAGTGCGTACTGCCTCGGTTACCTGCCCCTTGTCGGGGTAGCCGTACAGTTTCGGATCGTTTTTACTGTATGCCGCAACACTTGGGCAGCTCGTCGCCGGACCCCAAATTTCCGTTTGGTTCAGTTTTTTGCCTGATTTCGCTTCATATATGGTGAGCGTATAGGAAACAGGGTACAGCTTCAAGCTTACCGCTTGCTTGTCGCTATCCTGAAAGTCACAAGTCTTCGTACTATCCCCTACTGATTTTCGTTTCATGCAGCCTACTAACTGTGCAGAAGCAGGAGTTTTGTAGTCAGCCTCCCAGTTCGCATCGGTAAAGTATATGCTACTTTCTATGTACCTGCCCTCGGTCAAACTCGGTTCGAACAGCACTATTGGGTGAGGTGAAGGTCCTGTCGAGTAGTCCGTCGAGTTCGATATGGTGCCACCATCACAAACGGCGCTATAATCATTGAGACTTTCGGCCGTCGATGCTTTGTACTTTGCTTGGTCGGACGAAGAAGCTGACTGAGTGGTGGATGCGCTAGACCCTGTGCGAGGTGCGACGTTCTTATTTTTTGAACCTAACATAAGCGCAACTCCCAAAAGTAACATAAGCACCGCGAAGCTGATTATTATCCAAAGCAACACCTTCTTGTGGCCCGATTTTGGCTGATCGTAATACCCAGGGTTCATCACCGGTTGGGTGTATTGATTCTGGGCCGCCCACGGCTGTACGCTCGGTTGCTGAGCATAACCCATTTGCCCACTATAAGTCGCTGGCGCCGCAGACATCTGCTGCTGGCCAGTAGGGGCTTGACTCTGCCAAGCACCAGGTTGAGCCTGATACAGTTGCTGGGGCTGTTGTGCATAGCTTTGCTGCCACTGGGCTGGCTGGGCTGGCTGAGGTTGTGGCGCTCCCGCCGAGTATGGAGAACTTTGACCCTGCTGATATGCCTGCCCCGGGGTGGGGGGCAGCATATCATTACCGGGCTGCTGCGGTAGATTTGGTTGCAGGTAGTTATTCGGATCCATATTTTATTGAGCTTACGCTCACTTTATAGTAGCACTAAGGGTACATAACGGCTACAGAGTGCCCTTTATGCTATCGTTTTAAGGCTAAGCGGACTCTGTCTTCAACAGGTAAGCCTGTGTCTATGGTGCGTAAAGCTTGTGCAGCGTCTTGCGGCGTGTAGCCAAGTGCAACTAGGGCTTCTACTGCCTCGTCTTGTGCATTTATGCCAGGTCGATGCACCACATCTTCGGCTGATGATCCTGGCGCCAACCCCACCTTATCGCGAAGCTCAACGACGATTTGCTCAGCCGCACGCTTACCGACACCTTTTGCGCTCTGCAACAGCTTCACGTCACCTGAGGCAATCGCTGTTCGAACAGCTGCTGCGCTCCCTAGGTCGAGTACGGCCATGGCTACCTTTGGCCCAACCTTCTTCACACCCAACAGTTGTTCAAATAAATGCTTGGTGTCCTGCATAGTGAACCCGAACAGATCAAACCCCTGCTCACGGATATGCTCATATACATACAGTTTCGCTTCTTTGCCATCGGCCATTTTGCCAAAGTCCTCTGAAGTCACCTGCAGCCCATACCCTAAACCAGATACTTCGATGATTACACCATCCACCGTTTTTTCAACAATCCCACGTAAACTAGCAATCATACCCTCCATTATCCCATAACCTGACTGCGTCAAGGACGGACCCTGACGCACACAAAAAGCGAACATATAGCTATCGATAGAAAGTGCTGCTGCTTGCGTCAGGGTCCGTCCTTGACGCATACTGTGTCTATGCCCGGAAAAAATATCCTTAAGGAGTACGCACCTGAAAGTTACTATCATATTTACTCACGCGGTGTAAACAAAGGCATTACTTTCGATGGAGAGGACGATTTTTCCGTTTTTATTGGACTTCTAAAGCGCTATCTTTCGGCACAGCCAATGCTCAGTAGTTCCCGCCATGTCTATCCCTCTTTCAATGGTCGCATTGAATTGCTCGCTTACGCTCTCATGCCCAACCACATACACCTATTTATATACCAGCACGATGCCTACGCCATCCGCGATTTTATGCGTGCGCTGCTTACAAGTTATTGCATGCAGTACAATAAAATGCACCGGCGAGTAGGCCCCCTTTTTCAAAGTCGGTACCGCGCCGTCCTCGTCAGCGAGGATTCATACCTCCAACATATTTCACGCTACATACACCTCAACCCAGCAAATTGGCGCACAACTGACAAAACTAGTCTTGATTTTTACCTTGGCAAACGCCACGCTGAATGGATTCAGCCACAGCGTATTACTGAACTCTTTTCCAGCCCTAAGGAGTACCTAGCTTTTCTTGAAGACTACGAAGACGTCAAAAAAATGTACGATGAAATCAAATGGGATCTCGCCACCATTGAAGACTCAGAACCAGACGCCGAAACTCCATACGAGTATCACTTGCGTCAAGGACGGACCCTGACGCAATAAATGTGTGCGATATGTTCGCTTTTTGTATGCGTCAGGGTCCGTCCTTGACGCAGGAACGCTAAGGTTTGAGTAGAGTGGCTAGAATTTGCGGGATTGGGCGTGGGTCAGGGCGGCGGCTAGGGCGTCGGCGCAGTCATCAGGCTTTGGTACTTCTGCTAGGTTGAGGTGGATTCGCACCATTTCCTGTACTTGCTTTTTATCTGCCCTACCGTAACCTGTAATAGCCATTTTGATTTGCAACGGTGTGTATTCGGCGATTTCTAGGCCTGCTTGCGAACCACATAAAAGTACCACCCCACGAGCCTGCGCAACTGTCATAGCCGTGGTAACATTGCGTATAAAAAATAGCTTTTCGACCGACATGACATCGGGTTTCGTTTGGGCAATGATACAGGTAAGCTCATCATAGATCGTCTGTAGTCGCACCACATCATCTTCGTGCACCGGGGTGCGTATGACGCCCGCGTCAAGGAGCTGCACCTCATAGCCGTCTACTCGAATTACGCCAAAGCCTAATATGCCCGTACCTGGGTCAATGCCAAGTATTCGCATCTTTTTCTAACTGAGGCGCAGGCTTTCCCCCTGGAAGATTCGACTCATTCTTATCCATTTCGATTACTGACGATGCCTTTTTGGGTCGCCAGAAAATTGTAATAGGCGACAACATAGCTACTATAAACGACATGAGTAACACAACGTTTGTCACAACTAGAAGCGGGCTTAACGGTTTTGCTGTGTAATAAAAGTTTCCAGACGCCCCTTCGCCAGGCTGAAAGCTATGAACTTCGAGATAGGTCGCGGGGAATCCCCACCGCTTTATGCCATACCAACCCCTATATGACGTGGTCTGCTGATCCTGTGGTGGTCCAAATGCAAAACCCCGTTTAACATCATACCCCTGAAATGTATTTACCCCAAGACCAACGCAAAGCGCCACCAAAAACGATACTATGATAGAAACAGAGAGTCGTT
Source organism: Candidatus Saccharimonadota bacterium (assembly GCA_016789655.1). Taxonomy (GTDB): domain Bacteria; phylum Patescibacteriota; class Saccharimonadia; order Saccharimonadales; family UBA4665; genus JAGXIT01. Next base: position 4,729 of record JAEUQV010000051.1, read on the forward strand.
TAAGTTTCTTCATACCCCTATAGTAGCATACCTGGTGCGTGCGCAGGGTTAGGAGAAATGACTATCTGCTCCCATCTCAACGACTGTAATTGCACGGTACATAACATCGGCACGCAGTTCACCACTTGTATGATACTCATATATCTCATCGTACGTGCACCACTTCACATCTAAAACTTCCTGCGGATCCACCTTTAGCTCACCGCCAGCAATAGCCGCTTTGTAAAAATAAAAGCTCCGCCCAGCTGAAGTTATATGCTCTTGTAGCAATGGCTTGTCGTCTATCAATTTCACAATATAACCCGTTTCTTCACGAGCTTCACGCACAGCCGCATCTACCGAACTTTCACCCGGATCTATCCTGCCCGCCGGAAGGTTCCATTTGCCGTATACATCGGACCGTTTTTCCTGCACCATAAGATACTTACCGTCTTTTTCACGGACTACAACGCCTGCGATATCGGCTCGCTTGCCCGCTACTTTTTCCTGCATTTTAGCATTAGCAATAAAGCTAACTACATCGTATTGCGGCAACCAGAGCTCAATCAAATTCTCTTCTGGGCGTTCAAACAACCTGGTGCCATTCCGAAAATCCCCTGCAGTAAGCCCGTCTTTGTACTTTTCATGTACCTCTGCCGACACGAAAAAATCAACATCACCGACGTGTGAACGGTATGGATCTACCTTCCTAACGTACAAGTACTCATACGTCGCGGCTGGTATTCCATCTTTTTCTTCAAAATGAATTGAATCTTTCAGCGGGTAATATTTAGCTTTGTAGTTTGGTTCACGGTACGTCAATTTTTCACGCAAAGAGGTAAGGTAGGTGTATTCGTCATAGTCATGACAAAATATGCCGATATTCCCCGCTACTGGCAAATATGTTCCGACGGCATCATGGCACAGTTTATGGCACGTTTCATGTACATACCGCAGTGCCGCCATTAGCTCCTCTTCGGAGGTGATAGGGCTGAAGCGATACAATTTCATGGCAACTAGTCCAGCAGGCTCTCGTCGATGTCGAAATTGACGTGTGTGTTGCTCACATCATCGCAGGCTTCGAGCGCATCCATGAGGCGCATGATCTTACCAGCCGTGTCCTTATCGGTTATCTCGATGGTATTGCCCGGAACGTATGTCAGCTCGGCTTCGGTAATCTCGTAGCCAGCGGCTTTTAGGGCATCGCGCACCTTTGCCAGGTCGGCATCTGCGGTGTATACGTCACTTTCGCCATTGTCTTCTTGCACATCTTCGGCGCCTGCATCGATGGCTTCGAGCATAAAATCATCGCCACTAGCACGCACACGCAAGTAGCCTTTGCGGGCAAATTGAAACACTACGGCACCCTTTTCTGCGATGTTGCCGCCGTGTTTGCTGAATGCCAGCCGTACTTCCGGATAGGTGCGATTGATGTTATCGGTCGCTACTTCGACCAATATCGCTACGCCGCCCGGGCCATAGCCCTCGTATAAAACTTCCTGTAAATCTGCCGCTTTATCCTTTATACGATCTACCGCGCGCTGGATGTTGGCATGCGGCATGTTAGCTGCTTTGGCCTTATCTATGGCCAAACGTAATGCAAAATTCGTTTCAGGGTCAGTGCCGGCCCGAGCCGCGATGGCTATGGCATTGCCAAGTTTTGTAAATACCGCCCCACGGGCTGCGTCTTTCGCACCCTTTTCACGTTTGATTGTTGACCATTTGGAATGTCCGCTCATATCTGTTATTGTAGCGAATTTTTGATAGATTTACCAGCGTGAAAGTCTGGCGGCCCAAAATAGCGTGCTACAATCGCTGCGTGGATAAGGCTAGTTTTCTGTACCGCATCGAACAATTCCCCTTAGGTAAACTGTGGGTATTTGCTATTCGGCAAGGTTGGGCCGCCTTATTTGGCGGGCTCTTGCTGTGTGCCATACTGTTAACCAGCCTTGTGCAGCTGCCCTGGCTACACCAATACGACTGGTTATTCCTATTCGCTGTGCTTATACAGGTATTCATGGTCATAGCTAAACTGGAGGAACCAAAGGAAGTTATAGTCATCGTGTTGTTCCACCTGGTCGGTTTAGCAATGGAGCTATTTAAAACATCAGGAGGCATAGGCTCTTGGACATACCCCGGCGAGGCGGTGATGCGCCTAGGAAACGTGCCGCTTTTCTCGGGTTTCATGTATGCCGCAGTCGGTAGCTATTTGGCACGATCATGGCGTGTCTTGCATCTGTCATTCACCCATTTTCCGCACAGGCGGTTCATCATGCTGCTTGCCGCTCTAATATATATAAATTTCTTTACACACCATTACCTTCCCGATATGCGCATCCTGCTATTTGTAGGGCTTACTGTATTGTTTTGGCGCACGACCGTGCACTACGTACTGGCCTCATCCAGACACCGTATGCCGCTTCTGCTCGGCTTTGGCCTTATTGCTTTGTTCATCTGGTTCGCGGAAAACATCGGCACCCTTACTAAAACATGGCTGTACCCTGCCCAGTTAGTACATTGGCACCCTGTTGGGCTACAAAAGCTTGGTTCGTGGTACCTGCTAATGTTCATAAGTTTCGCTATGGTTGATGCACTACACGCGCTCAGCAATAAGCGTATGGGGAGGATTAGCCCTTCTTAGTCGAGTCGTTGTTTTCAAGGTGAATTTCGTTAAACTCGTCGCCACGCTCTGACCGGAACAACTTGGCGACATCTACTGAGTAGGTGAACCGTTGGTAATCTATGACTCCACGCAATTTAAGCTTGTGTAATTCAACTGCGGCTGTCTCGCGGGTAATCCCTACCATTTCCGCTATATCTTGATGACTAAGCCGCAACCCAATCTTAATCTTGTTGCCGCTAGTCTTTTCTGCAAAGCGCGTTACAAGGTACTGCAAAATATATATAAGTTTATCTTGAGCATAGGAGTGCTCCAGCGCATACACATGCATGGTTGCAGCTATATAATGCGACATATAGTTTTCAAATATTTGGTCTTTTAGGCTTGGTTGCTGTGCGACAGTTCTTTCGTAATCTTCCCTGCTCACTGCCAAAACGGTACAGTCAGTAGCCGCCTCGAAGTAATAGATACATATGGGGGATTTACCAAATACCCATGACATCGGGAATATATCACCTGCCGTGAGAAGCGTTACGGTGCGCTGGTCACCATCTGCTGTTATGCCATACACCTTCACGATGCCACTTCGGAGCAACAGCACACTCCTAGGGATTTCACCCTGAAATAATATAGTTTGCTTTTTGGCATACTGCCTCGTCACTGCAAATGGCGCCAAAAGCTTTAGTTTCCCGAATTGTTTTCGTTCATCCATCTGTATATCTTACCCTATTAGCGCTTGTTTGCTTCTAATCGCGCTGAACCAGACCTTTCGTCGCCGGTAGAGTAACAAAGTTACTGTTACAATTGCTCCGTAGCAGATACCCATATCGACTACCCCAAGATATGCATTTTGCTGGAAGATGTGTGGTATACGGGAAATCATAGTTGCGGTGTCTATCATGTAGGTCAAGAGCAGTTTTGCCGGCCACGCAAACCAACCCGCAAAAGTAGGCGTGAGCATACCGGCCATTGCTGCAATGAAGCTTAGAAGCATAGCGATTGGTATGCAAGCAGCCACCAGCATATTTGCGAGCAAACCCACTAGAGACACTTGCCCAAATATATACATAATAAGCGGTATAGTCATAAGTTCGGCGCACAATGTATCGATAGCCATGCTGGCTAGCACCGGCACATTTCGCTCTTTAAAAAGTACTTTTTTCAGCTGCGGTGCGACTACTAAGATACCGAAGAACGCCAGTACAGACAGCCACCAGCCGATATCTGACCATAGGAAAACTGGTGTTGCATACGCCGTGAGCGCTGCGGCTAGCAAAATAAGTACCATTGGTCGCACCGAACGGCCATAATACCACGCAGCCAGACCAAGCCCGCTCACTACTGCTGCCCGCACTATACTAGGGCTCGCACCTGTAATAAGTAGGAAGAACGTCATTAGACTAACGCCAACAGTAGTGGTTATGTGTTTGGATCGTTTAGCTAGTATTTTTCGAGCAGCATCGAGCAAAATTGTCAGGTTATAGCCGCTGACAGCTACAATGTGCGTCAAGCCGACCATAAGAAAAGCCTGCGAAACAGCAAAGGGGAGTGTGTTACGCTGCCCAATCAAAATCCCCAACCCAAATGACGCTTGTGGTTCGGGTAATGCTGTTTGCATGCCAGCAACAAACGAACGCCTAAAGGTATCTACCCATGTCTGTTGGCTGCCGATACGCTTGATCTCGGCAAAACTCATCGTGGCCTGTTTGCCACCACGTGTAGGGTACAGTTTACCGGATATTTCTACGATGTCTCCTCTGTATATAGCCAGTTCCCCAAAACCACTTACCTTTATGGTGCCTGGAGCTTGAACTTGCCTGGGCGAGGTAAACTGTATTTTTTTAACTTCAAATGTCAATTGTTTTTTATCGCCGTAGACGGCATCTAGGCTCACGCGAGCCTGCAATGTTACTTTCTGCCGGGCAAATGTCTGATACGGCTGCATGGCCTGTAGATAAGATGCACCGCGCCATAACCCTAGGCTGAACCCAAAGATTCCTATCCAAACGAGGCGAAAAGCGGGCTTTTTCACCCCTATAAGCGCTATAATCCCAGCTGCAACCACAAACCATGCGGGTATAATGAGGTGAAGTCGCGCAACTAACAGGCCAAACAATACCATAGCGCACAGCACCATTATTGCATTGGTGCGTCGAAGCCACCAAGCCCGATGGGACTTCATGTATATTCGCCAACTATGCCACACCATCAATCAAGCATAACATCAAACTTTCAGCCAACCATGAGCTTGATTTGCACTCAAATAACGTGCGCTAGCAAAGACTACCAGCCGCCACCACCACCGCCGCCACCGCCACCGCCCGATGAACCACCGCTACTACCGCCAGTCGAAGAGCTGTAAGAGCTGGCGGCGCTGAAGCTGCTCATGGC
>JAEUQV010000054.1 GCA_016789655.1 Candidatus Saccharimonadota bacterium
AGTTTGGCTGTTTATACTAGGCGTGAATCTCGTTGCTCACCACAAATCAAGCGTTGCGCATTACCTAGATTAGGGGATATCACCGATAGATGCTACACTATAGCTTAGCAAGTTATTCAACTCTATACCTTTTTATAGTGAGTCTTTGCAGGCTTTTTATTCTCAGCTATAGCAAAGACCCTGTCTCGCTAACTATTAGCTAATAGAAAGGCTCCAACCCAATGGCAATTAAGTTATTTGTAGGCAAACTATCTTTTGACACTACCGACGACAGCTTACAGACTCTCTTTTTACAGCATGGCAAAGTAGTAAGCGCACATGTCATCATGGACCGCGAAACCAAGCGATCTAAAGGTTTTGGTTTTGTCGAAATGGAAGACCAGGCAGCCGCTCAAGCCGCAATAACCGCGCTCGACGGCAAAGAGTTTGAAGGCCGTGTCATCGTAGTTAACATAGCTAAACCGCGCGAAGATCGACCACAACCATCTGGCAGTCAAAGTTTTCAAGGTGGCGGCTACCAACGCCGTTAAACACTTAATGGGTACTGGTCAAACGATTGGAACAGCTGAGCTGCTATTCGCTTGCGCGCTACAGATGAAGCTACAGCCCGCATGGGTGACGCCGCTTCATACCTTTGCCATTCATGTGCATGGACGCGAGCGCTATATCAACATGGCACGCAGCCCGCTTAACTCAGATGCCAGCACAGCTCTAGCCAGAAACAAATACGTTACCCGACGAATATTGGAACGGCACGGCATGCAAAATATTCCCTTCATGCGAGCCCGCACTTTAGCTGAAGCCGAGAGCTTCCTGGCGCAACATGGCACTATAATAGCCAAACCCATCAACGGGTCGGGCGCACAAGACATACACATCATCATAACTCATGAAGAGCTTCAGACACTTACGCTACATCGCTACATACTCGAAAAATATATAGCCGGCAAGGAGCTACGGTATCTGCTTCTAAACAATAGGGTAATCGGCGTACATCTAAGCGACTACGGTACATCGGTTGCAGTAGATAGACCACTGAAGCGCATATCGTATCCGCAAGATTCCTGGGATCCAGTGCTGCTTGCTACATCGCTTCACATCGCAGATATGCTCAACCTGAAATTTGCTGCCGTTGATTACTTAGTAGACACCTCGGGTCAGGCCTTCGTACTAGAAGTAAACACTATGCCTGGGCTCAAGTGGTTCCACGCGCCTAGTAGCGGACCAACCGTTGATGTTGCCAGACTATTTTTAGAATCTGTTGTGAGCGATTGTAGAGCCGAGATACCTCGCAGTTTTGATAGACCAACCATAAACGCTGCTGAGGCAGTTTACTAAAATATAAGGAGACCGCATGACAAAAGACAAGGGTAGAAAAGAAATTAAGAAGCCTAAAAAAATAAGCAACAGTAAGACGGGGTAAGCCTTTTGGATCGCATGAAGCGTACTTGCAGCATCGTCATTGGTGCAGGCATAGCAGCCATCGGGCTGCAGGTGTTTCTTGTGCCGAACCACTTAACGGATGGTGGCATAGTAGGAGTATCGATAATAGTAGCACACATGACCAGGCTGCCTATCGGTTTATTTTTGTTATGCCTTAACGCGCCATTTATATACCTCGGTTATAAAAAACTTGGCCGGCAATTCGCAGTATCGTCCATCGCTAGCATTGCGTTATTATCGCTTATGACGAGCCTACTTCATGGAGGATACCTCGCAACATCAGAACCTATCTTGGCTGCTATATTCGGTGGGGTAGCGATAGGTATTGGGTCGGGAATAGTTATCCGTTAAGGCGGGACACTTGACGGCACAGAGATTATCGCCATTTTGTTAGAGAAGAGATCTCCATTTTCGGTTGGCGAGCTCATAATGGCGATGAATACAGTCATACTGTGCACTGCGGGCTTTATATTTGGTTGGGATAGGGTTATGTACTCACTCATCGCCTATGTCGTGGCCTATAAAGTCATGGATATTACAGTAGAGGGACTCGACGAATCAAAATCGGTCTGGATCGTGAGCAACAAGTACCACGAGATAGGGCAGGCCATACAACGGGAGCTCGGCAGGAAAGTAACGTACGTAAACGGCGAGAGTGTCGACGGCATGGTTTCGAATGGCGTCATACTGTCGGTTATAACCCGCATAGAAGAGCAAAAGCTGAAGGCAGCCGTGCGAGCTTGTGACCCAGGCGCCTTCGTCGTCATAAGCAACGTCCACGAAGTCATGCACGCCCACTTTCACCCCCAACCCACAACGGTAACCTAGCCACATTTCAAATCCCGGCTGCACTTAACAGATACCATTTGGCCATCCCGAGCCAAACCACATTACAACTGACCGAGCCCAGTCTATTACACGAACGCAGCAGTCACTCTGCTAGAGTACCGATTTTATGCGAGGCGAGCTCTTTGCGAGCATCATCGGAGTGCGACCCTTCGCCGCCCTGAGTTTCGAAAGCCGTTGTTGCGTCTTTGCCGCAGTTTGTTAGTATTTTTTCTGTTCCGCCAGGATGAGAACTGGCGAAATCGGTCACATTATAGACATTCCCGGCAACGATAATCCAGCAGTCATTTGTATTATCGTGCGTAGCGACATCTGCTGCCGAAAAGGAAGTCGCAGTAGCAGCATTGTCTTGCGACGAAATCGAGCTTTGGGTGTTGGTGCTTTTGCTGGAATTACCAGATTTTTCGCTAGTAGTAGAATTATCGGTTGTACCGGTTTTTGACCCATCAAGACTATTAAAGAGTATGCTGCCCCCAAGTATGAGCGACGCCAAAATTACTACAGATATAACGACTTTCTTCATACTATACATTGTATACCATTGAGCTTATGGTTGCAATAACCAGATTAAAGACACGGAATAATATTCAGGGGTAACCGTAAAGAGTAACGGCTTTCGGATCGTTTCCAAATCTTATGCCATAAGATACCTCTATAGAACTGTGCAGAATAGCAAAACCTTGGCTGTATCTTTTGGGAGATGTACTAGTACTCCACCAACCCCACAATGACGTATCTCACGCATCAGCATCAACACAATACTCCTCATACAATCTTCACCGCAACAGCGGTTATATTTCGGATACATCTGACGCACCAGGCACTTTTGTTGACGACCGGTCTATCTATCAAGACAGGGTTGGCGGAGTGCTAGAAATACGGTGAGCAATAAGTGCGGACAAAGTTTGATTTGAAATATATGCGGCTATACGGTGGTAGATGTGGTATAAGGTTTGAGAAGGGTACTCAGACGGCATATCATACTGAACTCGATTCAGCGCCCCAAACATTTGCAGCGTGCGATAATCCCTTCGATTTGTACAGCGCGAGCGCGAAGTAAATTGTACCAGCGCCGATTAGGTGATATATTTGCAACATAGACGAAGCATAAAAACTATGCATGCAAATACCACAAAACGCCGAATACTTGCCATCTTCCTTAGTGTAGCTCTGAGTATACAGTGCGCCCCCGTCCTCGCCGTACCCGCAATCAGCGCCAACATTCATCTCTCACCAGAAACTCAGATCGTGACAAAAGGCAACACCTTTACTATTGCGATAGGCATAACTACCAGCTCCAACGTGAAAGAGGTAGAGGTGAACCTATCGTACCCATCAAGCCAAGTCGCATTTCAGGATGTGTCATACAGCGGTTCATCGTTCAGTAACCGCCTCGACTGGACAGGCGGGGGAGGCAACATACGCATTGTACGTAGCTCAGATAGCCTCGTTACTGGTGAGCTGCCACTTGCTGTTTTGACCTTCAAAGTAGCGGCCGAGTACGGCACCGGTACGATACGTGTACTAGATACTTCAACACTCAAGAACGGTAGTACGCCCATAAGCGCCATATTTGGCAGTGCAACCATAGACTTTGGATCTGCAACTCCTCCTAGTACACAGCCGAAGCCTACGACCACTTTTACACGGCTCGCTTCTCCATCTGACCCCCGTTTTGACGCAACCCCACCTGTGCTGTCCAACATTCAGAGTAAGCAAATTGGCGCAAATACCGTAGCCATAGCCTGGACGACCAACGAACCCAGTAGTTCCAAAGTAGAATACGGTCTGGATACCAACTATGGCTTAACCGCCGAAGAAAGCTTGAAGGGGACAGGCCACAGCGTGACATTACGTTCTGCGTTCTTGCAACCGAATGGGCTATACCACTATAGAGTCACCAGCGTCGATGCCAGCGGCAATACAGTGCATAGCACCGATTTTGTCTTTACTACCAGAAGTGTCTTATATGCAATCACTGTAAAAGGTTCGGACGGCAAGCCATTGCCCCGTGCCCGTGTCACGCTGAATGGCCAAACCGCTTACACTGAAAATGATGGTAAAGCATTCTTGCACAGTAGTGCTGGTGAGCAAGCACTGACTGTCAGTTATAACGAAATTAATATGTCCAAAACCGTCACCATTGCTCCCGACAAGTCCGAACAGATCGACTCAGTCAAGTTGGCGGCACATCGTACACTTATAGACAGCCGCTACATAATTTACCCTGCATTGGTACTGGCGGGGTTGCTAGTTGGCATAGCGTCGCGTGCTTACCTGCTCAAATACCCCTTGACCATATTACGCCGCAAGAAAAATCGCTTTTTAAACATGACCATATCGAGCATGCAGATGGAGTATGGCGATAAAAACCCAGCGCACAACCCATATCAAGTTAAGCGTATGTTTAGTTTCTGGGGCGTATGGAATTCCTTCGTAGATGTTTTCCGCCGCCCCAGCAAAAAGGTATCCAAAAAAATTCGCGAAGAAGTCAAAGCCGCCGGCCTAGCCAAAAAGTCCTCACCGAACAAGAACTAATTCTATTTCCAGCCCAGCCGATACCAACAGAGACAAAATGTTCATCCGAGACGAAATCGCTGAATTCACTTCCTAAATCTAGGCGATCGTCAAAAAGAACTACGCTTCGACGAAGGTGAGAGCGAAACCGGGTTTGCCGGCGCGGCCGGTGCGGCCTATGCGGTGGACGTAATCATCGTAAGTTTGAGGCAGGGAATAGTTGATCACATGAGTTATATCGGAGACGTCAAGACCTCGAGCCGCAACATCTGTAGCGACGAGCACGGTTATTTCACTGGCTTTGAAGCGGCGCAGTACGCGCTGGCGCTGCGATTGGGATTTACCACCATGGATCGAATCGGCCGAAAAACCACGTGACTCTAGTTCTTGGGAAAGTTTTTCAACGCTCCGCTGCGTATCATCGAATATGATCGCCTTGGTCGTTCCGGCCGCGATAAGGATGTCATGCAAGCGGTCTACCTTAGTGTTACTACCACGGTACGGAACGATGTCTTGCTCGACATTATCACTCGTTTCACCCGACTTGACAGATATATGCACCGGATCATGCGAAAACGTTTCGATAATCCCACGTACTCGCGCATCCAACGTGGCAGAAAAGTAGAAACTTTGGCGCTTCTCAGCAGTATGGCTCAAGATCTCGGTTATATCGTGTACGAATCCCATGTCGAGCATGCGGTCGACTTCATCAAGCACGATAAGGTTGGCATCACTCAGGGTTAACGAACCACGCTCCAGATGGTCCTTGACGCGGCCAGGCGTGCCAATGATAATACGTGGTTTAAAGCGTAGCTCGCTCAACTGGCGACCCATGCTTGCGCCACCTATCAGTAACGCACCGTCAAGACCGCTGCCTTTGCCAATTAGCCGACATTGCTGTTCGATTTGTTCGGCCAGCTCGCGGGTCGGCGCGAGAATGATAGCCTTGCTGCTCGGATCAGTTATGAGACGATGTAGCAAGGGAATAGCGAATGCCGCCGTCTTGCCAGTGCCAGTGTTAGCTATACCCACAATATCCCGCCCGCTAAGCCCCTCTGGTATGGCTCTATCTTGGATTGGTGAGGGTAAGTCAAAATTCATATCACGCAAATTGCGCTGCAACAGATCATGCATGGCAAAATCTTCAAAACGGAAGAGGGATACATACTCAATCTGTTTCGTCGCCTTGGCTTTCTGTACGAAGCGGGAAGGGTGTATATAATCTTTTTTAGGCTGGCGACTGCGCGTACGAGTTTGCTGACGGCTACCATTTGGTTTACGACTCTGCCCACGGCGAGCAGAGCGATACATATAGTTTTGAGACATAAAAAATGAATCCTTTGGTTATTTGTTGCTATCGATTGTCTGAAATGAACATCGAAGCTTAACAAACTAACTCGGATTCATCAAAAACAATGTGGCAATTGTAGCACAATTTTCTACAATAAACAACTGCGCGTTCACCTCGTTAAATTCCTTTCACTGCCCAAATCTGTCAACGAGACTGCATTTGGAACTATTGCAGTCACATGTAGGGTAGTCGTTGGAAGAAGTCTTTTTTCGGTACACTCTTTTAGTATCACGGCTTATCATTGAGCGAAATATGGGGATTAATACGGGCATTCTTTCGTAACTGTTTTTAGCTGTATGGCTTGTGCATTATGCACCATGGCGTGGTTTTGCCAAAACGTCTTACTTTGGGTCGTTTCATGCACATCACCAGGGAAGGGCGGAAAGTAGGCGCCAATCCAGGCATTGCTTACCATATAGTCACCCGTGTTGTCTTGCTCTACGATAACCGTCAACATAGGGCTGGCTTGGGCATTGCGATTTTTGGCGAAGCGCGAAAATACTTCCGTTTTAACCGGTTGTGCATAATATATATTATCGTGCTCACTGGTCACTACGACATCGGTAGTACCAATATTGCGACCCATATCTTGCTCAATAATCATGTGTGCGCCCGAGAGTTCTCGTGCTACGAGCAATTCTTTTATAAGCGCGATGACCTGCGGGCGACGGCTAAGGTATTGCCCAACGGACGTACTGATGAGATTCACATACACCTTGCAGCTCGCGTCTGCATCACTGAGCATAAATTTATACATTGAATGTCCTTACTGTCTCTTAGTATACGGTGCAAACGCCATATGAGCACCATCAATTTCGAGTTATAGGGTTAGGTTTGCTATACTATTGGTACGCAAGTAGTTACAAGTACCCCTTCGTATGTCGTTTGCCTCACCGGATAAACAGCAGCCACGGGCAGCAATACTAAACGCAAGCGATATAACCTAACAGAAGGATTTCAACAATGGCAACGAAACTTTATGTCGGCGGCTTGCCGTACAGCACCACTGATCAAGAGCTAAATGACCTCTTTGCGTCACACGGCACTGTTACGAGCGCAGCGGTTATTAAAGATAAATTTAGCGGCCAGTCTAAGGGCTTTGGTTTTGTAGAAATGTCGGATGATAGCGAGGCAAAGAACGCTATACAAGCGCTCAATGGCACAGATTTCGGCGGACGCTCGCTTACGGTAAATGAAGCTCGCCCGCAAGAAGAACGCCGCCCTAGCGGTAATGGTGGCGGCGGTTATGGTGGCGACCGTGGCGGTAGGCGTAGCGGTGGGCGAGGTGGCAGTGGCAATCAAAGTGGTGGCTATCGCAGGCAGTACTAGCTAACAGATTCAAATTGTCCACCCTAGCAGTAACTGGTGCTCATCTGGTAATGAAAGTGTTATTCATAACGCACGTAATTCGTGCTTGCTACGAAGAACGCACATACCTCGGGCGAACGAAACGGCTTACTGAAAATGTAGTTTGTAGCTGGCTACTAGCTTTTCCTTATAGCTAGCGTCGACTCCGCTCAGGTTTACGCCCGAAAGCAGAAATACAACGCTACCTTTCCGTACATACAGCTGCTGGTTTGACTCTTTGCTGCCATCGGTTCGGTTGCGCGCCCATAAGAATGCTTCGTCACCTACACCTGTCTTATCTTCCTTGAGATAGTAGACAGTGTCGCCGTACTTTTCGGTGCTACGCGTGTCGTTCATGCTTTGTTTGGCAGCCTCTACGCTTGGATGTTCTCGAACCTCTACGGCTAGAGTTACGCCCATACCGGAATTTGTCTCGTTGTACGAACATGAGTACTGCTTGCCGCCGCTTGTCGAAAGTTCGGTAACTTTGTTTATGTCTGTATCGGTAAATGGTACACCCCAGACTGTCTCAAGCTCCTTAAATGTATAGGTCGAGCAATCTGCATCCTTACCGACAGTCTGAGCGACAAGCTTTGGCGTATCAGTTGAGGCTGTTTTTTTGGTATCAGCGACAACGTTTGTCGTAGTAGACGAGTTTTGTGCAGTGTTGTCGTCTGAATCTTTTTTCATAAAGAAAAACACCCCGCCCGCGACAATTACAAGTGCAATGATGGCTATGATAGCTTTTGTTTTCATATTTCCTCCTTAGTATAGCCGTAAGTATATCAAAATAAGTGACTATACGTGTCATTATTTATTTATTTGTTTGTTTGTTTGTTTGATAAGTGAGCGTGCGTCAGGATTGTATATATTTGATCGGCTAATAAGTTTGCTAGAATATTATTGATGAATGGGCAATTGATGGATCTGTTCAGCGAGGGCGACATGCGTACAGTAAAGAATGTCGATAAGGTTCTCATACTCTTGACGCAAAACCCAAGTCTATTAGCCGATGCCGTTGAGTTCATGATGAGCGATGAAAAAATCATAGCGATGCGTGCAGCCGACTGTGTCGAGAAATTCAGCCGAATACACCCAGAGTTATGTCAGCCATACACCCAAAAATTCATGAACCTGCTGGAAGCTACCAGTCAACAAGAGGTGCAGTGGCATCTGGCGCTCATTTTGCCACAACTAGATTTGTCCTCAGCAGACATTCAGCGAGCACTACCCGTATGGGAAGAAAATTTCTATCACCATTCTAGTAGCATTGTCCGCACTGCCAGCCTTCAAGCTATCCGTGATGTAGCCAAGCGAAATACCGATGCTGCCAAGTTATTTGAGACTATGCTGCCATACGCCATCGAACATGGCACCCCAGCCATGCAAGCCCGTGCCCGTCACTTTATATAGCTGTAGATGGCCCAATTACACCTGATTGTCGCGTCCCAAGCTACGTACACAGGGCTACATGAGTCATCCCAGGTGAAAAGGCTGTGGTGCACATACGAAAGAATGTAACCTTTTCAGGTATAGCTGTAATGGTATAGGCCTTACGCGGGAATGGTGCACTCTGGGGTTAAAAAGGAGCACCGGAGCGCAAGCGTAGTTATTGCCCTCCGAAAAAAACTGCATTATTGGGCGCGTCCAAGCGTCCAAAACCCAAAATAAAGCAGGTTATGTTTTCGGAGGGCAATAGGTATGGCGGAGTGAGAAGTGCAGCTTTTCGCCCGGAATGTGCCAATCCCGCGTATAACCTGTGTATTATAGGTATATGATCAGAAAATGGGATATAACTAACGAGCAAGAGAAAAAACAATGCTTAGAAGAAATACTCACTCGACTAGATGAGCAGGGCGATGCACCATTTGGCGTATTAGCTGCGGAGGAAATCTTAGATATAGTCTCCCAACATGTAGGCCCACAGGTTTACAACATGGCGATTGAAGATGCGAAAAATGCACTACGCACTAAGCTTGCCGATCTCGAAATTGACCTAGACATGCTGGGTACGAGCAGCTGAGCATGCACATATTTAATGCACGGCTAGAAATCATTGGCATAAACCCATTTGTATATGTGCCTAAAGATATATTGACCGATATTTTTATGAAAGCAGGCAAAAACAAAGGTGGCATCCCAGTATGCGGAAGCATACTTGACAAACCATTTGCGCAAACGCTAGTGCGTTATAGCGGGGAATGGAGACTATATATCAACACCACTATGCTTCTTCATTCGCCACGGCATGTCGGAGAAACACTGAGAGTAACATTAGATTACGATCCCAAAGATAGAACAGTGCCGCTTCATCCAGGCTTGGCCGCAGTACTTGCTCAGGATCCGGCAGCACAAGTGACCTATGAAAAACTTTCGCCTTCACGACAGAAAGAAATTAACCGCTATTTATACAACCTTAAAACTGATGCTGCTGTACAAG
>JAEUQV010000012.1 GCA_016789655.1 Candidatus Saccharimonadota bacterium
AGCCGCCAGGCTACTCACCGTACCACGCTTACCTTTTTTGTAATCATAGTCATAGTAGAGGCCTTTGGTTTGATCCCACATAAGTTCATTCATTGTGTTTTTACGCAAATCTGCGGCTTGCTGCCAGCTTTCAGCTTTAGCCTCATTACCTAACAGCCGTGCAACACGCGCAAAATCTGTTTCGTACTTATAGAGCAAGGCGTTGAGGTCAACCGGAAGGTAATTGAGCGCTTTTCGGCCAAAACGTGGAGTCATATCCCAGCCGCTTTCTGCCTCGGCAAGATCATGCAGGTGGTTGATGTCGTAGTACCGGCTTAAACCTCTATGCACGAGACGCTCGTTGGGCTTCCGTGTCCCTAACCAGACTGTTTCATACTCTCGCTCAGCGACAGCCATAGCCTCGCGCAGCCACGACTGGTCGAGCGCATAGCTGTTATAGACATCGAGGATAAAACTAGTGAGGAATGGTGGCTGCGATCGTCCCGTAAGATACGTGCGAGAGGCATTTGGGATAGCTTTGAAGCGCTGAAAGAGGAACAGCATGTTTTCAAGTATGCCGATTACTAAGTCACGGTGCACATCGTCGAGCATGCCCTGCACCATAAAGTAACTATCCCAATAGTACATTTCGTTGTAATCAAAGCTTGCTGTCTCATCAAAGCTCGGTACAAGATAGGGGTTTGGCACACCCAGTAAACTTTCATCGTCACTGGGATGATAGCGCTCGAGCTTAGCCCAATATTCCGCGATGTATGCCCGAGCTGCCTGCACCTCGTATGCGGTAAGCGGTGGCTGTTTGGCGGGCAGCAAACGTCGTGCGGCTTGCCCAGCCGCTGACTTGGCTTTATCAAATAAGTCGTTATCGAGCATATGTTTAGGGTATGTCGTCTGGGGTACATGCGTCAATGATATTTGTCGTGAAAGCTGGCAGCGACTGAGAAACTGTAGGGGATAGTAGGGCGTAGCGGGGAAAGTTTAGAGGTTCTAGTGCCCCTCCCCGCCTAGGCTGACGGCTAGACTGCCGGTCAGAAGTAGTGCCAGAATGCATGGTTACGCCGGAATCGTACCGGAAGTACGATGGAGGTGTAAGCATGTGTTCTGGTGCTGCTTCTGAGTGACAGGACCCGTCAGGGTAAGGTGGGGGGTGCTAGGTTAGAAGGAGAAATAGGGCGTCGGCCGTAGGGCTTTGGGTGTAGGGGTTTGAGGTTTGACGTTAGTATGTTCCATTCGTTAATCGTTCTTCCTTCCTAAGCTCTTCTCCAATTTCAATTCCCAATTCCCAAATGCGGCGAAGCCGCATAGTCAATCATCCCGCCTCGTGGCGGGATGCAACTGAGAGTGGCGATGCAGAAGCTCCTGGCTCAGGTGTTGTCGTATATGACAACTCCCGTTCGGGCGACAAAACTTGTCTGAACAGAAGCAGGTATTGCCGGTGGCAATACCTGCTGTAGTGAGTTGTTTTGTCGGTTGTCATATCGAGCAACGGCTGACCAAGAGATGTAGCCTCTGACCGAAGTTTTTCGCTTCCTTTTTTCTGGCAAAAAAGGAAGTTGAGCCGGCCTACGGCCGGTTCGAAACTGGGGTTTTTTAAGTTCGGTGTCTTTGTTTGTCTAGATTCCCAGTCAAGCTGGGAATGACGAGCGGGGATGCGAAGTGTGGATGACAATTGCCAAGAGAGTACAACAGTGTCTATTGCCCTAGTTGCCGCCGCCCAAGCGACGCGAGTTCCCAGGATTGTCCTGCGAGTAAAGTACCTGGTGCAGTATGCCCATGACGGCTTTTGCTTGCTCAAGACTCATGCCCACACGAGAAATAGTCAATGGAGGACTATCTGCCCCAGCGGTTTGCGAAAAATTCAAAACCACACCTTGCTTGTTGGAGACAACTTCTACGCTGTCGCTGTACATAATGCGCGGGTCAAGCATAATCATCATGGCGGCGGTACGCTTAACATCATCGTGGTCTTCATGTTTGTGATCTCTAGAGTCAGTGTCTGATGACTGCGGCACATACCCCGCCAACTCCCAAAGTTCTTCAGCATGATCTTCGCCGACACCGAAATGACTTATAAGCAACAATAAAATATCCTCGGAAGGTCTATCTTTGCCAGATTCTATACTCACCAGGTGTGTTTCATCGATTTCTACAGCGCCAGAGACTTCTGCAACACTTTCGCGGTGCTGCTCTCGCAACTGCCGGAGTTTGCTGCCAAGTGGTTCGTAGGGAAGTGATGTCTTCTTTCCATTCATACCCTATATTCTACCTCTGTTTTTGCCCTGGTGCAAGCTTAGCAAACTCATGTTGATATACCATTTGCCTACCGAAGCCCGACTTTCCTGCTTGGTGCGGCGAGATGCCTCATCGCAATTCCTAAGTGGTATATACTACACATATGATTCAAGTTGCAGAGCAAGTACCGCTCGCCAACTACTCAACCATGCGCCTTGGTGGCGTGGCTGCTTTCATGACTGAGGTTCATTCGCGCGATGACTTGAAGGAAGCTGTTGCGTGGGCAAGAGAACGTCAATTGCCCATGATCATGATTGGCGGCGGTAGTAACATTGTCTGGCGCGACGAAGGCTTTCCGGGGCTCATCATGATCAACCGTATTCTTGGCTACAGCGATTATGTGTCGGTAGATAGTCATTTTATAACTGTGGGAGCGGGTGAAATCTGGGATAGCGTAGTGGCGCGCACCGTCGCCGCTGGGCTGACTGGCATTGAAGCACTTAGCCTCATACCGGGTACAGCAGGTGCAACACCAGTGCAAAATGTAGGAGCCTATGGCCAAGAAATCGCTAATGTACTTACAACCGTCGAAGCATTTGACATGACAACAGGTCAGCTTGCCAATATACCAACCGAGGCTTGCGGGTTTTCGTACCGGAATAGCAATTTCAAGAACGAATACCGCGACCGATTTTTCATCACTTCCATTACCATCCACCTGTTTGAAGCCAACCCGTTCCCGCCATATTACCGGGCAGTCGACCAATATTTGAAAGACAATCCACCACAGGGGCCAGTGACACCGCGCGTTATCCGTGATGCGGTCATCGCCATTCGGCAAGCCAAACTACCTGACCCTGCATATGTGGCTAACAACGGTTCATTTTTTGCTAACCCGATCGTGGATGGACGAAAAGTGATGGAACTCATGGATGAGTACCCTAGCTTGCCGACTTGGCCAATGGACGAAGGCGGTACTAAAATTCCAGCAGCATGGTTGATTGAACAAGCCGGCTACAAAGATTACCACGACAGCCAAACCGGCATGGCAACATGGGCCACCCAGCCCCTGGTGCTCGTGAATGAACATGCCAAGTCAGCCAAAGACGTCATAGCTTTCCGTGACACAATCATCGCTGCCGTCCAGGCAAAATTCGGCATCACCCTCACCCAGGAACCCGAAATCCTCCCACGACAATAGCCAAGCATCACGCCGCTGAAG
>JAEUQV010000014.1 GCA_016789655.1 Candidatus Saccharimonadota bacterium
AGCCGCCAGGCTACTCACCGTACCACGCTTACCTTTTTTGTAATCATAGTCATAGTAGAGGCCTTTGGTTTGATCCCACATAAGTTCATTCATTGTGTTTTTACGCAAATCTGCGGCTTGCTGCCAGCTTTCAGCTTTAGCTTCATCACCCAGCATGCGGGCGACCCGTGCAAAATCCGCCTCGTATTTATAGAGTAATGCGTTGAGATCAACTGGCAGATAGTTCAGTGCTTTGCGTCCAAAACGCGGTGTCATATCCCAACCGCTTTCTGCTTCGGCGAGATCATGAAGATGATTAATATCGTAGTAGCGACTAAGCCCACGGAACACTAGGCGTTCGTTTGGTTTTCGTGTACCCAGCCACACCGTTTCGAATTCTTTTTCAGCAACAGCCATTGCTTCTCGTAGCCACGCTTGATCAAGTGCATACGAATTGTATACATCTAGGATGTAGCTCGTGAGAAACGGCGGTTGCGACCGGCCTGTGAGGTACGTGCGGGACGCATTAGGAATTGCCTTAAAGCGCTGAAATAGAAACATGAGGTTTTCAAGGATGCCGATAACCAGTTCTCGATGTGACTCATCGAGCATACCTTGCACCATAAAATAACTATCCCAGTAGTACATTTCGTTGTAATCAAAGCTGGCTGTTTCGTCGAAACTTGGGACGAGATATGGTTTAGGTACTCCTAGCAAGCTTTCGTCGTCTGCCGGATGATACCGCTCAAGCTTTACCCAATAATTTGCAATGTACTCACGTGCTCGTTCCACGTCTTGCAACGTGAGCGGCGCCTGCTTTGTAGGTAATAGTCGCCTTGCAGCTTCATTGGCTGCTGTTTTAGCCTTATCGAACAGATCGTTGTCAAGCATATGTTTAGGGTATGTCGTCCGGGGTACTTGCGTCAATGATATTTGTCGAGAATGAATGCAGTAGCTGCCGAACAGCAGATGAATAAAGATCTAGGGCATCGACGTTAGACGTTAGGGTGTCCCCAATTATTAATCCTTAATCGTTCTTCATTCCGGACGTTGTGCGCCGCACTGCTGCCCACAAAGCCTAGCTACTGATTGCCACCGCCCAAGCGACGCGAATTTCCAGGGTTATCTTGAGAGTAGAGCACCTGATGCAGTATGCCCATCACGGCTTTGGCTTGCTCGAAACTCATACCTACGCGAGAGATAGTTAATGGCGGGCTGTCTGCACCGGCAGTCTGCGAAAAGTTTAGGACCACGCCTTGTTTATTGGAAACGACTTCTACGCTGTCGCTGTACATAATACGTGGGTCAAGCATTATCATCATAGCTGCGGTACGCTTAACGTCATCGTGGTCTTCGTGTTTGTGATCGTTAGAGTTTGTATTTGATGATTGTGGTATGTACCCTGCAAGTTCCCAGAGCTCCTCAGCCCGCTCATCACCAATCCCAAAATGACTAATCAGTAACAATAGGATATCCTCAGATGGACGATCTTTGCCAGACTCTATGTTTTGTAAGTGCGCTTCATCGATCTCAACAGCACCAGAAACCTCGGCAACACTTTCGCGGTGCTGCTCACGCAGCTGGCGCAGTTTAGTGCCAAGCGGCTCGTAGGGAAGTGATGTCTTTTTACTATTCATACTCTCTATTCTACCTCTGTATGGTCATACCTGCAAGCGCAGCTGCGAAGTTGCACTACACTCATTCGTCTCCATATACTATGCTGCGTATTCAACCCTACTCTATAGCCCTCCGAAAACAAAACCTGCATTTTTGGCCGCGTCCAAGCGGCCAAAACCCAAAATAAAGCAGGTTTTGTTTTCGGAGGGCTATAACTGCATTAAATACTATGGATGCTATACTCTCAGCATGAGCGGTTTAACGCGTCGGCTACAGCGGTGTGTGCAGGTTGCCGGCGCAACTACCTACAGCTTATGGCCTACTAACCCCACACCCTCAGTCGAAGCCGAGAGCGATACATCATCTGTTGAGATAGGCGTGAAATTTCAGAGTAGTATGGCCGCTACGGTAACTGGCATACGATTTTATAAAGGCGTGGGTAATAGCGGTACGCATACTGGTAATTTGTGGTCAGCTAGCGGCACCCTGCTTGCAACCACGACTTTCACTGGCGAAACCACGACCGGATGGCAAACAGCGTATTTTTCATCTCCCGTACCTATAAGTGCCGGTACGACTTACGTAGCTTCTTATTTCGCACCATCAGGGCACTATGCAGCCGACAGCGCATACTTCGCATCCACCGCTCATACATCGGGCATCCTGACTGCACCAGCGGATACAACGACCTCAAACGGTGTTTTTAGCTACAGCGCGACTTCGATATTTCCAAGCGGCCATTTCAACGCTACCAACTATTGGGTAGACATAGTAGTAGAGGGTCAAGAAGACAGCATTGCACCTTCTGTTCCGACTGGTCTAAACACTAGCTCCCTTGGGAGTAGCGCTAGCCTTACCTGGAACGCGAGTACGGATAATGTTGGCGTGGAATCATATATCGTCTATCGCGATAGCGTACAAATAGGTACGAGTGCGACTACAAGCTACCTCGATACGACAACTAGCCCCAGCACTGCTTACACATACACTGTCAGGGCAAAAGACTATAGTGGAAATACTAGTGCATTATCGGCACCATCGTCTATTACGACTGGCACGAACGACCCTCCCACCGCTAGCTTTAGCATATCAACAAGCGGGCTAACTATAAGTGTAAACGCTTCGGCGTCTACGGATACAGATGGTACCATCACGAGCTACACATGGGATTGGGGAGATGCAAGCCCGACCGAAAATGGCATGTATGCAAGTCACACGTATGCTGCCGATAATTCATACACCATCGTTCTTACCGTAGTAGATAATAATGGCGCATCAGATTCAGACAGTCAGGTGGCATCATTAGCTGCCGGATCCTTCCAATCAAATCTAATTTTCAACCCAAGCCTTGGGGGATATCCAGATGAAACCAATACTGGCGTGCCGGTCGGCACATCGCTGACGAATAGTGGTTCCGTCACCATAAGCACGGATGGTGCTGTGCTGCAAAACTTAGATATTAGCGGCCAGGTCATAGTCCAGGCCGACAATGTCACGATACGCAACTGTCGTATAACCTCCGGCGATTATTATCCGATAGACCATAGTGGCTCAAACTTACTAGTCGAAGATTGTGAGATTACCGGTACGAACTACAACGTCACCTCATGTTTGAGCTTCGACAGCTACACTATACGGCGCTGCAATATTTCAGGTGGGGCAGATGGGCTGAAAGCGAACTCGGACGTACTCATAGAAGATTGCTTCATACATAGCCTGGCAATTGGCCCGGAAACCCATAATGATGGCACACAAACAACCGGCGGCAGCAACGTCACAATACGACACAACACCTACCGGCTCGGTGATGTTGCCGGGGTAAATGCATGTTTACAGATTGGCAATGAAGGTGGCACAAATAGCAACTGGCTCGTAGAAGATAACCTATTCGATGGTGGTGGTTGGGTAATCAATGCCAGCAATGTACCCGCAAATAACCCAAATTTTGAGTTCTATAATAATCGTTTCACGCGTCGTTCCGGCTATGGTGTGGGTGGTGTGGGCGGAGCGGTTTGGACTGGCAATTATTTCGATGATGACGGTACACCAGCATAATTTCAACGACTTCACATGACTACTGAGCAGTTTGCTTCTAGTGCCCTGCCAACCCTATCTTGACGGATAGACCGCCTGCCAGCAGTAGTGCCAGATACATCAGCCGTATGTGAAGTGTACCGGGTAGTGCACTGAATATCGGCCGAGGTATCTGGTGCTACTGATGGTAGGCGAGATGCCTCAGGATAGGGTTGGCGGGGTACTAGCATGAAGAATGATGCTTATACCATGGGATATTGATGGTTATTCTGCAGTGGTAGCGGTATACTTTACCCATGCTACGTATCATTGAGCGCGTTTCTCTGGCCAGATACTCAACCATGCGACTTGGGGGTGAAGCTGCCTATATGACCGAGGTCCATTCTCGCGATGATTTAAAGGAAGCTGTTGCGTGGGCGAAAGAGCGCCAATTGCCTATGATAATGATCGGCGGGGGCAGCAACATTGTGTGGCGAGATGAAGGCTTTCCTGGACTCGTCATGGTCAATCGCATACTTGGCTACGAAGATTATGTATCTGTCGATAGCCATTTTATAACTGTTGGCGCAGGCGAGATATGGGATAGCGTGGTGGCGCGCACCGTCGCCGCCGGCCTGACCGGTATAGAAGCCCTTAGTCTCATACCCGGCACGGCAGGTGCAACTCCCATCCAAAATGTGGGCGCGTACGGCCAGGAGATAGCCAATGTGCTCACTACCGTCGAAGCGCTCGATACGACAACTAGCCAACTTGCCAACATCCCGACTGAAGCTTGCGGGTTTTCGTACCGGAATAGCAATTTTAAGACTGAGTATCGCGACAGATTTTTCATCACCTCCATTACTATTCATTTGTTCGAAGGTAATCCGTTTCCGCCTTACTACCGGGCGGTTGACCAATATTTGAAAGATAACCCTCCGCACGGGCCAGTGACACCGCGAGTCATCCGTGATGCTGTAATCGCCATTCGGCAAGCCAAGTTACCTGATCCTGCGTATGTAGCCAATAATGGCTCATTTTTTGCCAACCCGATCGTGGATGGACGAAAAGTAATGGAACTCATGGACGAATACCCTAGCCTTCCGACTTGGCCAATGGAAGAAGGTGGTACAAAAATTCCAGCTGCCTGGCTCATAGAACAAGCAGGCTTCAAGGATTATCACGATAGCGAAACAGGTATGGCTACGTGGGCAACCCAGCCACTAGTGCTCGTTAATGAACATGCCAAGTCAGCCAAAGACGTCATAGCTTTCCGTGACACAATCATCGCTGCCGTCCAGGCAAAATTCGGCATCACCCTCACCCAGGAACCCGAAATCCTCCCACGACAATAGCCAAGCATCACGCCGCTGAAG
>JAEUQV010000032.1 GCA_016789655.1 Candidatus Saccharimonadota bacterium
GCAGGTCCGACCACCGGTTGCGCTTCATCTTCAAGAAATGGGGCTAAATCTAACAGAGATGGCGTGTGGTTCCCGCCTGAAAACGCTTGCACGCCAGCATGTTGCAAACGCTGCATATCACTTGGGCTCATACTCTTACCACCTGTCACGTTTTCGGCTTGCGCCAAGACAAAATCTAGCGAGTGTTTGGCGATAAGCTCGGGCAAGATTTTTTCAACAGCTAGGATGCCGGGCTCAGCCATCACATCACCTATATACAGAATGTTCATGCGCTCAGTATCTCATGCTGTCATTGCTTTATACCAGCACTCTGCTGTACGGAATTCACGCTCAGTGGCGCTACCTCGACAACCCTATCAACACTTGGTCGGTACAAAATAGCCTTCCGGGTTTGCGTATATACGAGCACCTGGTCGCCATTTTTTGCATGGGTGAAGAATGGTTGGTCATTCACTTTGGTTACATCAGAAACGGTCGCAAGCGTCGGCTTTTCATCCGTTGGCAGAATCATGTGTTTGCTAACTTTTTTAACCGCTTTCGTTACTGCAACCTGGGCAGCCGTAGTGTCTCCGCTAAGCTGCAGCTCAGCCTGACGACTACGATGATAGAAGTAAAAACTCATGCCAACAAGCAAGATGATAATTATACCTATCAGGAGATTATTGCGACTAAGCCGCGAAATTTTTACCCGAGAGAAACGCGTAGTCTTTGTTGTCGCATAATTCGATTCACTGGCAATAGGCGTTTCTTCGGTTGCTTTAGCCTCTGATTTAGCTACTGATTTACTCATTACTTTCTGTTCCTCCGCCTGCACTCGCATCTGGATCAACATCACCCGTCACCGTACGTGCACCGTTAATGGCAATTGCTTGCCAGTTGAATTTCAGTTTTTCTGCGGCCTTTTTATTCAATACTATTGTAAAGCCTTTGGTGCTAACATCGGAAACTACATAATTATAACCTGCTGAGAATAGTCGCTGTTCAGCTTGTGTGGCATCTTCTTTTGTGCCATTTGCGAGCACGGCAGGCACTGCTATAAGCTGTGCCGATACTATCGGATCATCGGCATACTCTGAGTCGAACTTCACCTGAACTCTTGTGCCACCTTTAGCTATAACTGCAGCGCCAGCAGTATCGTTGTTAAACGTTACTCTACCATCTACGGTAATATCCCCCGAGAAATTAACCTTACCCATGAATTGCGCGAGGGCAGCGAAGGTTGTTTTGCCATTGAATTGCGATTCGCCGTTTACAGTTAGGCCGCCTTTTGCCTCAATTAAACCGAGAGCAATCAAGCTGACATTTGAGCCAGGACCACCAAATGTAACATTATTCGCGGTAGTTGATGGGTTCGTAGCCGTACCTGTTTGAGTCACCTGAGTTTTCAAGCCGTCATATTTTAAGCTCAAGCTTGAAACTTTATCGGTGTAAACTTCCAAGCCTTCTATCTTGGTTGCTTGGATAGTCTTGGCTCGTATTATGTCGGCTACTATGACTGGGCTGATGACTTCATCAACCGCACTAACACGATTCGTCAGTATCTCGCCGCCTTTTGGTGCCTGCCCGCTCACTTGACGGCTCTTAAGGTCTTGTAAGAATGAAAGTATGTTCATCTGTTTTGTACCAACTAGTCCATCGACGTCCGGGAAATCTACTTCTGGAATGATAGCATTCCCCGTCAGTTGGCCAGCACCATCGGCCGCCATAAGTGATTCAACGCTTTCACCTTGGTAATCGGTTAGGTTAACGAACATCATGACCGTACCGCACAGCGTCGACTCTAGGTTTCCTGCTGCTTCTGTCGGACATGTCGTGGCATCTTCGGGATCGAATGACTCTAGTGCTGTGCCCAGCACCCTACCTGAAATTGATGCCTTCATGGCATAACCAGCGATAGAAGCTGATGTTAGATAATCACCTTCGTGAATCGCACCGTTTTCCGTGCTTATCTTCACAGGCACCCGACCTACTAAAGCTATCGGGTAAGAATCTTCGGTGTAGGCACCGGCTACAAATCCTGGTGCAGTTGAAACGACTCCTAGTATGGATGGCTGGTATTGCGAAGATGACCGTTTCACACCATGACCATCCGCGGCATCCGTCGCGACAACTTCGCCTGGCTGCAAGCTGTCGGTCGATGTGTAATTCTCTGCTAAGTCGGCTCCCCCGGAATAAAATCCACCATTCGGTGAAGTATAGACGCTTCCCTGCGATGTAACACGGAATACGTTCAATCCATTGTTTTGCAGTGTAAGTAAATCGCTCCCATTGTTGATACTGTAGCTCGAGACAGATGGTACTGACATTTTGCGAGAGGCATACACCATACCACCGCCACTAGAGTAAACACCGTTTAGAGAACCTCCGAAAGTAGGGAAGTCGCGCCGGAAATTGATTTCTACTTGCACCCAGGTTTCACCACCAGCATTACCCATGCTTTGCCCAGGCCGACCAATCGTAGTGAACCCCGTAGTCGCTAGCGCGGCTTGGCTGCTTGCTGCACGTACTTCCATGCGAACAAAATTATCATTATTTTGCGCCCAGTTCAGCGTCGAGTTTGCAGATAATGCAGGCACCTGCATTTGCTCTGACAAATATTGTCCATCACTCCACCAACCAGCGTCGTAGGTGTTAACCGTAGTAGTTGCGTTCCCCGTTATAATTACCCATTTCCCATCTGGTCGCTGGAACGATAACCCTCCAGCGCCGACTGTTGATGGCGCTGGCCCGGTCCCTACCATGACACCTTGCGGCGCACCGATAGTCGTCATCGTACCGCCGGTCGGGTCATACACCGTCGTAGTGGCGGTAGCACCACCCGAAACTACCATGAATGTACCGTCGGCTCGTGGAATAACATGACCACCCCGGCCTGCAGCATTGGTGAGAGCGACCCCAGCGGCTGTAGATCCATTGTATGGGTTCATGAGCATGGTATTTGTTGCATTCGCACCAGTCGTACCAGATGCACCCGCTACGACGAACCAGAATCCGTCAGGACGTTGGAATGCATAAGAGCCGCAACCCCCAGCGCTCGCTAAGTTAGCTGTAGCAGTAAACTTCTTAGCGCTTGGGTCATACAGCATTGATCCAGTTGCTACGCCAGTCACGCCAGCACCTATCCCCGCCCAGGTTTTATACAAGCCATTCGTTAACGGTACCGCCCAGAATCCGCAGTTCGTCGCGGTCGTCGTGGCCGGCCCTACGGTCATCTGGTTACGGACGGGGTCGTATAGAGACGAGGTGAGAACTCCACCGCCATGCACTATCGTAATCGTTCCATCAGTGTTTATGAGCGGCGAGGCACCGATCCCGGCCGCTGCCGTCAAGCTTGGGCCTGTCGTAAAAACGTTCGCATCTGGGTCATAAATGTTCGTTGAAGCTGAACCGCCGAAAACAACCAGGAATTTTCCATCCGATCGCTTCACCGCGAAACCGCCACCGGTAGTCGCATTCGTTACCGTCGGTACGCCTGTACCGGCTTGAGAGGTAAAGGTTTGTGTGGCCGGATCATACAAATTGGCATTGCTGGCACCATTCGCAGGGATGACTATAAAAGTTCTGTTTGGACGAGCGATAACGATAGTTCCTTCGCTAGTTACTTGTGGAAGCACTTGATGTGCTGCGCTAACCTGACCCGTATAAAAACCAGTGGTGCCGATAATGGTAGGCCCGGGGACACGACCATTCGGCAACGATAGTGCACCATTTACTGCCTCGGATCTTGTCGCGACAGGTCCGGATGTTTCAACGCCGGCATAGACTGCTCCGAGCGAACCATCTGCAACGGTGTCATTAAACGATGTCGTAACGTTATCGTTTATGGTAGTTAGCAGGTATGGTGCTGATGTGTCACCCGCGTACGATCGATATACCTTGCGTGCTGTCGTTCCGGTAGGCCCGAGCGGGATAGCCGTAAGCGCTACTGTTCCGTTGCCGGCACTACATGTTTGCGTGCCAGATTTTGCGCTAAGTACAGACTCGGTGCCATTCGTAACGAACGAAACATACCAACCATGGAGCCCCGCGGTACAAGAACCTCCAGCAGATGGCGCACCGGCAGTAAGGGCAGCTGGGACGGCAGCATTGTTGGCTTGCGTGTCGGGCAAGTTGAATGATGCTGCATCTTTATGGATTGCGACCGAGTTATCGACCGATACATCGAAAAGTGTCGGTGTAATATAGTCCAATCGATTCACCGTAGAACTATTGCCTGTCCACGTAAAACGCTCATCAACGATACGTTTTGGGAGTGGCCGATTGAATTGCACGCTTATGCGAATACAGTTATCGGTCGGGGCGGGCTGGATAAAATCTCCGGAGCTCTGTATCTCTCTATCCGTAGCTGTATTGAGCGCGGCCGTGCACGTCGTGCTAAGCGTAGCGGTTCGTACGTAAAACTGCATGGTCGAAAAGGCCGTATTTGTAGCAGCGTTCGCGATGCTAGTGTATACAGATTCGAGTTGTGCCGTCCAATTCAATCGTGAGGTGCTATTGAGTGAGCTGGTTTGAATGTCGTCAGATGTGTATTTCGTCGACGTACCGCTCATAACCAAGCCAGTATTGTAGTTGTTGGTCGTCGTACTGCCGCCGGCAAGAATTTGCCATGATCCGTCTTGGCGCATAATAGAAAAACTACCGGTAGTAATCGTGGACAGCGCCGTACCGTGTGTCGTAAATGTATCTGCTGTCGGATCATAGATGAATGAGGTGGTCGTGGCACCACCTCGTATAACAAGAAACTTCCCATTTTGTAGTGGTATGGCATGCGCACCATTGCCGAGTGCACTTGCTGGACCATTTGCATTTCTACAAACGATGGTTCCGGCGACCGGGTCATATAGAGCCGATACACCTGCCTTTGAAAGAATCACGAACACCCCATCAGCCCTTCTTAAAGCGACAGATCCTAAGCCGTTTATACCGCATGTACCAGCAGCTTGGTTGCCGTCCAAACTAACACTCGCAACAAATGCCCCGGTCGTACCGTTATTGGGATTATACAGCTGCGTAGTGCTAGTTGCTCCGCCATTCACTATCAGCGCTTGCCCGTCTGGACGTACGAGCACAAGAGAGCCAGCACCTGTAGCTGCAACAGGAGCAGGAGCTACGGTCGTAAATGTGTCCGCCACCGGATTGTACATACTTCCCGTGGCAGCCCCACCGTTCATAACTAAGAATTGACCATCTGCCCGTTTAAACGCAACAGTTCCAGCGTTTGATGCATTAATCGCTACCGAACCGCCCACTGCCTGAACGCCCATAGGGTCTACCAGACTACTTGTCGTTAGCCCACCGCCATGAATAATCCGATATCGTCCATCGGCCCGTGGCAGCGCCAAAGCCCCAGCACCTGCATTGCCCACTAGCACTTGTGCGGAGTTTGTGAACGTTCCTGCGAAAGAATCATAAATGTTCAAGCCAGTACCACCACCCCTAACAACCAGGTACTTACCGTCCGGCCTAGTAATGGCCAGTGCTCCCGCACCAATTGCAGCTGAAGTGGTTGGCTGGCCTGCAGTGGTTATCGTACCCATTCCGGAGTTTGGCACGGTACCATCGGAAAGCTCGAGTTGCCCGGAAGGGCTTGTACTATTTTCGAGGTCAGCTCCTATGGTCCCTAGCGCAAAGTCTGCGTTACTAGATCGTACGATGCTTGCATCGGCAACATTTACAGTCACCCCTCCGCTAATAGCAACCTGCTTATTGGTAGTGTCGACATTCAAGACTGTCGCACCAGAAGCATCTTGCACCTGAAACGCCGAAACTGAATTGGTCGGATTTTTAACAATGACAGATCCAGCCGTACCGGTACCGTTAGCGACACCGCCCGCAAGCGTTAGGTTGCCGCCATTGCCATTGGTTCCACCACCAGCACCACCCTGTAATGCAAGCACTCCTCCGTCATTGACTGATGCGCCTGCTCCGCCCTGACCTGCCGAAATGGTCAAACTATTTCCATCTGCATCCGTCGATTCTTGCGCCACGCTTATCGTGTGGTTGGCGTTTTGACCGAATGCCAGATCGCCTGTGTTGCTGACTGTCAAGACATCGACCGCTCCCGACTGGAGCTGTACGATATTACCCGTGTTGGTCTTATTCACGAACAAACTTGAGTTCGTGGAATTATCGGTTTGCCCAGCGGCGCCACTCACCTGACCCAATTGGACAAACCCAGTACTTGCGATATTACCGAGCTTTTCGCTATTCAGGCTATTGAAAGCATATGGCGCAGCCGTAAGCTGAACACGTGGTGTCATTTCCAGGTCTGAGCCGACTTTTAGCCCGAGGTATAACCCGGCTTGGGTGAAATCTACGCTACCTGGTAACGGATACGAACCATTACTCCCAAGGGCGTAGTTAAAAATCCCGTCTGTGACGGTTATTGTCTCGGTATCTTCCCATTTGCACGTATTGGCAGCACAGGGATTCGAGCTATCTAGAGTCGGATCGGTGTAAATGCGAAATCGTATGGAATAATTCCCATTGGCTACGTTCGTACCATCTGTATTAGTCAACTTACCTTGGAAATTGATTTGCTGGTTTATAGCAGCATCAGTTTTTGGAGAAACCAGTAGTAGTACCGCACTGAAGCCTGTTAGCAGGACGAATGCCGTGAACAACTTTACATGCTTTTTGTGTCTCTCGAGCATAATCAATTTACAGTATACGCGTATCTGTTATTGTGCTCAAGCTTTATCCACAGTTTCTACCTCTGTTATTGATTTGATGTCTTCGGTGCTAAAGCGGGTTTGCTTATCGTTGTTTATTCTACTACTTTTTTGATGCCGATTTTGACTTTTTCGTTGTTTGATTTTTTTGATCTTTATCGCGGTTTTTGGGCACAATAAGAACCGATGTTTCATCCTGCTGTTTAGTTCTTTTGCTCTGAATAATGCGTCCTGAAATTTGAGGTAAAGGCATCGTACGAGCAAGCCACCGAATGGCGCGAAATACTGGACGAATAATCCAACGCCCTAGCCGTCTTCGCTGCCACCACGACAGCAATATAACCAGGAATAACACCAGCATATCGGCAATAGGTACGTACCAAAACGATTTTTTTTGTATTAGCTGTACATCAGTGCCATCAATCCTGTACATAATTTGCCGCGTTATATGTCTAGGTAAAACCGACCGCTCCAGATACGTGACTGGTGCAGAAAATGCTTTTTCGCGGTCTGGAAAGAGCATTGCGGAGTTTTCGTTTATAACCGCGCGCGCCAACAATGTGTCGCCGTCGTAGTAGCTGACACTCGCCCTTGGCACGATATGCATATTGCCGCCATTGCGAAATGCAAGAGTGATACTACTCGGCAATGAGAATACATGTTCTCTTGCTTGTATACTTGTGAGACGTATATCTCTTTTTACACCGTCAGCTTGTATGAAAAATACGTTAACGGCTATTGCCCCATGAAAGACAGAGCCATTCTGGGAGCTAGACAATTCGGTGAGCACTAGGGTTGCGTAGTGGCCGCCTGGCGAGAGTACAGCAGAATTTTGCCCGATTAAGTCCAGTGTGCTGACGCCTTTAGCTGGCACCGTTAGCTCATCAGCCGATACTCGCAGTGTCTTTTCCAAGTCTGAGCTGATTCTGCCAGATGGAATGAGCCGAGCACCCATTTCATCTATAGAACGCAGCTCGGCTGAAAGCCGAATATCGGTGTCGTATGCGTTAGCAATAGATACTGTAGCCTGTGATTCAGGCGAGTCTTTTGTAACGGTCAAAGTTACTAGGGCGGGTGAAACAGTTATGCCAGTGCTTTGGTTTGGAGCAGCCTGAACTGCTGTGGGCATGACTAGGGGTTGCGCAATTATAGCACCGAGTACAAGTAGCGTTGCGACTAGCACCCCGTCACACTTAAACGTTCGGCTAGACCGCCCATTAGAAATAGTGCTCATGTGCTTGGATAGTTTCGAAACGAAACCGTAGTTACGTCGAGAACTAGCCGAGTGCATGAGTGCTGTTTCTAGCGGGCGAGACCCGAAGGGGTGGGTGTGGCGGAAGACTAGGTTGACTAAACGTCTCATGAATCATGGTCGACAGTATGACGCTTACGCCGAATGCGCGTTGCTGTCACACCTACTGCCTTTCCAAACGACCGAAACGTCACCAAAAGTCCAATAATAAGCACGGCCAACACTCCTAGCACTACCAGTAAAATTCGCCAGGGTATTACCCAAAAACTTACTTCAGAC
>JAEUQV010000040.1 GCA_016789655.1 Candidatus Saccharimonadota bacterium
AACAAAACTGGTACCGCAGGCCGGACTTGAACCGGCACGAGCGTAAAGCTCACAAGATTTTGAGTCTGGCGTGTCTACCATTCCACCACTGCGGCATGAAAAGTATGAAGAGCGACAGCCACAAGCATTGTCGTGGTTATCAGAGGTGTATTGTACTATACTATTGCTAGAAACGCGAGTGGGCGCGTACGTACGCATGAGCGCGCATACGATCCACCGTACGCATTAAACATGAGCAATAACCCACTTTTCCCCGACAACCCCTTACGTCCAGCAGCTGCTGACCAAGCAGCCGTAGAGCTTATACGCAGCAAGGTAAGCCGGGCTTACGGTGAGGAACCAAATGCTGCGCAGGAAATAGCGGAAGCCGCACAAGAACGTACGCCTAGCAAACACCAGCTCTTTATGCAGGAACTGGTACGGGCCGGCAAAGGTCTAGCAGACATTCAAGTAGAGTGGCACCGCTACTACACTACGCTACCAGATGCGGAAAAACAGGAAGTATGGGAAGAGTTTTATGCAGCCAACCAGCACACACCCTACCAAAAACTGTTCCAGAAACAACAACCAGTTGCACTCCGTGCCCAGCTGCAGCAACCCAATACAGCACCTATCCCTGCCTCTAGACTAAACTCGCCCGTCCGTACATCTGAACAAGGTGTTACTGTAGCCGATCATACACCACAGACTATTCCACAAACGCAGCATAAAGCCAAGCCCGGTAAACCAGCCTCGGCAAAAGTCGCCGCAAAGGCAGGCAAACTGGCGCGCAAAACAGCTACCGGCCGTAAGCTTCTAGATTCACCTACCGCCGAAGCCACTCGCCAGCTAAAGCAAAAAATCCAGCACAAAGTCAGCGCCGGCGGCAAGCTTGAGACAAAGCATCACGTACAGTCGCTACTATTTGGGCTGAGCATGGGCGGTATCGTACTCGTTATAATGCTCTTTAGTTTCTTTAATGAGTTTATTATTGCACCATTCATACAGCCCAGTCGAAATGTCGGGAATGTACCTGTAATTGCCGCTAATATCACTGCCGAGCAGGCCGCTCAACCAAGCGTAATGGTGCCTTCTATAAACATACAAATCCCCGTAGACTTCACTTTGCAGTCAAGTAGCGAAGAAGCTGTGCAACAAGCCTTAGAAGGCGGAGTAGTGCATTACCCCAATACCGTCCTGCCTGGTCAAAACGGTAATGGCGCCTATTTTGGGCACTCAAGCCAAAATATCTTCAATAATGGTAAATACAAGTTTGCCTTTGTGGCACTGCATTTGGTTAAGACCGGTGATGTCTTCTACGTAACGTACCAGGGCAAGGTCTTTGCTTACGAAATATTTGCACGAGAAATTGTAGCGCCAAGCCAGGTTAGTGTACTAACCGATACAAAAGGCGAGCAAGCAACCGCCGTGCTCATTACCTGCGACCCTCCGGGATTAAGCACCAACCGACTGGTAGTATGGGGCAAGCAAATAAGTCCTAGCCCAAGCCTCAATACCGTAGCTGCCACTCAAGCCAATTCAGAACCCGTACAAATAGCCAGCAATGGGCCAACCCTTTGGACGCGACTATGGCGTGGTGTCCAATTCTGGCGATAGCAACAAAACGCCACCACGAAATTTCGAATGCCGCGATTATCGTTTCGCTTGCACGAGAACTGCAATGCGGCTTCATTGTATTCAAGAATTGTGAATTGTGAATTGAGATCAGAGAATTTGTTAGGAATGAAGAACGCAGAATAATTAATGAATGGGAACATTCGAACATCGGAGCTATAGGCAACATCCTGGAGGTTTCTAAGCGGCTTTCACTCTGTTATTTACCTACATATTAGGGTTTGATACCCTAATATGATGAAAAAGAACCTACACACGACGATGCCCGACGTGTCGTCAGTCAATGCAAAAACGAGGACGTACCGAGCAGCATAAGCAACGTTGGTTATGTGTTTCATGTACTACAAGCTATGCTCTTGGCCATGAGACCCAGAGGCTTGGTAGGCAGCTGGATCG
>JAEUQV010000092.1 GCA_016789655.1 Candidatus Saccharimonadota bacterium
CCTTTGGTATTGGGGACGGCTTGGGCTACTTTGGCACCTGCCTCTAACGTTTTATCGAGGACAATAGCGGGCATTTCAACGCCCTTCGTCAGCAGCTTATCTGAGTCGAATCGAGGTTTAGGGATGACTACTGCCGCTTCGGCGACGACGGGTTCTTTTTGTTGCATCTTGCTTGTGCTTTCTAATGTGTTATTGTACCAGAAACTGCTCCATAATTAACAATCATCACCGCTCTGCAACAGATTAACGCAACGTATCATTGGAAGAAGCATATCTTCCACTCATTGATGATTGCGTTATTTCGCAGAAGACAGCCGGCTCCCCAATGCCCTAATGAATAGTCTCATGACATGTGAGCCACGAATTGAATATAGCCGTGCACCTTAATTGCTATAAATGCACTAAGCGTATAATATATAAATAATCATATGACCGCGTCTCCTGAATTTACCGGCATTACCTACGATATAGACCGTGCAGGTGCGTTTATTGCGAGCGTTGCGACGGCTGCCAGAGCGGAAATTCCGTACACTGGAGACCCCTCTCCTGTGGTAGATGCACTCCTTGCATTAGTTATGGAAGCTCCCGATACACCTCAAGACAGGCCGGCACGAGACGCACCTCACGTATTACAAGCAATGTTGCAGCTTCCTTCCCCATCAGCTCCGGACAGGTACAGTAGCGAAGTAGCGACCGCACTTGCGGGCGTGATTGCGTCACGGGATCAGCCGCTTCCAAACCCAACTGCTTTGAATCGAAGTGCAAACAGTATCGCCAGAACTTCATTACCGCGTGTCCCTGAAATTGCAGCAGACTACCTTAAAGATACATGGGATCGGCCAAGCCCAAACGATGCAAAAAAAGATTTAAGTGAAACCCTACAGACTCTCGCGCTCACGTTGCAAGACATAGATGAAGCGTGCGGGGCACAGAGTGGCGATGATAGCACGTTTGCAATAGGCGATCTAGCCTATGTGTTTGGTATGCGGCATTATTCAAAGAACCGTCGAGAGTTATATAAGCAGCGAGTACGAGCTGGTTTGGCAAGATGCAGTGTTTCTAAAAAGCTCATAGAAGCTAAAGGCATAAATCTGGCGTCCGAAGGTAATCCGTTGTATTACGTTTTTAGCCACAAATACTTAGACGAGCTATTTGACGATGGCGTCGAAGCGTTTGCTGCGTCACGGGGGAAACCAGATACAGTCGGTATGCTTCAGGCTTGCAATGACATTTTGGCAGCATGTAACTCCGCCCTTCAAGAACTATTTGCACCAAAACTTGAAGCTTATGCAGCCGCACAAACTGCCATGCGTGAAGAAACATCCAAGTCAGCGTGAGCCAGCTGACGTACCGTCGGCAGTTCCCTTATTACTGCTTAAGCTATATACAATGCTTACAAAACATTGTAAAACTTACTATCCTATCTCGACACAAATACTCTCGTCACGTTATACTGTATGGTAATGAAACGGAGGGCCCTCGTTACCGGGGGAGCTGGCTATATCGGCTCCCATACTGTGGTTGAGTTGGTTCATGCCGGCTTTGAGGTAGTCGTCGTAGACAATTTGTGTAACAGTTCTCGAGAAGCTGTGTATAGGGTTGAGGACATTACCAAAACGTCAATCCCATTCTACGAGGCGGATGTGCGCGACCAAGAAGTGCTCGATGAAATATTCGAAACCTATCATATAGACTCTGTCATACATTTTGCCGGCTTGAAGGCTGTCGGCGAATCCGTTGAAAACCCGCTGCGGTACTATCGCAGCAATCTTGACTCAACCATGACACTACTAGAACGCATGGCTGCATACGATGTTAAAACACTAGTTTTTAGTTCCTCTGCTACCGTATACGGTGACCCCCAGCACTTACCCATTACCGAAAATGCACCACTTTCAGCTACAAACCCGTATGGTCGGACAAAACTCATGATTGAACAAATGCTTGAAGA
This sequence comes from Candidatus Saccharimonadota bacterium, assembly GCA_016789655.1. Lineage (GTDB taxonomy): Bacteria > Patescibacteriota > Saccharimonadia > Saccharimonadales > UBA4665 > JAGXIT01. The sequence goes on from JAEUQV010000092.1 coordinate 1,952, forward strand.
TACTGTGCGGTCTGGTGGAGATTGGAACATTACTTCCCTACGGTACTTCAACCCGATAGGTGCGCACAAAAGTGGACGCATAGGTGAGGACCCACATGACATTCCGAACAACCTGCTACCGTATATCGCACAAGTTGCCGTAGGGTTACGCGAAAGACTACATGTGTATGGGAGTGATTATGAAACGCCGGACGGTACTGGCGTGCGTGATTATATACATGTCGTAGATCTAGCGAAAGCGCATGTGGCGGCGCTGAAGCGCGCTCCGCATCCGGGTGAGTACAAAGTGTACAATCTTGGGACGTCGCATGGAACATCCGTGCTCGAGATGTTGAAGGCGTTTGAGAAAGCTTGCGGGCGAAGCCTCCCCTACAAGATAGTTGGAAGACGACCAGGTGATATCGCTACGTGTTATGCAGACCCGACACTTGCTCATTTAGAGCTAGGTTGGAAAGCGGTGCATGATATTGCTGAAGCCTGCGCCGATGCATGGCGCTGGCAATCGCGTAACCCAGAGGGCTACGCCACCTCGGAACCTATGCATGCCGACGTTGAAATACTGGCAGCTAATGCGTAAGATATCCCCGTAATACGGTAGGATCTTCTTTCACCGTTTCTCTCAGAACCCATTCCAAATCTCACACCATAAGATACCTCTGTAGAACTGTACAGAAGCATATTCTTAGCGGCCTTTTTAAGAAGCGTTCTAGGGCTACGCTGATTAAAAAGTTTGGCTAAGAATTTGTATGTATGCGCGGTTATACGGTGCTAGAAGTGGTATGAGATTTGGAATGGGTTCTGAGTGGGATGTGTATGTCGCTGACCTTATCTGATGCGCAGTTTGGAGGCTCCTCTTACATTGATGATATCACTGAAGCGTTTATGTAGCAGAAAGCTGTGGCGGTTCTTGGTGCAGTTCAGTACCCATTCGGTACGAAAATGAAATTTCGGCACCTTGTCGTATTGCTTTGACTTCGCCCAATTTCACCGGCATAGTGAGATTATTGGAGCCGCAACGTGTAATTACCGAATCGCCGCGCGCATCGTAAAAACCTGCGTAGACAGATATCGGCAGTACTCCAGTTCCAGAGGCTCTAAATGAGCCTTCTGCATATTTGCCCGGATCACTTAGGTCTATGGTTGTACAGGGTTGCCACATACGATCGGGATCATCGCTGTCAGTTGCCGATAGTATAACTGCCGCAGGTAATATCTCGTTTGCAATTGTGCTTAGCCGGGCAGTAATATCCTGTCCGCGCTCGACGGTCAGGCCTGACGCAAAGGTTTCAGTAACTGCCAGGTCTACGAAAGGTTGTCTGTCCGTAAGAACATTGCTCTTAATAACCTCTATGCGATCTTCTAGGCCACAGAGTTCTACCATTTTACGGGCGCAACGCAGCGATGGTTCATGGATGTCGGCCGCGCGTATCCTAGCGTCTGGATGTAGTACGGCGGTTGCTATCGCCAGAATTGCGGTTGAACCGCAGCCGGCATCGATAGCGGTCTCTATACCTGCGGGTACTCTACTTAAAGCGCGCACGTAACCACCGACGCGCGCTCTGGAGCGGAGTAGATTAGCTGAACTAGTTGCAGTAAAAACCTCTCGTGGCAATGCGTCATCCGCAGTGCGGTCGAGAGCGTTTTGTGTCTGTATGACCTTGTTGCACAGGCCGAGCATGGCTGCAAATGCATCTGGGTTGCCTTCACCCAGAAGGGTAATTATTTGCGCTGTCGCAGCTTGACGTTCTGACTCGCTCGAGACGAGTAGATTGTTGTATAATGCCGAAAACATATTGTAATAGTATAATCTTAGGCAATAATTGTCAATTTTGCTATGGGGCTGAGTCTTTAACAAGTAGCTTACGGCTGTAGTATTTCGCGTAGCGCGGTTTGGGCGTTGGCGATGCTGCTTTCATTGGGTTGCATAACATAGAGCAGTAGGTCGCCCATGCTGTAGGTGGGTTGGCTGTCGCCGGTGCCATTGACGCTCAAAGATTGTACCGACCAGGCGTGCATGTCGTTGAGCTGCGCACGTATGAGGCTGGCGCTGTTTTCGGGTGCAATGCTGGTCTCGAAAGAGCCTTCGACCGAACCGAGTACTTGCTGGAAGCTGAGGAGGTTGCGCGGGTTATTGAGCTTGGCGATGATAGCTTCTATGACGCGCTGTTGGTTCTGGCCGCGTACTCTGTCGCCTTCTTCGAAGCTGTGTCGTTCACGGGCGAATGCTAGCGCGGCGTCGCCACCTAAGTGGTTGCTTCCTGTAGTATAGTCGTAACTCCCCACGCTGAAGTCGTAGGGGGATTGCACATCGACGCCGCCGAGTGTATCTATAGTGCGTGTGAGCGAGGTGAAGTTGATCCGCACATAATGGTCTATAGGTATGCCATACAAATCCTCGAGTGTTTGACGCGACATGTCTATTCCGTATATGCCCGCATGTGTGAGTTTATCGCGCAGGCCCGTGGTGCCGTGCAGCTGCACGTAGTAATCGCGCGGGGTATTTACGAGCACTATTTTGTGGGTGCGCGGGTTGACTGCCGCTAGTATGTTGACATCGCTGCGCGACACGGTTGAGACGTCACCGTAGGTGTCTATGCCGCTTATATACAGTACGAATGGTTCGCCGGGTTTGATCTGGCTGGTTTGTAGTGCAGCCTGCTGCGTTACGGTGACGGTGCGTATGACCCGCAGTTCGCTAAAGAGGCTTGGGTTGTTATCTTGTACGATTCGCAGTTGTGCACTGCGCAGTATTGCACCTGGCATGCCTTCGTCTACGACGCGTACCAGTAAGGTTGTTAGCTCGGGAGCGGCTGTGTGCATGGGTGCGGGTTTGAACATGAATGCGCCGAAAGCTTTATCTGTTAAAGTATCATCCCGCATGAAGCCGACTTCAGAGAAGTCTGACTGTGGTTTGGCGGCACTCGTGACTAGCACATAGGAAATACTATCGCTTGGCGATACTTGCGAGGCGTGCAAAAAGCCAGCGGCAGATCGCGCAAGCAGCGTCGTGTATGCCCCGGCGGTTAGGTACGCCAGTGTTAGGAGCAGTAAAAAACCGCGCCGCATAAGGTGCTTTGGCCAGCGCCAAAGACATATATAGCTCAACAGGGCGGCAACACTACCTGCCAGTAAAAGTCCTAGCCATAAATATTTGGCTGGCAGTATGGCGGTGTGCCAGACGCTGTAGCTGGCGACCGCAAAGGTTATAAGGAGTATGAGTGAGATGCTGGCTGGGATGTATCGTGCAAGCTGCGTGTGTTGTTGGGCGGTCACGAGGTAGGAGCCTCGCTTGCTGCCCCCCGCTTACGAACTACCAACAGGTATATACTAACGCCAACGCTTGCTCCTATGGTGTCGAGCAGTACATCGCGTAGCTCGCTGCTGCGGCCGGTAATGAATAGCTGGTGTATTTCATCGGATATGGCATAGAGTGCTGCTCCTAGAATGGCATAGGTTACATGGCGGCGTTTGAGTAGCGCACGTAGCAGATTGAGCAAACTCATGCCCAAAACCATATACAGCAAGAAGTGCGCAATCTTACGCACCTCGTGCATGGTCAGCCATGTCGCTCCGCTCTCGTGCAGCGTGCGCAGCACCGCCCCGCTCTGCTTGGAGCTTTCTGTCGCATCGTGCCCCGACAGCCAAAAAATGAGAGCCATCCATAGTAGGACGAACCCAACTTTAGCAACCAATCCTGCTTTTACCTTCTTCGTCATTGCTTATAGTATAGCATTCGGTAGGTTGTAGGAGCTGGGGCTTTTATATTTCCTAATCCTGCGTGAAAAGATCGCGGCTACAGGGGTTATAAGCCGAAGCTGAGCAGAACAGCATCAAGCTGACTTGAAGCATGAATGCTCCGACCGTAAGGGCATGGCTGGATTATTAAGGGTCGATTTAGTCGGAGTGTTTTTTGGCTTTGATTGATACCAATTGACTGCCGGTGCCAGATTGCGCTACGGCCGATACTAGAGCCGGATTAAGGTCGGATGGCGTGATTAAACGCGAAACTTCATTATGATGTCTGCGATCTAGAACCAGTGCCATACCCGCTAAAGTAAGTGTGCTCGCAAACCATCCGTAAGGCAGATGTGCGCCTTCAGCGATTTTTGGGATTGCTTCATACATCGTACGCAAACCGAATAGGCATGCTAAGGCTGTAGTGCCCAAGCTAAGTTCACGCGTTGTGTCCGATCGCGGCGATTCGTATGAATTTACTACAGCGGCCATCGCAGCAGTAAGTTGCAGGGCGTAGTATTCTGCTAAGAGTGCGTAGTGTTCTTGCTTAAGCTCGTTATTATTGCCTAGCAAATTTTTAAATACTTTTGCTTCTGGACTGTCTGGTCTAAAGTCTGGGACTAATGCGACGATTGCTGGTGCTATGGGCTGGGTTCTCTGCGCGCCACGTGACAGGGTGACCTCACCATTGCCGTGATCGACTTGCGAAGCAAGCCGATGGGTATAAGCATACGCCGAGACGCCCATAGCCGCAGCAATTCCGGGAGGCGTGTCGTCACCAATGGTAGCTGCACTAGCTTCATCTGGAGTCATGATCATAATTGTTGGCGCCGCAGTGCGATTGTGTAATGGCCATGGAGCGGTATTCGTGCGAATAAAATACAGCTGCGAGTACAAGTTATAAGCAGTAACAGGGTTAATAGTTAATTCTACGCCTGCTTCAGCCAGCGCAGTTTTTGCGAGATTGGAAGCAGGCCCAATGATATCTGGATTTTGTGTAGGCGGCTCACTATTATAATGGCTTGGCAGGTCCAAGCTCGAAGGGAATACAAAAGGTCCATGACGCTCGATACTCATAAAATATATTATAACACATAAAATTATGGTACGCCATCACAGAACACATGCCTGCTCACTGGTTAGGGTCAAACTCCAGCCGTGAGGCCGTGGAAGTTTAGGAAGAAGTTGTCCCTGTCCCGGTTGTACATGCTCACACAGACAGAGAGCAGCACTTCTAGTGTCCTGGCTCCCTTGGTTGTTTTGCT
>JAEUQV010000080.1 GCA_016789655.1 Candidatus Saccharimonadota bacterium
AGCTCGGCAAAAGGTGTGCAAGCTCATTTTGGCGCAGCGGAAACCGGTGTCGCATTGCGACGAGGCGGCGTAGCTCAGCTGGTTAGAGCACAGGACTCATAAGCCTGGGGTCAGTGGTTCAAGTCCACTCGTCGCTACCAAAAAAACACTCACCAATGGTGGGTGTTTTTTCTTGACTAGTATAGAGCGGGCTTGAACCACTGGCCCCAGCAAGCGGCACAAGCCGCGTCTGGGGTCAGTGGGTCGCGAAGTCGAAAAGCCTCGAAGGTGCTTGTACCGAGAAGCTTTTCGCGAAGGAGCCAATGGCGATAATCTTGTCGCCGCTACCAATTTATAACCCTCTCCCGAGGGTTATATTTTTTACCCCGACCATTTTTACACAAAACTACCCCTGTAAAAGGATGAACCTTTTCGGGTTAAAAGTTTCACCTAACTTTGACGAGTTCTTTGCTTAACCTACGGGCGGGTATGGGTCGTTACCATACGTGTACTCGGTCTCAATCGTACCGTCTGCTTTGTGGATTACGAGCTGGCTCGGCTGATTAGCGATTGCTACTTGCCGTCCTGCCTCGATTGCCGCTGACTTGAGGATATGATTACTCAAGACCTGTCCATTGTGTTTTACTTGCCAATTCGTACCGTTGGGTACTACGTGGTAAACTTTCCGTGCCATTCAGCTCTCCTTCTAAAACTTTGTTGTAGAATGGAGGCGACGGTTAGTCGCCGTCCACTTCAATTGCCACTTCTTACTATTGCGGGTAGAGTGGCGATTACTTTTTCCGCCGCGCACTTGGTTTTGGCGCTCGCTGAGACAATGCGCTTGCGGAAACTGTCTTAGCTGGTTTGCTCGTGTGACCATTTCGCAAAAGCGATGATGCGACTTTAGCAACCTGTGAGCTGGTTTTTCGCTGACCTGCCATTTCTTTGTCCTTTCCCCCTCGATACCCTCAAGAGTTTAGTTTTGTAACTATGAATTTATCAAATAGTAAAGTCCTTGTCAACACTATCTGAAAAATGTACTATATCAATATGGAAAACAACGAAGCGGAGAAGTATTTTCAAATTGGTGGGCGCATTAAGGCTGCTCGCGAGGCTGAGGGGATGACCCAGTCAGAGCTGGCTCAAGAGCTAGGTTACAAATCCCCAACAGCAATCTCGCTAATAGAGGCCGGTGAACGGCGCGTACAAATAAGCGACCTTGAAGCTATTGCCAAGCTGCTTCACAGGGATGTGAGCTACTTCATTAAGGGCGAGGATGCGGCGACACAAAACCAACCAAGTGTTCAAATTGCCTTACGAGCAGACAAGCAGTTAGATCAAGACGACATAAAGAGAGTCGAGTCGTTTATCGATGCTCTAAAACTATCGAAGAAACCGCATGGACGAAGCGATACAACTAACCGATGATGCTAAGTTCACCGAAGCTAGACACAAAGCTGCGGCTCTCTTAAAAGCTGCAAAGGTAAAACAAGCTCCTGTAACCCTAAATAGTATCTACCAGCTCATTAAGTCTGAGTTCGGGGCTGTTATTGTGCCAGCAGACGAGAGCGTGGTTGGCAAGGAGCGTGACGCGATGCTTATTAACCGTGATGGACAGCTAATTATCTTATATAACAAAAACCGCCCAGTTGTCCGACAAAGGTTCTCGGTGGCTCACGAGATTGGTCATCTATATTTTGGGCATGTCATGGGGAATTCCAGCCTTAAACACGGTTACAAGAGCTTTGATGAGCAGGAGGCAGACCACTTTGCTGCGCATTTACTCATGCCGACTGCATTTCTCCGTAAAGACATAAAGGCTGGGATGAAGGACGTCGAGGAACTGGCTAAGAAGTATGGGGTGAGCAAAGACGCACTTTGGATTCAGATTACGAATGGAGGATTAATCAATCTATTTTAACTAAAGGCGATATTATGCATTTAGTCCCTAGGGTCTCACCTTTACATCTGTTAATTTGTGTCATATAGAATATAGGTCCTTTGCAGAATGATTATTCTTTTGCTCTGGGGACTGGGTGAGGTAGGCGGGTATCACGCTCTGGTATTTCAGACGCTACAATCAGCTCACGTTTTATCTGGTTCTAAGTAGTAATTGCGTTTCTACCAAAATATAACTCTCCCCAGGGCGTTATATTTTTTACCGACTATCTTATACATAAATTTATCACTTTATGGATGATATTGGGTTGGCTTTTTCAAAAATAGGTCTTAATCTTAGGCATCCTAAGTCTGAATATAGACGCCTTAATCTGCTATATTATGCGTAATGAGCACAGCACGCGAACGGCGTATAAAAAATAACTATTTACGCGCAGTCTGGATAATCATAGCTTCTGTCGCAATAGCCCTACTTGCGTTATTTTTTGACAGTATCTACGGCAAATCTATCGAAAACATAACCATACCGGCCTTCTTACTATCATCATCAGCCGCTATAATATCCTTCGTTTTTATACCTTGTTACAAAATCGTGAACAAATATGGTGCCTACCAACCCTATTATTGTGGCTGCGGTACAGGAGACAAAGTAACGCTCGGTTTTCGATTGGTGCTTGGGATAAATATATTCGCCGTACCCGCAATATTTGTTTTGCCTCCCATACTGACAGTTTTCTCAATAATGGAGGGTGGCTACCTACAGGCATTCATTTGGCTAGCCCTGCCAATTATATACTTGCTTACCATCTACAAGGACGTCCGCTTAATGCGTAGCCATGGACACACAAAAACATGCTCGATCCGTTGTGCGTTGATGGCGATGTTTTTCACGGCCCGTGCTGGAGGATTGCATATAGTAAAACCCAGAAAAGGACCAGTTCAGACACGAAAACAGCCTGCTCCACTAGAAGTTTTACATCTGTAGAACTACTATTCAGGTACCTGCTCGGCAGTTTCGGCTAGGGCGAGGTTGATGATGATGCTTTGCTCTTTTGGGGTAAACTCGGGTATGGCTGCTTTTTCGCCATACATCTTTTCGCGTACTTTTATGTGTTTTCGTGCTTTACCTTCACCTGAAAATACACGAGGCAATTTTCTCTTTACGGCCGTACCCGGCATCGAGCGGTGAATAGCTGCATTAGTTCGATATTGAGCCTTAGCTTTCATGGTTCCCAATCTGCGCAACCCAATCTTTGCTGCATCTGCTTCAGATACGCCATTAAGCAGACGGGATACTTGTATTGCAGCGGAGGGTGCCAGGCTTTTCACATCAATCAAATCTAGCGAACTGGTACCTGCGTTGGTGGGCAAACTAGCACCTTCCTGCCCATTCTTGCGCAATGCATATGAGGCGACCCACCCAAGCCTGCGGAGCAATGAGCCAGAACTTCGATCTTGGCGCATACCAAGTTCTGGGTGATGTGCCATGATATCGGCTATCCGTTGGTCTACGCCAGCTTTTTCTGCTGGGTTCAACCTTTCAAGGGCTTCATGCCCCGCCTGCTCTGAACCGTGAGAGCGAAATGGTAATAGGGTTGGCGCATTTTGCGGATTCGGGCCATCGATGCCGGGCATTCCAGGCAACGCTACTGTGTTTTTGTGTTTCATGACCAATCTACATTTTAGCATAAGCTTTTTGTTTTTGCAAGTTTATTTGGTAGGTGATGTGCTTACGGTGTAGGGCAATTGCATTTGAGTGCAGTTTGCACATTTTAGCGAGGAGCGAACGGAGCCGTATTAGAAATACGGTTGAGAAGTTATTTTTTGACGGTGCCTAAAGCTTTTTGGTGTACGATAAACAGCTATTGCTTAGACTTTTTGGCTGAACGTTTGGCAGTTGTTTTAGATTTGCTAGTAGCTGCTGGTTTTGGTGCTA
>JAEUQV010000109.1 GCA_016789655.1 Candidatus Saccharimonadota bacterium
CGGAACGGTGCTATACTTAGTTTATAACATAAGTAGGAAAAACAATATGGATACTTCACCTGGCGCCGAAAATAAAGATGCGCAAAAGAAAGATAGTATTGGGTTGTCGGTTGGCCAAGCGGCCCTTAGTAACAAGGAGCCCGTTCCGGCAACTGTAACAACCCTGAGCCAGCCCACAGCAACAGCTTCGCTCGCCACACCACCAGTGGACGCATCGGCTAATATTTATCAAAGCTTTACACCGTACGTCCCCGCCAAATCTGACTGGAAGCAACGCCTACTCAAAAGCTACGCCTATCTGCCGGAGTACCTCGTCATGCTTCTAGTGCTAACTAGCCTGCTGTATGCCCTAACCTCGCTCCTGAATATTGGTATAGACAGCCTCATACATGCCGAAAAAGATAGTGGCAGTGGCGGCCTAGCCAGCTACTATGACCTGAGCAGTTTTGAACTAGTAACTTCACTGGCGGCGCTGGCAGTATCGCTTCCGGCTTTTATTTGGTTATACATCCGCACTAAAGCAACTGAAGCCATTACTCCGGCCGTAAAAACACACCGCTGGCGCAAGGCGTTCCTCGGTACGTTTATAGCTGTACAGCTCTTAACAATCATAGGTAATTTCACTGTGCTAGCCTATCAGCTCATATCTCGCTTGGTAGATGAGAGCAATGCGCTCACGCTGCTGAGCGGTTCAGAAGAAGCGGATCCATGGTGGCAGCTTACACTCGCATCGCTCTTGACTGCTGCATTGCTCGGTTTTGTCGTGTACATATTGGGTAAAGAATACCGCAGCAGGGAGAATGCTTAAATGTTACCCAGATCAAGCAAACTTCTTATTTTAGTTCTGGTAGTCGTAAGCATAGTGGCTGCGAGCCTACAAGTAAGCACTATAAGCGAGCAAAAACTATCCCAACAAGACCAACAAACCAGTGAAGATCTAGACGAAATTCATAGAAAAATCGATACCTACGAATCGTCTCGCGGTCAGCTGCCAAAAACCCTCAGTAAACTTTCATTCTCTGGCGAACTCAAAAAACGGGCAGCCAAGTACACGTATAAACCTGCTGCTACTTCGTACAAACTATGTGCTACATTCCACACCGAAGCGACTGGAGATAACCCGTATGCCTCATACTACGATGACTCCGACAACGTAAATACCTACAAACACAACAAGGGAGAAACCTGCTTTACTTACAATATATCGAGCAACACGTATGATGATTACTACAATTACGACGATCCCTACTCTGCCGACCAAATAAGTGTACAGCTCGACCGTACTATGACCGCCGCAGACACCGAACGAGAAACTGACATTCGTGCTTTGCAAGCCCAAATTGAAGCTTACTTTGCCCAATATGGCTATTACCCAACCTTTACCGATATGAATACCGCCAGCTGGCGTGCCATGAATATGAAAGGTCTCGACACCCAATCCCTTATCGACCCCGACGCCACCACGGCTAATCTTGCGACAGGCCCCGTGTCTGGCCGCTACGCCTACGAACCCCTAGGAAATGACGGCAAAGCCTGCAACAACATAGACGTAGAGTGCACTACCTACACTCTCGCCGCCACCTTATACAGTGGCAAAACCTTCGAAAAAACCGCCTTGAACTAGCGCCCTGACCACCTCAGCCCTTTGCCCTCAGCCCTTCGCCCTCTATACTGCATGTATGGACACACGACCGTTGGCAGAAAGAATGAGGCCAGAGAAGCTAGAGGAAGTAGTAGGCCAGCAGCATTTGGTGGGGGCACAGAAGATCATACGGCAGATCATCGAGACCAAAGAGCCAACCAGCCTTATACTGTGGGGTCCGCCCGGTACTGGCAAAACGACTCTGGCGAGGATCATTGCCAAAGAAACGGGCACCGAGTTCGTGGAGCTCAGCGCCGTCACGAGCGGCAAGGCTGATGTCGCCAAAGTCATAGAGCGGGCCGAGCAAAACCGCCGCCTTGGTATGCGTACCATCCTATTCGTCGATGAAATCCACCGCTTCAATAAAGCGCAGCAAGATGCGTTCCTACCGCATGTCGAAGATGGTACCATCATCCTTATAGGTGCTACCACCGAAAACCCGAGCTTTGAAGTCATAAATCCCCTACTCTCCCGTGCCCGTGTGCTGGTACTCGAACCACTATCCCGGGATGAAATAGTGGCTATTTTACAGAGGTCGGCAAAGCAAATGAAGCTGAAAGCCAAAGTTTTACCCATAAAATCTATAGAACTTTTGGCAGACCTCAGCGGTGGTGATGCCCGCGTCGCTCTTGGAAACCTGGAGCTCGCACAACGCCTCGCCCTTGGCAAAACTATTACACCGCGGCTAGTGGAAACGGCCGCTCAAACCAAACTACCCGGTTACGATAAGAAAGGTGAAACACATTTTAACGTCATAAGTGCGTTCATAAAAAGCATGCGCGGTTCCGACCCGACGGCCACATTGTACTGGATGGCGCGTATGCTGCAGGCCGGTGAAGATCCGAAGTTCATCGCGCGCCGTATGGTGGTATTTGCCAGTGAAGACATAGGGCTGGCAGCTCCTGCCGCGCTCAATTTGGCGGTATCGACATTCCTCGCCGTGGAACGGATTGGCCTACCTGAAGCAGAGATAAATTTAAGCCATTGTGCCGTGGTGCTAGCCAAATCACCGAAGTCACGTGAAAGCTACGACGCATGGGGTAAAGCGAGACAGACCGCGCAAGCATACCCTGACCTGCCTGTACCGATTGGTCTACGCAACGCCCCCACCAAACTCATGAAAGACCTAGGCTACGGCCATGGCAGCGAGTGGAAAGCCGGCTACCAACACCCCGGCGGCTTCCTGCCCCCGGAACTTTTGGATGCTAGCTTTTTCTAGAAACATAACCCTAGAAGTTTATTCTGTGCTTTGCTCACGACTTAGCTTTTGTAGTACCAATTCGACACGCGGACGATTGCTGTCACTTTCGGGCATTGTCGTAAGTACATTGCGAAAAGCTTCTTGCATAGGGCCAGCCAAAGCGCGACGAATGATGTCGCCGTGGCTGCCGTACCAAGGACCTCCAGCTAGCGTTTCTGCAAGTTCAGCCTGAGCATTGCTCGAGAGAGACTTGAAACCATCGCCGATAGGTATCCATTTGGCTGCCTCAGCATCGCTCTGTCCGGTTTGATC
>JAEUQV010000022.1 GCA_016789655.1 Candidatus Saccharimonadota bacterium
GGCCCTTGCCAGTAGCAATCGGGGTTAAAATCGGGGCTATCGAGCGGCACGCTAGGTACCGGGAAGGTCGCGCCAAATACATGCTCGTTCTCTAGCTTGCGTACTAGCAACGCGGCGCGCTCTTTGCTTACAGCGCCACTATACAGCACTAGAAGGCTGGCAATGGAGGGTTGTTTTAATAAGCGGTGGGTTATAAAGTCGCGCGACCAGTAATCTTTATGATAGGGGTCATACAGATGATCTAGTGCGGCTTCGGTTTTTTGCATGCGCCCGAGTAGTTCTGCGGGCAGTTCGTGCTGTAGGGTTTTGGCGATATCCCTTAGGCGAGCATTGGCCCGTATAAACATGCTGTTGTAGCCGAGGTCTTCAATACTAAACAACCCATGGTCTAAGATACGCATGGTGTCGTAGGCTTTACGGCGCAGGCGGCGTTGGGCATCGAAATAGCTTAAGGTCTCGAGAGTGCTTAGTCGTTGGCTGGGTGGGATGTACAGCCGGTCGCGGCGAAAAAAGCCAATTACTATGTCTAAGTGGAGCCAACGGACAATGCGGATCCATAAAGGCATAGCGTGTTCTTGCAGATCATGCGTCCATGGGGGTGTGTTGTCGAGTCCAGTTTCCCAGGGGTGAAGCAAGAGCACCAGGCCTTCATCGTGTGGGTCTCTATCTGTGTATAGCCACTGGTGGTAGGCTTCGATGTGCGGCAGCATCTCTTTGAACCAGCTGCGGCGCTCTGGGAGATTTAGTTTTTGCCCTACTTGCCAGACTGCTTCGGCCAGCATGGGGGGCTGTGTAATTCCGCTGGTAGCAACAACGTCGGGCGAGTACGGGCTTATACGGCTGCGCCAAAACTCGCGATCTCGCCGGTATTCGGGTGCATTGCTAAAGACCATATTTGGCAACATGCCATTACTCCATTGGCCGCGCACCAGGCTGCGCAGTTCAGTTTGTGCGCGCTTTGCGTCTAGGTGTCTGAGGCCGATAGCTATGAAACAGCTATCCCAAAGCCACTGGTGCGGGTACAAGTTTTCGGCTGGGATGGTGTAACTACCTCTGTCATTTGCAGCTAGGATTCGTGCAGCCTGTTCGGCGAGCGGTAGCTCTATGTCTTTTTCAATTTCGCTGATCTCTGCTTTTTGCAGCACGTCTTCGGCTGCCAGTACATTTTCCGCCACCAAGGCAGCTTCCGCATCTTTTTCGCTCATGGCTATAGTATACGACACACGGTATGATTGTATGTAGTATGGAAAATGAACCGAAACCAATGCCAGGTAATGACACGCTTCCGCCTGTGTTATCTGCGGCTGGAATGCTACTACAAGTACTTCGACAGGTCGCTACTCAGGGTGATCGGGCTCCGTTAGCGTGGGAATTGACGCCAGAAGAAATCGCAGACGTAATAAGAAGTAAGAGGCCACCTATGTCTGCTAGCGATAATTCGTGAAGCTTAGGGGGAAGTCGAGGTCTTCGCGGCTGCGTAGCAGTTGCATGACGGCTTGCAGGTCGTCTTTGCTGGTGCTCATGACGCGCACGGCGTCGCCCTGGATTTGGGTTTTTACCTTGGGATACGAATCGCGAATGAGTTTGGTAAGTGTTTTGGCTTTGTCTTGGTCGAGCCCGGCCTTAAAGAGTACCTCTTTGGTAGTCTTGAGGTTGCTTTCGACTAACTCCCGCGAAGTGTCGAGCACCTTTTGGCTCAAGCCGCGGGCGCTGAGTTTTTTGCGGACGATTTCTAGGATGGCATCGATCTGCCATTCGCCGTTGCCGACGAGCCGCAGCCCCTTTTTATCGTCGAGCCAAGCTAATTCCGCTGGCGTTCCCTTGAAGTCATAGCGGCTAGCCAATTCGCGTTGCGCCTGGTCGTAGACGTTATTCATCTCGGCCTTATCGTATTCACTCACAATATCGAAGCTAAAATTTCCCATACGATCAGTATACTATTTTATATTGAGCGAAGCGAACGAGCCGGCAGCCGCCGGGGAGCTTTAGGGCAGGAGGAGAGCAAAATCGAATTTACTTCGATTTTGTGAGGAGGACAAGGT
>JAEUQV010000043.1 GCA_016789655.1 Candidatus Saccharimonadota bacterium
AGCACCAGGTCGGCATCTATATTGCCTTTCACCTGGGATTTTTCGGCTTCCTCTGTTTTTTTAGCCCCATTTTCGCCTGGACGCTCTTTCTGCCCAGAAGCCCTGAGAGCTGACTGTTGATCGCTTGTTGAACGTTGATCGGTGCTTGCTGGTCGTTGCCTAATCTCCAGAGTCGGCTTAAGCACCACCAAAAAACCATGCGCATACATTTGCTCGTACAGCGCTTCATTGTCCGGCAGGTATCCAATAAACATAAAAGCTTTTTCTACGTTATGCTCGGCACGCAACCACTCCCGAAACTTATGCCAATCCATCTTCCAGCCAATCTTCTGCACCCCAAGGTTCAGGTTTTGGCTGTCAATAAACGCGTAGTTGCCCTTAGGTTTGGGCACCTCTGCAGCTTTATTCGGTTTCTTCTTGCGCCACCACTGTCTCCCCTGCCCCTGCCTCTGCTGTTCGCTCATGTGTTTAGTATACATGCATTGGAGTCATGAGTCATGAGACAAGAGTTAAGAGATAAGAGATATGAGCTAAGAGTGCGGCCGCAGGCCGCATACATCAAATGTCCCGCCTCTGGCGGGATGTAGCTATAGCCCCGGCAAAACAAAACCTGTCAATTTTGAATGATGGCTGGGTGAGCCAAGATGCTTGTTTTCCGACTGAGGCATATCCGTAGATATGGTGATGGAGGAAACAAGTATCTTGGCCGCCCAGGCGCGGTCAAAAAGGCAGGTTTTGTTTTGCCGGGGCTATAAGTGTGGCCATGCGGAAGCTCCTGGCTCAGGTGTTGTCGGCTTTGACAACTACCGGCAGGCGGCAAAACTTGTTTGAGCGGAAAGCTAGATTGCCAGTGGTAGTCTAGCTTGGAGTGAGTTGTTTTGTCGGTTGTCAAAACGAACAACAGCTGACCAAGAGCTGGAGCTCTGGCCTTGAACTTTTGCCTACTTTTGCTTCAAGGCAAAAGTAGGGCGAGCCGCCTAGAAGGCGGATCGAAACAAAGGAGGTTCTTCTCGTTGCGGCGCACCGCAGGTTCGGGTTCTATTCGCTAAATAAAGCCAGCAAATCCGCCCCGTATTTTTCGAGCTTGGCCTTGCCCATCCCTTTCACTCCCAGCAATGCCTGCTGGGTTTGCGGGCGGCGAGCGGCCAGTTCCTTCAGTAATGTATCGTGCGCAACTATGTACGCAGGCATACCTTCTTTGGCCGCCTGGGCAGTTCGCCACTGCTTTAGCCTGCCAAACAGCGCCTCGTCAAACGCCACTTCAACCTCATCTTTCACGGCCGCCTCTGTAAAATCCGCTGTTTTTAGCGCCATTTGCTCGCTCAATTCGCGTAGCTCAGCATCGTAGGCAAAAATCAGCGGGTGCAGCGCCAGCGCCATCTGGTTTATACCGCATAAGTACAACCCCTCCATGCTCCTCACGCGGGAAAGCGCCACATAACCCATGCCCGGCGTAAAGCTGCGGCTCAGGTCAATCTCGGCCGCATCTAGACTCATACCTTGACTCTTATGTATCGTAATCGCCCACGCTAGCCGCAGCGGCAGCTGTGTGACTTCTGCCTTCTTGCGACCATCTTCCTCTAGAGTCCAGCTGTGCGGTTCGACGCGGACTTCCCTGCCCCCTGCCGTGACAACTATGGGCGTAGTGTCATCGAAATCAATAACAGTACCGCGAGTACCGTTTACGAACTTTTTTGCCACATTATTGGCCACAAACATCACTTCGGCACCACGTTTCAGTACCAGCTTTTCGGGCGCCAGTACGCTCTTCATAAGCTGTTCACGCTTTGCTGCCGCCCCGGAGGTTGTCATCTGGAACGTCCGTGACTCTGCCTGCAGCGCATCAAGATGCCGCTGGTTCACGCCATCTACATCGATATTGTGCGCGTACAACCGCGTAACTACCATATCGTCGCTCGGTTGTTTGCCGAGCCGCTCGCGTAGCGCAGTTTCGTGTAACTCATGCGTATCACCCCGGCGCATAGCTCCCAAAATATCCAGTAGTACGTCCCCGGCCGCAACGCGGTGCTGCTCGGTTAAATAGCAAATAACCGGGTCTAGCTCTGCCCAAGCGTCAGATAGGTGCGCAAAATCCGGGTCGCGCCGCTCACGCTCGACTGGCGGCAGTTGAAACAAGTCGCCCACCAGTATAACCTGCATGCCCCCAAATGGTTTGTCTGATTGCCGTAGACGCTTAGCAACCATGTTGACCATATCAAGCCGCCGCCCGTGCAGCATCGAAACTTCATCAATGATGAGCACATCTGTCGTATTATAGCGCTTGTACAAGACCGGCCGGGCATTCAGCCGCACTAGATCATGCTCTGTTACGTAATCTAGTATGCCAAGGCCTGACCAAGAATGTATAGTCGTGCCGCCAATATGCGTCGCTGCTATCCCGGTGCTTGCAGTCACGGCAACATGCTTGCCAGCTTTTTTAGCCAGCCGTATAAATTCATTCAACACATAGGTCTTCCCCGCCCCGGGTGCACCCGTCAAAAAAATGGACTCGCCGTCCATCATTAGTCGTAATGCTTGTGCCTGTCTCATATCTCACTGTTCTCCTTACGCTATGCGTTTACTTCGTTGTCGGTCATTATACAGTACTCCCTCAAACCCCTTACATTTGCATGCGATGATAGCCTAAACTACAAATGTCATGCCTTCCTGCCTTCATACCCGTTATTAACCATGGGCAGCTTGCGTTTTACATGCATACACCTCATGCATTCGTACGTCCCAGTATACCCCCACCTTTCTCTCAAGCAACTCTCGTTGCCAATTTTACGCCACCCATTTTTAACTTGTCCGGCCGGACAAGTTATTTATGCAGGGGTAAGCAATGCCTTGAAACGATCGATAAGCACAGATTCATGGTCTATATGTGCTGTGACAATGTAGGTAACATATTGGCTGATTTCTAGTTTTTCACAAACGGCTATGATTTCCTGCTTTGACTCAAATGGATGTACCCACACGCTTTGCTGGAGATATTTATAGCCAAGCAGTCTTAATTTGGTCGTAAATATACGCCGGGTATGCCGCTTGTTCTCAGGAATGTCGAACATGACCAAACGCCACTGCCCATCCCAAACTTCCGGCGTTGGTATGGTAAGTTTTTCGTAGTTCATGCGCTTGAGGCGAAGCCTGCCTAGCGTCGTTATCTCGAGACCATTTTGGTAATTTTTCGCCAACAGTTTTTTGTGCTTCATATATTGCACTACCCTGGCCAGTTCACGTTCCTGCGCTCGTTTATCTAGCGCATCAAACGCTTTTTTCATCGGTTTGTTCAGACCTATGAGCGCATTGGGCGCCAGAACCACCGCTCCCACCATCGCACCCATCAGTGCCAGCCTTAATACTTCATCCACTAGCGCACTCGTCATTTCATTCTTTGCCATTTTTAAATTGTACGGCCGGACAAGTTATATTTCAATCTTTAGATTATCAATTTACTCTTTGCCGAATGACTAATTTTATGTATGACTTTGATATAAGACATTATGAATAAATGTATACTATTAATATGAGTAATGATAAGCCCCGTGTTGGTCTTGGAGTCGTCATTGAAAACGGCAAAGGTCAAATACTAGTGATGAAGCGTGAGGGATCTCATGCTCCTTTTTGGTCTATTCCTGGCGGTAAGCTAGAACTAGGCGAGACATTCGAGGAAGGCATTGTGCGAGAGTTGCGCGAAGAGCTTGACATCGAAGCTAACGACCCTCAAGTCATTGCTATCACAAACAATCTAAAAACGTATGAACTCGAAGGATTACATTTCATTTCGGTAATACTGAAGGTAGCTTCTTTTACGGGTGAACCTAGAATTATGGAGCCACATAAATGTACCGAGATCTAATGGGTTAATCCTGCTAAATTGCCGCAACCGCATTTCGACGCGAGTGAGCTTGGCGTCAAGTGTTACATACGTAAAATAACTTATGTGAGAGCCTAAAGTATCGATGATCCTTCTGACTTTCATTTCCCATAAATAATTACCCCTTCAGATACAACTTGTTGCACTCATATGCAAATATCGTTCAGGCAATTAGGTAACCTCAGTTCGACATAAGAGTCTCCTCGTTTTTGTCTAGATAGCAGGGCGTGAGCCCTGTTATTCTGTTTTTGGATCAACAAAAACCAAAAACAAAGGAGACACCAATATGGAACTGGTAACTTTATTTTACCTCATCGATGAATTCTGTAAGGAGTTTGAACCTGCTTGGCGAAAACAACGGATGACCTCGGGTCTCGCACGCCGTAACAAACCTTGCCGCATGAGTCTCAGCGAAATCTTGACCATCATTGTCCACTTC
>JAEUQV010000045.1 GCA_016789655.1 Candidatus Saccharimonadota bacterium
AAACGCGATTATTACGAAGTTTTAGGTGTTGGCAAAGATGCTAGCGCAGATGAGATAAAAAAGGCTTTCCGTCGGAAGGCTATAGAACTGCATCCAGACAAAGAGGGTGGCGATGAGACGAAATTCAAAGAAGTAAATGAAGCCTACGAGGTGCTAAAAGACCAGAGCAAACGGCAGCGCTATGACCAGTTTGGCCACGCTGGCGTGGGTGGGGCAAGCGGTGGTCCGGGGGGCAACCCATTTGGTGGTTTTGGCGGTGAATGGTCTGGCCAAAACGTCAACTTCGATTTTGGTGACCTAGGGCTAGGCGATATCTTTGGCAGCTTCTTCGGTGGTGGCGCTCGTGGAGGTCAGCAGCGTCAAGCACGTGGCAATGACGTCGAAACACGCGTAGAGGTTTCGTTTGAGGATGCCGTATTTGGCACCGAAGCTGAGCTACGGCTCAACCTCGACGATACATGCAGTCATTGCAAGGGATCTACTGCGGAGCCAGGGCATGAACTTATAAAATGTGAGCGCTGTGGTGGAAATGGCCAGGTAGTCACTGCAGTGCAAACTATTTTCGGGAACATACAGCAGGCAGTAATCTGCCCGGATTGTCACGGAAAAGGCAAGAAACCTGAAAAGGTTTGCTCAGTTTGCCGCGGTAAAGGTACCGAACGTCGTACCCAGACAGTCCAGCTAAAGGTTCCTGCTGGCATTGACGATGGCGCAACAATTCGCTTACGCGAGCGCGGCGAAGCTATTGCTAACGGGCCAAAGGGTGATCTCTATGTGCATATTCGCGTCAAGGCGCATAAGCGATTCACGCGTGAGGGCGATCTTATACTGAGTGATGAGCATGTGAGTATGGTGGATGCTGCGCTCGGCACAGAAATTGATGTCGATACGGTAGATGGCCAAGTTCGCATGAAGGTGCCAGCCGGTACGCAAAGCGGCTCAGACTTCAAGCTATCCGGTCATGGCGTACCGCATCTGCGTTCAGATGCACGCGGAGCGCACATTGTCACCATTATCGTCGATACACCTACCAAGCTTACCCGCGAGCAGCAGCAACTCCTGGAAACATTCCGCGCAGAACCCAAAAAGCGCAGCTTCTTCTAAGAACCCCAGTAATATTCATGCGTCAGGGTCCGTCCTTGACGCAAATATCCTTTCTAAAAAAGACTCAAACGTATTTCACGCTGTTCGCTATTTGTTTGCGTCAGGGACGGACCCTGACGCAAACTGATGAAGATGTGGTATTCACTTTTTGCTGTATGCGGGGCATAATGGGGGTAATGCGTAAGCTTAAGCAAGACAACCGCGGTTTGATCACTATGGAGCTGATTATCCTGATTGTAATGGCCGCGATTATCTATCTTATCTACAAAAAAGTCCAAAGCGCTCAACACTAATAATTAGTTGAAAAATTAGCAAATTTATGCTAATATATTCATTATGTCTGCCGCGATTTCAGAACGCTCGTCATTACTCATCGAACCGAAGGTTGAACCCCAGGATCGGCTTGATGCTGAATTGTTTCCAGCCCTAGCCGAAGCTATGCCAGAAAACACTATTTCTGCCATGCTTGCGCCTTCCCCAGAGGTGTGTGCGGTGGAATGGCAAAAGTTTGACGATGACCCAAGTTATACCCCCAATTTTCGTGTTCGCGTCGATGCTATAGCTATAGATACAGCTAGCCTCGAGGAAACTGGTTCGGCACTGTATGAATTTCGAAAACAGCTAAAAGCCGATACTCTGAACGATCCTGAAACCGTACAAATGTATAAGTGGCGTGTAAACGAGCTTTTAGGCCAATTGCGTATGGTACAGGCTAGCCAGGCGGGCAATATGAACTTGTTTAGTCGCTACAATCGATTTGTCTATGGCGAGGCCGACCCGCAGGTGTTTTCACATGTCGTCGACCATTACATGAGCTTGGCTGAATCGGCTGAGGCAAGTGAAGATGCTGCTGTCAAGGAAGCTGCGCAAGCAGTCAAAGGGTTGTTCGGTGGTATGCCACGTGGCGACGAAAAGTTCTTGCAACCGTCTGACGAAACCTTTCAGAATGTCCGTGCACTTCATTTTCGTGAGCGAACTGGCTATGTAGCACTGGTACTGACTGGCGTGAATTCACCGGAAGGGAAGGTTACGCAAGAAGATGGTGACCCTATATTACGACAGGCACTTGGGAACGTCGGTGCCGAAGGTTATGAAATAGTTGATGCAGTTGGTTTGACATGGAGCGCAAATAATAGAAAAGAGCAGTTGAGCCGGCCGGCAGGTTACAAGATGGGCGTAGAGAGATTAATCGGCTTGCCGCTTGGGCATGAGCTTCGGCACATTTTGGAGTATCAGAACGGTCTCAGGAGTAGTGCAGCTTTGGCTGCGGTCGGTTTTGATCGCTATGAGCGGGGTAATGAAGCGGCCGGAGTTATCGGTGAGCAGTTGTCATACCCTGATTTCGCATCGTTCGCTGCGACGCCGCGCTGGAGTATGATTATCCGTCGTCAGCTCATGACATCTTTGGCGCAGGGTCATAGTGGTAAGCCAATGGATCTGCGCCAAGTCCACGATGCTATGTATGCCGTAACGTATTTGGAGCGTATGCTCGTCAAACCCGAGACTGCTCACGATGAAGCGTTGCGACGCACTCGTACCATGATTGAAGCCGTGTACAAGGGCAGCGATGGCAGCCCAGGAGCAGTCTATGGCGGTTACAGCTTGTATCTTGACGGATCCGTAGATTACTGGAACCACCTTGAAAACTATCCGGAGCATTATGAACAAACTGAACGTGGTAAATTCGATATGGTCAACGAGCGGCATGCTAGCTTTGTAAACGCAAAAGGCATTGCGAGGATGTAGGGAAAGCAGGACAATAGATATATGAAGTCGACATCAAATGCAGACCAGTACACCATCGCAGTTATCGGGCGGAGCTTCCATCCGGACGGTAAAGAGACCGCAGCGTTATTGGCCTCTTCGCTCGAACCGTTTCTTTTGGAACGTGGTGCGCAAGTTTTGCCTATAATGCTGAAAGATTTGGTGTTCGATATATCAAACGAAGCAGTTCATATATTTGATGCTGTTTCCGGCAAAGATCTGGCTGAAATGGACGCCGTACTTATGACCAACTGGTTTAGCCATGTATCGATTCGCAAAGATATGGCTCTCGCCATCGCTCGTTACCTTGAGCGCAAATTCGTGCCATACATGAACACCGAAGCAGGCCATTCACGCTCAACCTCTAAGCTGTCGCAGATGATTATCGCTGCGTATGAGAGCGTATGCATACCACGTACTGTATTTTCGCTTTCACTCAGCCACACAATCGAGTATATGAAAAAGGTCGGCTTCAAAACGCCATTCATTTTCAAAGATGCTCAAGCTAGCCGCGGCAATGGAAATTACAAGCTTGACTCCATCAACGCTATTTTGGAGCACACCGAAGAGCACTCCGAAAAAACACCGTTTATCGCCCAGGAGCTTATCGAATCAGATGGCTCGGATTACCGATTTTTTATCGTCGGGGGGAAAACGCAGCTTGTCATCCACCGGATAGGCAGCGGCAATAGTCACCTAAACAACACATCTGCCGGCGCGACGACAGAACTTGTTTCTCCAGATGATATGAGTGACGAAGCCAACGCCATCGCAACGACCATGAGCCGAGCGCTTCATAGAGAATTAACAGGATTGGATGTTATGATAGATAGCCGAACGGATATGCCGTACTTTTTAGAAGCGAATCCCATCCCCCAAATTGCGACGGGGAGCAATGTTGATACTAAGCTCAAAGCACTGGCAGACACGCTTGTCATCATGAGCCGCCACAAAGGAGAAAAACTATGAACATATGCATACTAACGCACGGTAAGGGCAAGTTCATCCAAGGTACGACTGCGTCGACGCGCAGCTTGTACCGTGCCGCCAAAGCACGGGGGCACAACGTACGAGTCATAAACGCGGCGCTGTGCTACATAGAAGTCAATTCCGAGACGCCAAAGGTGCTGTATGAGGGCGAGGACCTGAGTCGTGAATTCGATGTCATCATCCCACGCATCATGCCAAGCCTGACCAATTACTCCAACGCAATTTTGCGACAGTTTGAAATGCTCGGCGTGTACACTACGACGAAGTCAATCGCTATAGCCCGCTCGCGCGACAAGTTCCGTTCTATACAGCTACTTGCCAAGCAGGGTATCGATATCCCGCGCACGATCTTTAGCCGTGAAACCGACAAAATTGATGACCTTATCGAGCAGATAGGCGTACCGGTCATAATTAAACTGGCAAAAGGTACACAAGGTAAAGGTGTCGTATTGGCGGAAACACGTAAGGCGGCCAAGTCGGTGATCCAGGCATTTTACGTGCTCGATACCAGCATACTGCTGCAGGAGTATATAGAAGAATCTGGGGGTAGTGATATACGGGCATTTGTAGTCGGCAGCAAAGTAGTTGCCAGCATGGAGCGCCGCAGTGTAACTGATGATTTTCGCTCGAATATACACCAGGGCGGAGAAGGTGTAGCCATACAATTAACTGACGAGGAACGCAAGATTGCCATCCGAGCAGCCAAGGCAATGGGTCTGCAAGTCTGTGGAGTCGATATGCTGCGGAGTAGTCGCGGGCCACTCGTGATTGAGGTCAATGCCAACCCAGGGCTGGAGGGTATAGAGCGGGTTACAGGCAAAGACGTGGCCATGCGAATAGTCGAATACGTTGAGAATAATGCCAAGCAGCGCAACCGCAAGGATCGCGTCGGAGCGTAAATAGCTGCTATGCATGTGCTTCTTATAGACAATAAGTCCGCCCATTTGGTCCGCCTCAAGAAGTTAACGAGACAAAAACTTGGAGAGGTCAAATTCCGCTTGCGAGACCCTAGGGCGATGACAGCCGAAGACGTAGAATGGGCAGAGCTAGTGATAATATCTGGTGGAACTGGGCGTTCAATAGAAAAAAACCCGCTTACTTTTCGCAAAATGGTAGATAAATTAGTTAAAGCAGGCAGGCCGACTATAGGGATATGCTTGGGCGCCGAAGCCATAGCAGTTTATTTTGGTTCAACCCTGCGTGACATTGGAGTGAGGCGGGTTGGAAACGTAAGGATACATTTTGCGCCAGGCGTGCTTATAGGCGGCAGACAGAGTCTTATGGCTTATGAATTTCACCGTTGGGCGATAAGTGAAGTCCATGAGCCGCTTATTCGCCATGGGTATTCGAAAGACGGTATTGAAGTATTCCAGCATAGTGCCTTACCGATATGGGGGCTTCAATTCCACCCAGAAGTTAGGCGTAAGGATAATGGGGGGCATATACTATTTGCATATGTCCTTGCGTCATTCGGGTTCACTACTACGTAAAACTAGTACGACCAGCTCAATAGTGCTCCTAGTTATTACACTAGTAATAGTGGTGATCGGAATGCTTTTTGTGCAGGGCTCCAAGTCTGGAATGTATTTGCGTGCCAGTAACTCCGTATATACGCTGGCAGTTGCAGATACACCTGCAGCACAAGAAAAAGGTCTTGGAGGAAGAGCATGGATGCCCCAACACGAGGGTATGATATTTGTGTTTGATACGCCAGATACTGTCTGTTTTTGGATGAAAGATATGCACTTTGCCATAGATATGATTTGGCTCAACGAAGCAAAAAAGGTCGTGCACTTGCAGAGCGATGTAGCTCCCGGTTCATACCCTAAGAGGTATTGTCCTCCTATGCCAGCCAAATATGTAGTTGAGCTACGTGCAGGTGAGGCTGCGAGGCAATCGATACGCACTGGTACCACGCTAATGCTAGAGTAAACCTAATAAGAGCATCGTATACGCAAGCGGACAGACGTAGATGCTTATGCTATGATGTGGCTATGAACTCACTCGTACTACTCGGATGCCTGGCACTAATCCCACCGATGGCAACACTAGTATTGCGCAGTAATGGTGTACTGGTGTTTCTGAGCGTTTGCTTAGGAAGTGTATTGTCCACGTTTGTAGCTGACGATGTTGGAACGGTTATCTCGGGCGCAAGCAAATCTGGTGCATTGGCTACAATGCAATGGTCACAGTTGGGTTTGCTGGTTATACCGGTAGCACTTACGATTATTTTGGCACGCAAAAAACTGAAGGGTGTAAAGCTTATTCTTGGGGTGATTGCTGCAGCAGCCGGTGGGGGCCTGTTGGCGCTACTCGCATTGCCATTACTCTCGCGGTCGATTCAAGACTCTGTGCGTGCAGCTGAAGCCTGGCGCCAGCTCGATAATTCACAGTCGGCAATCATCATCGCAGGTGCGCTCGTAACGGTTCTGTTTTTGTTTATGACCCGCACGAAACCGGTCGAGGATACAAAGGGCAAGAAGCATAAGCACTAGAAACTAGCAAACAGAAACCAGTAAGGAGCCGGCTACTTGTTTACTTGGAATGTGCTGTTGCCGGTAGCGAAAAAGTCGATGATCTGTTCGGCGGCGGCGCGGCCGGCATTTTCGTTGGCTTCAGCCGTTTCAGCACCCATTTTCTTGGGGGTAGCGTAGACGCGGCCAGGGAAGGTGACAACGAGCTGTTCGTATGTATCGGGCATAACATCTGCAATGTACGTAAGGTCAGGGCGCTCAGCAAGAATCTTGTGTAGCCCAGGTTCGTCTATGACTTCTTTCCGTGCTGTGTTCAAAAGCGTGCCGCCCTTAGGCATACGCGCCAAAAGTTCGTAACCCACCGAAGCAATAGTATCGGGCAGGGCAGGGATGTGCAGTGATACGTAGTCACTTTGTGTATACAAATCTTCTAACGATGCAACAGGTTCGACGTCGAATTCGCGCATGATCTCATTGCCTACATAGGGGTCGTAGGCGTACACTTTCATGCCCATGCCTCGGGCATGCGAAGCGACGAGCTTACCGACATTGCCGAAAGCTTGCAAACCAAGTGCACGGCCCCGAAGTTCAGAACCCGTCCCGGGCTGATATAGGTTGCGGGCAGCATATATCATGAGTCCTATCGCGAGTTCGGCAACTGCATTGCTGTTCTGGCCGGGGGTGTTCATGACGACCACGCCGTGCTTGGTGCAAGCATCGAGGTCGACATTGTCGTAGCCAGCACCGGCACGTACCACGATCTTTAGAGCAGGAGCTGCTTTGACCACTTCGGCGGAAACTTGGTCACTACGGATTATGAGTGCTTCCGCGGTCTTGACTGCTTTGACAAACTCGGCATGATCTTTGTAGCCTTCTAGTACTGTCAGCTTGTGACCGGCTTTTTCAAGCGTTTCGCGGATACCTTTAACTGCTTCTTTAGAAAAAGGTTTTTGGGTTGCGAGCAGTACTTTCATTTGTTGTCCTCCTCAAATAATCTCATGCAGTCAACGAGCTCCTGTACGCTTTCAAGTGGCAACGCATTGTACATACTGGCGCGGAATCCACCTACCGAGCGATGTCCCTTGAGCCCTACAATGCTCCGTGCCGATACAAACTCTAAGAACGCGGCTTCTTTATCTTCATTGCCTTTACTCATAACAAAGCAGGCGTTCATGAGGGAGCGATCTTCTTTTGCCACAGTACCAGCGAAGAGTGGGTTACGGTCAACCTCGTCGTACAGTAGCTTTGCTTTGGCGCGATTGCGCTTTTGCATTTCAACGACACCGCCCTCTGCTTTGACCCAGCGCAGAACCTCTCGCACAGTAAATATGCTGGCGACGGGCGGGGTATTGTACAGTGAGCTGTGTTCAACGTGCGTACGGTAATCAAGCATGGTGGGGATACGGCGGTCGACTTTACCGAGCACGTCTTCGCGTACTATTACGAAAGATACACCGGCTGGCCCCATATTTTTCTGGGCG
This sequence comes from Candidatus Saccharimonadota bacterium, assembly GCA_016789655.1. Taxonomy (GTDB): domain Bacteria; phylum Patescibacteriota; class Saccharimonadia; order Saccharimonadales; family UBA4665; genus JAGXIT01. Next base: position 7,814 of record JAEUQV010000045.1, read on the forward strand.
CCACCGTATATGAGTGCGTATTTGCTGACATCCATCGGGCGGCTCAATATGTCTGATGACGTATCGGCGACGAGGGGGATGGGGCAGTCGAGGTCGGTATGGAGCTCGGAGCCAAAAATCGTGTTGTTGGTCGTAATGTGGAAATAATCCGCATCTTTGGGCACGGTGTATTTTTTGGGTATGTACGTGAAGTTTTTGTCTTTGGAGCTGGCAACAACCTCTATTTCTCCGAAGTGTTTTGCCTCGGCGATGGCTTTTTGTGCCCAGGCACCGGTCTCTAGGTAGGCGGCTTTGGTGTTGAGCAGGTTGTACGGCACTACTACGAACTGTGTGCTGGCGCCACCGCCCAAGAATAACGTTCGATACCCAGCCGGTACATCGAGCAGCTCGTGCAGCAGTGACTCTGCTTCGGCAGCAATAGCCTCAAACTCTTGGCTACGGTGCGATATTTCGAGCAGCGATAAGCCCGTGTTATCTAACTCCAGTATTGCTTCGGCTGTTTTTTTGAGAGCTACATCCGGCAAGACGGCCGGTCCTGGCCCAAAATTATGTATAGTCACTGTGACCTCCAATCACTCCCATGGTACGCCGATGGCGATACCAGAGTCAAACGCTTTACTCATAACCCCACACTATCTAAACCAGAAAAGACAAAAACAATTGCAAAAATCAAATGGTATCGTAACATTACAGGACTTACGCAAAATGGTGCAGTCTGGGATGAAAAGCGAGCACCTCAGCGTAGACGTACTAAAGTACGGCGGAGCGAGGAGCGGAGTTTTTCGCCCGGAATGTGCCGTTTTGCGTAAGTCCTACATTATTTCTATACCATGCGTTTAAGTACTGTTGAAGCCATGCACATACCCGACGATATTCCGGTAGTTATTTTATGTGGTGGCATGGGCACAAGAATGGCTGGCGCAACTCATGATAGTAAGCCGAAGCATCTACTTCAAGTTAATGGGAAGACAATACTTGAGTATGCACTTGAGCCGTTCCTGTCAGCAACAGAAATTATTCTTGCGGTCGGACATCATAGTGATCAGATAGAAGCTTTCGCGAATAGGCGTTTTGGCAGAAAGGTAAAATATTCTCGCGACGTAAAGCCTACAGGCTCTATGAGGGCATTATCGCGAGCCGTGACTGAACATGAAGTAGCGGGACGCTTTATTTTCGCTAATGGAGATGATGTGACCCCAGGTTTTGCAGTTATGCCCATGTTAGCCGACCATAACGAAAGCGGCGCAGAGCTTACCATACTTGCAACAACAAAAATACCACGCGTTGAGGATTTTGTATTAACAACAGATGCTCTTAAACGGGCTACTAGCCTGAGGCGAGCTGGACAAAGATTGACAAATATTGCTCCAAAACCAGTTTCGTATGGAATCGGGACGTTTATATGCGAACAGTCTGCATTAAGTACATTAGATAGCTCGCCAGATATTGAAGCATTTATGAAAGTAATGCTAAACAGCCGCCGGCTGGGTGTACATGCGGTCGAGCTAGACTATTTCAACATTAATCAGCCAGCAGACCTGCAGCTTTTTACTGAGGCCAGATAGTGTCTTATATATCGTGAATCGCGCCTGTCTTTAATCATGCAGGGAAGGGTCGTAGGCCATAAACAGTCGAGTATCCTGCATAAGCCCATTTTCAGCGTTCGGGTCGAGAGTCGGACGATACTGTGGCTGGGTATTGTTGCTAGGCTGGTGTGTGAAGCCTATTTCCTCATAAATACGAACAGCGAAGTTACTGCGCCACACTTGCAGGCCTATCCCCTCATTGGGAGCAAATAGTGTATGAGTAGCTGAAACTACCGTTTGTACAAAATCTTTTGCAATTCCTTTCCCTTTTGCGTTCGCTCCGATTCTATAGATAGATGCAATAGGGTTATTCGGCAGTTCATCGCATGGTGAATATTCAGCCCAAGCGTAACCTTCGAGTCTTCCGCTAAGAGCGTCTGCATTTTCTATAACTTGGCTTAAGAGCAAAAACATGGCGAGGCCACCTTTGCTAGCAAGAAAACGCTCCGTTGTAGCTTCGGTCATAAATCTTTCCGCTGTGGCATCTTTTGGGCAGAACTCAATAATGTGTTGTTGTTGCGCCATAATACCGATAGCACCAGCAAAGTAGCGAGTTAAGCCTGTAGCTACAGTAAAACCTCTATTTTCTAAGCGGGCTAATGCGAGGTCTCCCTTGTCGCCGATAGCTCTTTCTAAAGGCTCTGGCTTTTCAACAAACTTATCCGGAAAGTACGCCATCTCTATTCACTCCTATTCTTGCGAGTTATAATACCATATGAATATATAGTGATATTATTGATACAGAAAGGGGATTATGGCTGGAGGATACTGGAAGCGAGTCGCCACAAAAGTACTGCTTACACACGCGCGCATTCAGATCGTAGAAGATGAGGTTGTTTTACCTGATGGGTATAAGACAGCATACTTGCGTTTTGAAAAATTGCAGGATTGGGTAACATTACTGGCGATTAAGGGCGATATGGTTGCATTTATAAAGGATTATTCTTATCCGCTCGATAAGTGGTTGTGGCAACTACCGGAAGGCCTGGTCGATAGGGGTGAGACAATTGAGCAAACTGCGAGTCGTGAGTTGCGCGAGGAGTGTGGCCTAGAGGCCGCTAGCTTGCGACTGATCGGCATGAACTATGGCGACCACCGTCGCTCGACGCGCAAGAACTTTATATTTGTCGCTGAAGATCTGCGTGATATTCAAAAGTCACCAGGTGATCCCGAAGAGCAGGGCATGGAACGGCACTGGTTTACGTTGGATGAGGTTAAGCATATGATTGTGAACGGTGAAATTGTACAGAAGCATGCACTATCTGCGCTAGCCACCTATTGGGCTCAGCCTGATGGTTCTTAAACTAGATTTACTCTAACGGTATTCACGTTTCTACTTATCAAAAGCTGTTCCACAGGTACTGGTTGGTGATTTCGTGGTGGTGAATGATTTCTTCAGATTTTATGCGTGTGCCGAGGTCTATGCCGCTACGGTTTGCCACGGCTTGTTTCGGGGCAACGTACTTTTGCTTGCAGGTCTCACCCAGCAGGCTCGTTATGTAGTCGCTGGTTTTGAATATGCGTATAGCGTCGTGTATGGTTGAGGGCAGAAAGCGGACGCGCGGTCGTTTGCTGTCATCATTTTGCGGCGGGGTGCCGTTTAGCCCCGTTTTTACAAGCGCCAGAGCTACCAGGTATGGGTTTGCATCTGGGGCGACGGAGCGGACTTCTATGCGAGCGGTTTTTTCGTTGGCAAACGGTATGCGCACCATCGAGCTGCGGTCGTTCGCCGAGGCTTTGATTTGGTTGGGCGCTTCGTAGGCGGGGTCTAGGCGGCGGTAAGCATTGACGCTGGAGTTGAGTATGAGGCACAGTTCTGGAGCGTGGCTCAATATATTGCCTATAAAATCCCAACCAATTTTTGAAAGACCGCTATCACCCTTTGCATCGTAGAATATATTTTTGCCATTTTTAGCTAGCGAAATGTTGGTGTGCATGCCATTGCCATTCACGCCCTGCAGAGGCTTTGGCAAAAAGGTGGCAGTCATGCCCATATTCATTGCTATTTGTCGACAAACGAGTTTGTATAACTGGGCTTGGTCACAGGCGCGTACGACAGTGGTGTAGCGGTAATTTATTTCGAACTGCGATGGGGCGACTTCGGGGTGGTCTTTTTCGTTGCCAAATCCCATTGCTCGTTGCACCTCGGCAGTGGCATCTATGAAACGGCGGAGTTCATCGAGCGGCAGGGAATGGAAATAGCCGCCAGTCGACACCAGCTCAAAGCCCTTGCGTCCATCGTAATGCTGTTCGGCATCGACGCCCTGCAGCAGAAAGCCCTCGATCTCTGGAGCCATGTAAGCTTCCATGTCTTGTTTGGCTTTGAGCTCCTCGGTGTAAGCTTGCAGTTGGGCGCGGAAATCGGTGGCATAGGGCTTCAGCTCGCGGTCGCAGATATTGGCAAACACAATCACTTTACCGGCACCGAATATGTCGGCTGGTACAAAGGTGAGACTGGTCCAATCTACCTTGAGCCGCAAGTCGGATTCGCTCTGTTCGCTCAGGCCGCGGATGGATGAGCCGTCGAAGGTGAGGTTGTCGAGCGAGGCAAGGAAGAACTTTCGGTCGTAGTCGAGCATATGCAGCCTGCCCTCTATGTCGCTAAAACAGAGGGTGACAGCTTTGAGTTGCTTGGCGTCTTCAAGGTAGGCTACATGGACATTGCGGGCCTCTTCTGGGTCGGTGATAGCCCGGGCAGAAAGGTTGAGATCTTCTATTTCGTCGTAACTAAGCTCAAGAAAGTTCTTGAGTTTTTTGGTATCTTCCATATATCCTCCCATATTTATACTTAATATTTTACTCATTAATATAAAAATGTAAATATATAACATATAAACAACATAAATAAGACTAAATATATAAACAATAAGCATTGGGATTACATACAGCACGTCGTGGCTATGCATTGACTTTTATACCAAAATATAGATAATGTAAGGAGTTAATTTCCCCTCGGAACGCTTTGTGCGCTAAAGGGAAAAGAGCAGCCGGACAAAATGTATTCCATTTTGACCGCGCGATGAGAAAAACCGCAGGTTTGTCTCATTCCCCGTTAGGGGCCCATAGCTCAGCCGGTAGAGCAGAGGCCTTTTAAGCCTCGTGTCGTGAGTTCGAGTCTCACTGGGCCCTCCAAAGAAAAACACTCCGATGATACGGGGTGTTTTTCTTTGGTAAGGACCTGGCGGGCTTGAGCTCTTAACACACTTTTCCTAAAAGAATTTCTTGTGTAGTTTATTCGACACCAACAGAGTTGGCTACAGGAGGTAGCATCTAGAACATACCAGCGTATGAGCCAAAAGCGTGAGTCTACTTGGTACTAAACCAGCCCGAAAAACGTATCAAGACAGTTTTTGTTTAGTTAGAGCCTTTTCGGTCATGACATTTGACGATGGTATAGAGTACAGGCTAACCAAAGATTTTTAAAATACATATACCAGCAATGCTTTAAGTGAAGAAACTTTGTTGTCTACACCACAGACATTACCTTTTATGCGCAGATAATGGAGCCTAGCTAAGCTGGAGGTACTGTAATGAGAAAGTTTGCTCTGTTTGTCGGGACAATGCTTTTTATTTGTTTTGTTTTTTTTGGTTTGGCACGACTCGCTTCAGCACACAATTTCCGTAGCGGTGATACGGTAGTGATAGACCGCAGTGAAACTATCGACCATTCTCTTTTTGCGGCAGGCAAGACTATAGATATCAGCAGTGAAGTCAATGGCGACGTATTCTGCGCTGGGCAGACCATAACTATAAGTGGTGTGATACATGGTGACGTAATATGTGCTGGTCAAACGGTAGAAATTTCTGGGAGTGTAGAAGGTGACGTGCGTCTAGTAGGACAGTCAGTGACCGTAAGCGCACAGGTAAAAGGAGGCGCTACTATAGGTGGGCAGACATTCACTCTAAGCTCTGACGGTAGTATAAATAGGGATGTATCTGTGGGGAGTGCTACGGCAACGTTTAGTGGACCCGTAGGACGCGATATAGCCGCAGGTGGTAGCGACCTTATTTTGACAAGTAAAGTAGGTCGAAACGTAAAAGCCGAAGTTGAGCGCATATCGTTACGTAACGGCTCCCAGGTAGAGGGAAATGTAGAATACACGAGCAAAAATAAAATCAGCAAGTCATCTGAAGCACTTGTTGCGGGAAAGGTTACTCAGATAGCACCAACGGAAAACAGGCAAAACAAACGTGGGGCAATTTTTGGGTTCAATCTTGCTTGGTTTTTGTACTGGGTAACGGCCATGGTTGTCACTGCGCTTACGATTGTGCTGCTTTTCCCTCGGCTTATCCATCGATCTACTGATCGCCTTATGCGTTCACCATGGGCATCACTTTTGACGGGCTTTGTCGCTAGTATCGTTATGCCTGTACTTCTCGTGCTGCTAGCAGCGACAGTAATCGGGCTGCCACTTGCAGTAATTTTGGGGCTTTCGTGGTTAGTGGTATTTTTGCTCAGCGGTCCAGTCTCTGCATACTTTCTTGGTCGTAAGGTCTTGCGAGGTCCAACGTATCGTCCGCTACTTATTATGCTTACTGGGGCTGCTTTGCTTGCGGCCCTATATTTCATACCTATCATTGGTTTCTTAATACTTCTGGTGGCATTTTGGCTAGGTGCAGGCACTATTCTCATGGAGCTTTTTGATCACACGCCAAAACCGCACTATAGCCGTGAGCCTGTATCAGTAACCACTAACAGGGTGAAGACAATTAGAAAAAAATAAATCGACAACTACAAGAATGTAGTCAGTCACGGCGTGATACCATGTTTAGATGACCACATATGACTTTTTTATCGCGGGGCGATGGCGCAACTAAGAGAACATTATTCCTGTGTTTGAAGCGGTGCGGGCTGCTGGCAAAACGGCCTATTGTTTTATCGAAAACGAATATAAGGGGGAAGTGGTTGAGTTTGATCTTCAAGGTGATGCCGAGAAGTTTATGGCCGAGCTAGAGGCTTTGCCGCAGGATCACCCACATATACGCCGCATCTTCGATATCGACATGCAGGCCGAACGGGATGCAGAAAATTTTCTTTTTGTAATGCCCGGAGGTGTATCTGCCCATATCGAAGCTGGGGTAGCGTACGGCATGGGCAAAAAGTGCTATGCCATTGGTACAATCGAGAAAACAGAAACTCTGTAATTATATTCAATCAAATCTTCCCTGACCTACAGGCATTGCAGGGTTGGCTCATAGCAGCCGAGTAGCTATTTTGTAGAACAATACTCATGCCGGGTCTATACTGAGTCGTATGATGAAACATATGCGTTATATATTGCTGGTACTCGTAGCTTGTGTAGTATTGCTCCCGGGAAAAGTCTCTGCGGGAGTCAATGATTTTACCATTTCAGATTTTACAGCCGAGTACTATCTAAGCAAAGACGATGACGGACGTTCTCGGCTTAAGGTTGTCGAAAAGATTACGGCACAGTTCCCGAGTATTGATCAGAATCATGGCATAGAGCGGGCTATTCCGCATGCCTATGATGGTCACACGACTCACCTGCAGATCGATGCCGTGCAAAAGAACGATGGCACAAACTGGAACTATACGACCCGTGGGGACGGCGACGCTACGGTACTACGTATAGGTGATGCTGACCGTTATGTGCATGGTCAGCAGGGGTATGTGATCAGTTACTCGCTGCGCGATGTCACCAAGTACTTTAGCGATTCGAACGACGATGAGCTGTACTGGGATACCAATGGCACGGGCTGGCTGCAGCCGTTTAGTAATCTATCTGCGACAGTATATATAGATAAATCCCTAGCTAGCGATTTGACCGGTAATTATTCATGCGCACAAGGTGCCCAAGGCTCCAAAGAGCGCTGTACGATCATGGCTGGTGAAGACGTCGCGACTGGCACGAAGCTCTTCAGTGTAGCATCGACACGGCCGTTGAGCGCAGGAGAAAATGTCTCGTTCGCTATCGGCTTCAAACCACAAACTTTTGCGATGTTCAAGACGACCACCTCTGAAAAAATACTCGCGTTCATCGTATTTATGTTCATGCTCTCTTTGTTCGTCGGCGGGGCTGTCGGCATCGCCCTCATCATCTGGTTCGTCGTCCGATACTATCGTAACCAGTATCGTAAAGGCGATATGGGGCCGATAGCACCAGAGTATCTACCGCCAAAAGGTACAAGCGTTCTTGCTGCAGCAAAGGTGTTGAATGACGAGAAAGGCAATCCGCAATCTGCTCAGATTATAGATTTAGCCGTCCGCCACTATATAAAGATTTATCAGACCAGCGGTAAAAGTTTCTTCAAAAGCGCGGAGTATGAAATTGAGCTCGTAAAGCCGGTAGCCGACCTGCTGCCCGAAGAACAACAATTCATATCGACTCTTTTCGGCGGCAAAAGCCGCTTGCCGCTCAAAGAATTGAAAAACAATGCAGCCGTTTTTCGCGCCTTCCAGAGCATCGACAAACAACTAACGAAATCGCTACAGGACCCGGCGTATGCGATTTACGAGAAAGACCTTGAGGAATCAAGCTGGTTTAAGCGGGCATCTATCATCACCCTTATCATCGGTTTAGTTACGATATCGCCGGTATTGCTTATAGCTGCTGCGGTGGCGTACGGAATGTCACGTTCGACCGTCCAAGTATCCGAAAAAGGACTTGCGCTAGAGCGGTATTTGTACGGCCTGCGAGATTACATAAAA
>JAEUQV010000048.1 GCA_016789655.1 Candidatus Saccharimonadota bacterium
GCTAAACCTACCTCAATACCGTGCCTATGCATTTCTCGAGCAAAAGCCATGAAATCCCCATCAGCTTCGGCGTGTACGATCACCAGCTGTGGCCCTAGCGCCTTTAGCGCAGGTATGTGCTGAAATGGCTCCTGAAACATGACGTGTAAATCTGCTCGCATACCACCTGGCCACCAAACATCATCGACAGGTGTAAATGCAGGTGCAAATACGCCATCGCCAAGATCTATGTGTACTCGAGTTGCATATTTAGCTATCTCTTCCATCTGCGTTTGAAAAAGCTGTGGGTCTTCGGTCATAACAGTGGGACAGATGGTCACAGACATAGCTACAGGCTCACCGAATCCAGTTTATCAATGCGTCTTATGTGTCTCGGTGCGCCACTGAACGGCGTATCTAACCATAGTTTAAGTGCGTATTTCATCTCATCAAGACTTAGAAAACGCCCCGATAAACTTAACACGTTCGCATCATTGTGCTGGCGAGATAGTTTGATTATTTCATACGGATCATCGCTCATGGTTCCTTCTGCATCCACTGCGACTTTGGCCGTGACCGGGCCATAAAACAACGCCGCTCGCACACCCGGCACACGGTTTGCTGCCATTGCTTCGCCTTGCCCGCTCCCACCCATTATGATCGCCCTCTGACAAGTCCCTTCAGCCACTGCATGTGCAGCAGGAAAAATATAAACGGGGTAATCATCGTCGGCATCAAATTGAGTGGGGCCATAATCAACACACTCATGGCCTAAATCTTGCAAAAACACCTTCAGCTCTTTCAGAGCATCAAACCCAGCGTGGTCTGTCGTAAGCGCAATTATCATCTTTCTCCTCTCGCCACCCAGGTTAATTATTACAAAAGATCTCCAAGCTCATCGAGCATTTCTATACGTCGCTTATATCTTGGAGCCCCAGAAAATGGAGTCATTAACCAAGTTTGTAAAATCCCAACCACCTGCTCGAAATCTAAATTACGAGCGGGTATGCAAAGCACGTTGCAGTCATTGTCATTGCGTGCATCGCGCACTGTATCTTGATTCCAGCCAACACAAGCACGTATACCTTTAAACCTGTTCGCAGCCATAGCCATGCCTTGTCCGCCACCGGTAATAAGGATACCGCGTACATCACTAGAAGGATCCGTAGCCATAGCTTGCACAACTTTCGCAGCAAATTGCGGGAAGTCATCATCGGGATGCTTTTCAGCATCACCTTCATCTATGACTTCATAGCCACCCCGCTTTAGATAATCTACTAAAGTGGCTTTCAGGTCATAGCCATTGTGGTCGGCCCCGATAAATATTTTCACGATTATATGCCCCCTCTCACACTCTTCCTATAGAGTAGCACAAGCGGAACCCAACCGACTAGTCCGTACAGGCCAAGCGCATATTCAACTACCATGAATACAAAATCCACGATTCCTGGTGATCGACCACCAGGAATGACCCCACTTAACATATATAGCATCAAAGCGACAGGAATAGCGCTCAACCATAAACCACCATACATATACAGCGGCCGCATTTTTATAGAAGGCTCAACAAATGCCGCCGGAGCTGCTTTGATATGCTTTGACTCTTCTTCTTGACGCGCAAGTTGTTCCTCGTACGCGACTTCAGCCGCTGCCTTCGGTATCGCTGCATCTGCGTCCGGGGCAGTAGGCGCAATAACATGGGCCGATTGCACGCCATCGAGATTAGCCGGTTTAGTGGAATATAAAAGTCGTGAAAGTTGCTTAAGGTCGGCTCCTGCCAATGGCCCCTTTGTCACGGATGTCGCAGGGCTAGACGCTAACAATGGAGGTCTATGTGGAGTAGGCTGAGCGATGGCCGCATGAACCAAGGTCGTATCCTCCGAGACTCTTACAACAACATCACTTGCTGGGCTGGGCTGCTGACCAGCGTTTACTACTGTTCCAACTAGTGACCCGGCACGAGGCGGATCTTTCAGCTTAGCGAGTGCAGCGTTAATTTGTTCCGCTTCGCTAATGGAGCTGGTGCTATTTGGGTCGCTACTCTGGCGAACCCCTACGGATTGTATTGTATTCCCATCCTGCTCCATGATTCACCTGTGCTACTTACTTCGTATGTAGGTAACGACCCGTATCTGCAACTACTTCAACTAGGCGGTTGCTATAACCCCATTCATTGTCATACCAAACCATGACTTTCACGAGGTTACCGCCTACTACTTTCGTAAGGAGCAGATCCACCACGCCACTATGGCTATTTCCGATATAATCAGAGCTAACGAGTGGTTCATCACTTACGCCAAGTATACCCTGATAGTACGGCTCGGCAGCCGCTTTCTTGAAGGCTTCATTTAACTCTTCGACAGTGACGGTTCGCTTGAGAACTGCAGTGACGTCGCTCAAGCTTACGACTGGCGTTGGTACGCGAATGCTAATCCCGTCAAACTTACCTTTGAGCTGCGGAAGCGTCAGTGAAACGGCAATGGCGGCACCAGTCGTCGTCGGAACGATGTTTTCAGCAGCATTTCGTCCCTCGCGCAAGTCTTTGGCTGGCGCATCTTGCACGACCTGGCTTGCGGTGTAGCTATGGACGGTCGTGAGCATGCTTTTCTCTATACCAAACTCGCTCTCGAGCACGTTCATGACTGCACCAAGCGAATTTGTAGTACAGCTGGCATTGCTTAGAACTTCCGTCGCACCTTCAAGTTTGTCGTCATTGGCACCAAGCACGATAGTATCGACACCATCACTTTTTGTTGGGCCGCTAATAACAACACGCTTCGCGCCAGCCTTGATGTGCCCACCAGCACCATCTTTATCAGTAAAACGTCCCGTGCTTTCTATAACTACTTCTACTCCCAGATCACCCCAAGGCAACAGCGTTGGATCTTTCTCTGCACAAACAAGGATAGGCTGACCATCCACAATGATATTTTTATCATCGTGTGAAACTTCACGATCATAAGTACCATAATTAGTATCGTGCTTCAACAAATACGCTAGCGTTTTAGTGTCAGTTAAATCATTGACTGCAACAACCTCAATGTCTTCTCTGGCATGCATTATCTTGAATGCATTTCGGCCAATGCGACCGAACCCATTTATAGCAACTTTTGTCTTCATAATAACTCCAGTTTATCCTCTTATTTCACTTATGCTTATATTGTAGGAGAACTCCCGCAAAGTGACAAGAGGTATGGGTTACCAAACAAAACTGTTACTATATAATTTCTTGTTAGCGGTCTACGATTTTACCGGTATACTCAGAAAATTCAAGCAGTTCATCGAGGCTATCAATTTCATCAAATAGTTCGAATGCTTCATCAATAGTTCTCCGTTGCTCATGTATAAGCTGTTTCAACTCTCTTAAAGACAGTTGTTTCATGTGGATTTTTTCACCCGCATCATGTGTTGCTTCTTGTCGGCCTGTCGGCTCCCAAGCTAGCCACACATACACGAACCACTCTATCTTATTGATTGGTTGCGTAACCCGTATGAGCCGCCACTTCTCAAAGCTATAGCCAGTCTCTTCAAGTACTTCACGTTGTGCCGCCGATAGCATATCTGCGTCTTCAGGGTCTACCCTACCGCCAGGTACGCACATGCGTCTGCCCCTGTGTGGCTGTTCTTCGTTCAAGACAAGAACTGAGTTATCTACGAGACAGATAGCCGTAGCTGTATCCGGTCGTTTCAACATTTCAAATTTCGCCTGTGAACCGTCATATAAGACCTGCTTCCACTGATAGACACCGTATATCTCCCCTTGGAAGACACACTGTGCGTCTTCTGGAATAAGTATTGCGGTTTCAGGCACTATTTTTTGCATGATTTACTTCTGGAAACGGGCCATGCATTCTTTGATGATTCGCTTGGCTTCTTCCGCATCACCCCATCCCATAACCTTCGTAGAGCCTGGCTTCTTGAGGTCTTTGTAGTGCGTGAAGTGGTGTTCGGCTTGCTTGACCCACTGTGGGATATCGTCGAGCGAGGTTATGCGGTCGTCGTCTCGGTTATCGGCTGGTACGACTACCACCTTGTCATCGACTTCGCCATCGTCTTCGAATTTCAAAACGCCTATGACACGCGCCTCAAGCCACACACCCGTTGCCAGCGGTTCCGGGCATATAATGAGCGTGTCGAGCTCATCGCCATCTTCGTCAAGCGTTTGCGGGATAAACCCGTAGTTGCACGGCTTAGCAAAAATTTGCGGCTCGACGCGGTCAAGCATGAATGCGGCACGCTTGCGGTCCCATTCTACCTTGAGTCGAGAGCCTTGCGGTATTTCTACCACAGTGTTTATGAAGCCCTCTTCCACGTTACCTGGGTCGAGTACTACGTTGAAATCAGCCATTATTACCTCCGTTTGGTAGTTAGTAGATAGTAGATGGTAGATAGGACAAGCCCAAACTACACCAACGTACCGCTTTATTGTACACTACTAGTATGAAAATTATCGGTCATCGCGGTGCACGCGCACTATCTCCTGAAAATACGATTGCAGGTATAGAGAAAGCCATAACGCACGGTGTTGCCTACATAGAGATAGATGTGTGCGCGACAAAAGATGGCGTCGCCATATTGCATCACGATCCATTTCTGACCGATCCTGATGGCAGCGAAGTAATCATAGCGCAGACAACCTATGCTGAACTCCTGCGGCACAAGCCCGATCTCGCCGCACTTGATTATGCCATACGTGCAGTGCAACATCGCTGCAAAATAATGATAGAAATTAAGCCAGGTGAACCAACCAAACAGATAGTGAGCATCATAAAAGACAGGTTGCAAAGGGGCTGGAGATTAAGCGAATTTTCAATAGCCTCCTACGATTTTGGCGCCCTCAAGCAAATGAAAGAAGCTTTACCGGGCGTTGAATTAGTAGTCAATGAGTTATGGTCTGGAGTACGCGCTTGCCGCCGGGCACGTAAACTTGGTACAAAACGTATCAATATGTATGAACAATGGCTATATACGGGTTACGTCAAGATGCTCAAACGCTCCGGCTATCAACTTGCGATATTTCCCGCCAACAAACCACGCTGGCATCAGCGCAAAAGTCACACCGATTCCTTAGCTCGCATAAGGTCGTGGAGACCGTATCTGTACGGGGTCATCACCGACCACCCAGATATTTTCGAAGATTAGTAGCCATGAATATCGTCTTTACACGCCGACAAGAAGTGGCGCCGCATGTTTGGGAATACTTCTTCAATCCAGAGCGGCTAATGTGGTTTACACCGGGGCAGTACGCACACTTCCGTTTTCCGTTTCATATCGATGACCCGCACGGCAAACAGCACCGAACATTTACTCTCACCTCTATGCCAAACGAACCGGAGTTACGCTTTATAGTCCGGCTCGATGAACCGGTAAGCGTCTACAAACGCCCTTTATCCGAACTCAAGCCCGGAGACCGTATGCTCATGGATGACCCGCTCGGCGACGCCGTACTGCCTCGCCTCGCCACGCGACTGCTCTTCGTAGCCCAAGGCATAGCTATAGCCAGCTACCTATCGATCCTAAAGGAGCTCAAAGCCAGATGCGCCAGGTTAGACCTAGCGCAAGAGCTTGCGCTAGGTCTAACCTGGCGCAACCCCGTGACACTAATTTGGGCGAGACGGGATGCAGATAACTCCTTGGAAAACCTCATCCCGGCTGAAATACCAAACCTTAAGCGTGTTGACATCGTATATCCAGCTCGGATTGACCTGACCAAGCTTCGGCACCATGTTACAAAAGAGACGCTAGTATACCTATCGGGCAGCCAGTCATTCGTAGAAACACTAGGCACTCAGCTAGAATCCAGCGGTACCCTCCGCGAACGCATCATTTACGACTACTACGAGGGCTACCCCGACCTATAACCCAATCTCTTCGTATACATTTCCAGCGTAGCCAATCCATTCTAGTTCTCTATGCTAATGCATAGAGAACTAGAATTTATATGTGGGGTGCGGGGGTGCTAGAGTTTAGTCGACTTACAGTGCGTCGGATTCGGTTTGGCTGACTAGTACCCCGCCAAACCTATCTTGGCGGGGTACTAAGCCTCCGGTGATAGTAGCGGAGTATATTTCGACACCGTTTTCAAATATTCGCTCGTCAACTGCGTGGCAGCGTACGTTTCCATCGACTAGACAACGGTACATCAGCTCGCCGTCTACGTCGTACTCGGCAGGGCCGCGAAATGGCCGGTCTGGCGCAGCGTGCTGTAAAGCCAGGCGCAAAAACCCATACACTTCTTGGGCAGTTATCTGCGTGTTATACACCCGTCCGTAGTACGCTTCCAGAAACAGTGGCCGACCCTCAAGGTACACAACTAAGCGGCCGCCGTAGGTTGGCCGCCAAAGAAATTATCGTGCATACGGAACTTACCATCTTCATAGACAATCGACCGTGAACCATCCGATTCCTATTTGGTTGCAGCGCTTCCATCGGCGTGCGGCTTATTTGCTTCATACAAAAAGTGACGGAGTTGCTCGATTGTGTGATCGTCCATAGCTACACCTCCAGCTGGATGTCGACGTGGCCTTCGAGGTATTCGCGGATTTTTAGGGCAGCAGTGGCGCCTTCGCCGACGGCGCTGGCGACCTGCATAGTGGCATGCGAGCGGATGTCGCCAGCTACAAACACGCCCTTCATGTTCGACATGAGGTTTTCATCGGTTTTAATAAGCCCGATCTCATCTACGTCAAGCTGTCCAGCCAAAAACTCGCTATTGGGCTTTAGGCCTACGAAAATGAATACGCCGTCGGTATCGATCTTCACCTGGGAGCCAGTTTTGGTATCTGTTCCCTGCACCTGGACAACCTTACCGTCTTTGTCGCCGATGATCTCGTCGGTCGTAGTCGCAAGGTGTACGGTGATCTTGCCATCGGCAACAAATTTCGCAAGCTCTTTTTGCAAGACATCGCTGGCTCTTAGCTTACTCCGCACAAGTAAGTTTATATGGGTGGCAAAACGTGTCAGGAACATAGCTTCTTGCACGGCAGAATTGCCACCGCCAACCACAACCAGTTTTTTATCGCGGTAAAAGGCACCGTCACAGGTTGCGCAGTAGTGTACACCGCGTGCGTAGTATTCGGCCTCGCCGGGTATGCCGAGCTTTTTGTAGTCGCTGCCAGTCGCTATCAGCACAACTTTGGCATATATATCGCCAAGCGTGGTTTCGAGCCGCTTCCACTCGCCTTCGTCGTGCAAGGCCGTCACCTCACCGAAGTCTATGACCGCACCGAAGCGCTCTGCTTGCTTCTGCAGGTTGCCAGCCAGCTCGAGGCCCGCCACACCCTCTGGGAAACCGGGGTAGTTATCTACCCAGTCGGTAACGGCAGCCAATCCGCCAGGAACTCCCTTTTCAATCAACAAGGTATCTATGTCTTCACGTGTCGTATAAATGGCAGCACTCAAAGCAGCTGGCCCGGCACCCACAATCACGACATCGTGGCTGTTTTCTTTCGTCCGTTTCATCATATCTCTCCCCGAAATCCTAAACACTAATTTCTAAATGCTAAACAAACCGTAAATTCTAATTTTACAAATCCTAAGTAGCTCACTTTGACTTTTCAAGTATAGCACCAATATTTTCATAAGCTCAGTCGACTCTTTTATGTACAAATCGGGTAAATCTAGTAGCTTTAGCCACAATATCGTCTCTTTTGCCTCTTTCCGGGAATTTTTTATGCGCATTATAAAGTCTTTTTTACTCAAACTTTCATTTGCTTCGATGTAATTTGCGGCAACAGAGCCTGACGACCTGATCAGCTGCTTGGCGTCGTCGTATTGAAGCGGATGAACTTTTACTGTTTTTAGGCATTTTCTAATCTCCTGCGCAAAATGAAATGTCCGCTCTTCGAGATCATGTTTAGAATATTGAGAGTCAGACATTTGTACTTGTTTAGAAATTAGTTATTCGTATTTAGAGCTTAACCCTAGGCGACCGCTGGTGCGAGCTTGGCGAGGTTGTAGCCAACGACAACTTCTCGTGAGTCATCGTGTTTGGTAACTACAGTTACTGGAACAGTGAGCGCACCAGAGATAGCTAGAGCTTCTTGCTGGCGATGCGGCTCGTCATCGAGATTTATCTCTTCATAATCAAGGCCTTTGGTAGCAAGATATCGCTTGACCATTGGGCAGTAGGCGCAGGTTTTGGTAGTAAAGATAGTGATATTTTTGACCATTGTTTGACCCCCCTCCACATTGGGATTGCTTTGGTTATGTTGGTAGTTTTCCGTAAGCAGTTTTTGTTTGAGAGACTGTCACAAAACTGTACTCTCTAGTATATATGGTGCTTACGTTTTAGTCAAGACGCTAGATATTGTGTTTTTGTACACAATCATGTAAGGCAAGCTCCGCCGTCCGTCATAGTGTATGAGCGCAGCGAACGAGCCGACAGGCGAGCTTTAGGGGGAGGGCAAGCTATTTGGATTTACTCCAAATAGCGCTGCGGAGGGGTGGGCCCCTCCTTAATCTATACTCACTAGTTCGATGTCAAACACAAGGTCGGCGTCGGCAGGGATGCCGCTGCCGTACGGCGGGCGGCTGCCATAGGCCTTTTCGGCTGGGATTAGTAGGCGGCGTGTTCCGCCAATTTTCATACCCGGCACACCTTCGGTCCAGCCAGCGATTACACCCGACAACGTAAAGCTTATGGCGCGGCCAAAATCGTGCGAACTCTGAAATACTTCGCCTGTTTTAGCTATAGCGCCCGTGTAGTGACAGGTCACTGTTGCTCCTGGCTGCACTTCATCGCCGGTACCAACAACGCGATCTTCTTTGTCGAGCTCTGGCACGCTATCTACTGGTATGAAATCTGCGAGCGCGGCCATTATTTCTGGATCCTTAGCAGCTTTACGACAAATACAAGGTCTGCATTGGCAGGAATCTTCGGGGGGCTACCTGCCTCACCGTATCCTAGGTTAGCTGGGATAACTAAGCGACGCTCTCCACCTACTTTCATACCCACAAGACCTTGATCCCAACCCTGTATCACCTGTCCGCTACCCAATGTAAACGCAAAGCCAATCGCGGTAGTGTAGTTTTCGTCAAACATCGTTCCGTCGCTGGCAAGCGTTCCATAGTACTTCATAACCAAACAGTCGCCGTTCTTTGCTTCGGCACCATCGCCCTGAGACAGGTCGGTTTTCTGTAACTCAGTTGCGGTGCCCTCTGCAATGAAAGCTTCAGGCTGCGGCAGTACTTCTTCAGTACTTTTAGCCTCGCAAACCGTTGTAGCTGACTGGCTAGATACATCATCCTTGTCTTTCTGTTGAGCCATATCAAAAAATACCGCAATCGTCAGGGCAGACGCAGTTACGAGAAATACTGCCGCCCCAATACCTGCAAAAATCCTATCGCGCAAACGCGTCGTTGACATACTGTTACCTCCTTATTGTCACTACTAGTGTGCCACAGC
>JAEUQV010000088.1 GCA_016789655.1 Candidatus Saccharimonadota bacterium
AAAGGCTGGGATCTACTATTTTACGTTATGTTACTAAACATTGCGTATTCTGTAGTATCACTTTTCATTGATGGTCAAGGTCTAGGATCTTTTGTAATGAGCATGTTCTTTACCGCCATAGGCGTATGGCTACTCTTCCAAATCCGCCCAGCCTACCTCGGCAAAAAAACAGCCGAAACCCCCAAAGCCCCAGTTGCACCTACACAATAGTCAAATCATAATTTCACTGTTTTACTATAAGCCACGGCAGTAACAAGCTGTGGCTTATTTGCTACTTTGCTCCAACCAATAGTGAAATGATCTTCCCAAGAACAGATCGTACTTTTGAATTCCTTCGTTTCGAAGTGTCAATGGCTGAAGTTATCTCTTCGTATACAGCTCTCTGCTCTGGCTCTGGCTGATGCTCATTCTCTATACTAATATTTTGCTTACCTTGGTGTTTGTACAGCAGATACTGGGTCAACACACTTCCTGGCGGCACATCGATGATGGTGTCTTTTGTCATAGGTCCTGCATGATTTACAATGCTACTGCCATCTGGTTCAAACCTTACTGCATAACCATCGCCGCTCACTACTCGCATGTCGTAGACTACATAATCTCGGGCTGTGCCTTGCTCAGTATTTCCACTAGATAGATCAATCACTAGCATTGCGCCTGGTTCAGCTTTGGAATACTCAACTCTGCCTCCTCTAAGCTCCTGCATGAGATCCATGAGTCGTCGTGCACCAGTACGGTTATTTGCCCTAGCGATTGCAAACCCAGCACTCACGGCAAAACTATCAGCGACCAATCTTTTGCCAGCCGAATCAGACCATTCACTGTGCTTCTCTAAGTTTTCCATGCCTGCTAGCGCACTCGCGCTACTCTCGAGCTCATATGCATTAACAGAGTATGATTCAGTTGCCATAAGCTGCACTATACAATAAATGATTATAAAATACTAGTGTTCGAGCTTATGGATTTGGGCGTGGTTGAGACCGAAATAGTGAGCTACCTCGTGCCACAGGGTGTGACGGATGTTTTCATACAGGCTTGCTTGGTCATAACTTTGGCTGAGCAGTGGCTGCTTAAACAGCGTAATTACATCTGGCATGGTTGGCTCTCTGCCTTGCCGCATCGGTAGCGGTACTCCCTCGTACAACCCCAGCAAGGTCTGATTGCAGTGCAGTGCCAGTTCTACTCGCTGCTGCTCGGTCGGCTCATCGGCAGTAACTATAGCCACATTTTTAACCCTGTCTCGATGAGTTTTTGGCAAGCTATCGAACGCCCGATCTATAAGCTCGTGAAACTGTACGTCTGATATATCCATTACGCGACTTTTGCCAGCTCAACCTGGTAGGTACGCTGCATTTTCTTGTCGAAAGTTTTCAGCGGTATATTCTGGAAAACTGCAAGCCGTATAAGGTAACAATCCACCAAATCAAGAGTGGTGCGTGCATAAAGGCTCAGGTAAGAAGCATCGGCGTTAGAGATATATTGCACATTCTTGCGAGCCAGCAGAGCCAAAATTGCTTGCGCTAATCCTGTCCTCGTATAGTTATACATCTTGCCATGGAGTACATAGACTACTTCAGAAATAACCATATCTGTGAGAACCACCGGCTCTTTCTCGAGCAGTTTCATCGTAGCTCCATCTGCTTCACCGAGTAAAAAGCGGAGTAGGATGTCAGTGTCGAGTATCATCGTTTACTCAAATACTTCTTTGTAAAAACCTCTGACAAATACGCTTCTCTGGATGAAAGTTTATTATGCGTTTTGGAGGGCTTACCAAGAGCTGCACGTATATCGTCGAGTGTTGGTTCTTTTAAGATCATCAATCCTGTTTCATGTAATTCAAAAACCACTCGTTTATCAAAACCAAGCTTACGCCGAAGTGCTGCTGGTATAGTTACCTGCCCTTGGGAAGAAATTGTTGCTGTGTAAGTAGTATGTGTCATATAAAGTACTATAGCAAATCATTTAACTTTTGTCGAATCGTTTAATTTAATCGGCAACTACCACCTGCTCAATTTCTGCAATCGATACCAATGCCACGCTACCCAGCAGAAGCTCAGGCGATAATTTCAATATGCCCGCCGGAGAACCGTTTCTATCGCTGTAAAGAATCGCCCCCATGTCGACTCCCAGTGGTAAAAATTTTGGCTTATCAAATTCCAAACATATGGTTGGTGCATTTCCAAGATGCGCAGTACTCACACCAGAAAAACGTCCAGAGAAAGTAGTTATCCGATCGAAGTAGTTTTGACAGTTTACTCCATCTGCCTCAACACACAGTGTCAAACTATTGGCGTTAACAATAAACCTTTTGCCTAAATCTTGGTCTAAGGCAGATTGATTCACTACACCCCCTGGCACGCCATCTGCTCCTGATTCTAGCAGTAAGCAGGCATCATGCAACCCTTCAAAACTTTTCATTTCAATATGTGGGCATCGAGCCATTTTTAGCCTTCTAGACTAAGTCTAGCTATGAGCCAGTCGCGGGGCAAAATGGAAAGGAACCAGCCGGCGCGAGGGCCGCTGGGTTTGCCTATGAGCAGGCGGTAGAGCGCGCTAAACATGTCTTTGGGCTGCATGCCGAGTTCGTCTTTAAAACTATAGAGCGCTAGGTGGAAGTACTCACCGCTGGCATCTGCCGGTGCGGCAGCAACTTTTTCGGCTAGG
>JAEUQV010000001.1 GCA_016789655.1 Candidatus Saccharimonadota bacterium
TAAGCGGCGTCGAAGAAATCATGAAGCAGCTCGAAAAGGGCACCATCGCTTTCGATACCCTTATCGCTACCCCAGCCAACATGGCAAAGCTCGGCAAATACGCCCGTTTGCTTGGACCACGCGGTCTTATGCCGAACCCCAAGAGCGGCACCGTTACCACCGACGTCCAAAAGGCTGTGGCCGAGGCCAAGGCAGGCCGGGTCGAATACCGTGTCGACAGCACAGGCATTGTCCACCTCAGCATCGGTAAAGTCAGCTTCGGTGGCGTAAAATTGCTCGAAAACGCCCAGGCCGTCATGGCCAGCATCAAGAGCGCAAAGCCACAAAGCGTAAAGGGCAATTACATCAAGGCTATCCACGTAGCCACCACCATGGGCCCAAGCATTACTGTCGCAGCAAACGAATAATTCGCAGGCGCACTCCCATAAACCGGCCGTTCATGCGGCCGGTTTGTATTTTGAAGCAATCTGTTGGCATGCTATGATACATACGAAGATAAGGAGGTGACATGACCGAAAATACAGCTGCAAATCAAGATACCGACGCATACTATGGTGAAGATGGCTTTGGGGAAGGCGATATAGACATGAGCTTTCTAGACGAAAAAGAAGTCAAGTAAGCTTATACTCTCGATCACCCATGCCGAACAAAAGGCTACGCATTGGTTTAGTAGTACCGCACATATTCATGCACCGCGAGCTGTTGCCTCAGGTGATTTTTTCACCTGGGCAGCTGGCCATATCCTTGGCCGATGGACTCACCGCTCTTGGGCATGAAGTCTCACTCTACACACCCGGGCCTATCGAAACACAGGCACATAACATCACCGCTGACCTTAGCCTATTTGAGAGCGAGCTTCGCGGTCGTGGTGATAGCTACCTAGACCTGCTTAAAAAACATCCCTTCACATTCATAACGTTAGCTCGGCAGGTCCAAAGCGAAATCATTGCTCGGGCTTATGCAGATGCCAATGCAGGGAAAGTGGACATAGTGCACATTTATAGCAACGAGGAAGACATTGCACTGCCATTTGCGCAATTGTGCAGAAAGCCGGTCATCTTCACCCATCACGACCCTTACAACTTCATGGTGAAATATAAAAGTGTCTTCCCAAAGTACAAAGACCTCAATTGGATTTCATTCAGCCTCGCCCAACGCCAGGGCATGCCCGACGACACAAACTGGATAGCCAACGTCCCCCACGGCCTCCCTCAACCCCACTGCTCTAGGTTAGACCTAGCGCAACAGTGCGCTAGGTCTAACCTAGAGCAAAAAGAAAGTGGGTATTTTGCGTATTTGGGAAGGATTATTGAACCGAAGGGGGTTCACTTGGCTATTGCGGCGGTTCGTGCTTATAACCGTGTGAACAAGACAACCATGAAGCTCAAGATAGCTGGTAAGCATTACAGCGCCAATGAAAAGAAAAGTTATTGGCACAACCGCATCGAACCAGAGCTTGATGATGTAATTGAATATGTCGGCTTCATCGACACACCCGAAGCCAAATGTGATTACTTGAGTAATGCGGCCGCGCTCATAGTACCCTCTATTTTCGATGAACCGTTCGGTATGGTCGCCATCGAGGCTATGGCCTGTGGTACCCCAGTTATAGCCTTAGACTCCGGCGCACTACCGGAAATTATTCAAGATGGAAAAACAGGCTTCATAGCACCAAAAGGTATCAAAACTAATGCATCTTCCTCACCTGACGTCATTCCCGTGAAAACGGGTATCCAGAAAGCAACCATTTTAGATGAAGTGAAAACAGCAGCAAATCTCCAGAGAGCACTCCAAAAATGGCCCGAAATCGACCGCCAAACCTGCCGCACCACCTACGAAACCCACTTCACCACCCAGGAAATGTGTTACGGCTACGAACATATATACCGGAAGCTTTGTGAAAGGTAACAACAACCTGCATAAACTATCGCGTCATTTGCAAAAGTATAGTTTAATAAGATAATCATGGGCGTAGCAGAACAACTTCATCCAGGGCTTGAAAGGGTTGAAAACGGTTTGCTAATTGCTGCCACGGCTCTTACTGCTGGAAAGTTAGCCCTAGAAACCGCATCACACATATACCATGGACGCCGAGCCGCACGCTACACACCCGAGCAATTGGAAGCCGCCACAGAACCTTCAGGTATCGTTCCATACATTGAATTCGCCCTTCAAGAAGCAGAACGGTTCGGGTTCGAAGTCGTATTAGCCGGTGGCATCGCTAAAAAGGCACTTATAGACCCTGAAACTGTTTTCGTCCCGGAATCTCGTACTATTCGAGTATCGGACCGCCCGAAGTCAATGGCCCGTCGCAATGCTACTGTCGTGCGGCCAGGTGAATTAACAGAACGCGATATAGACATGTTCGTAAAATATGTCTGGCTCGGTGAGGGCGATGAGCGGAGGCGGGTAATCGCCGTCCAAGCAAACCCTGAAATACAAGCCCTCATAAAAGCCAAGAGAGAAGAACTTCAAGCGAACTTAGATACATTTGCGGAGTCCCGTGGCTTAGCTATCGGACCAGCAATCTCACTTTTTGCATATGATGCACCATACGGACATGACTTTAATCTTTTCGACTATGCCACGAAAACGGAATACATAGAATCGGACGGGCAACAATACGAAGTCCTGTATGACAACATGGGCAACAGCGTCAAGATGCCCATCGATGAACAATGGACTATGCTTATCGGAGATCTTGAAGTACCCGTGAACTCACCTCAAACACAGCTCGGTAGGACTTTGAATCGTACGACTGTCATACGAAAACGCGACCTAGAGGATGTCGTGAAAGCAATACGGAACTTAAAAATCAAAAATCTTTGGAGTGGCGATATGACTGACATCTGGGAATATCATCAGGGATTCAGACAAGCTATGAATGAATCGCTTGCTTTAGCAAATATTGCAAAGCGGGCAAACATACGCACAAAAGCTCATATGCTCGGCCTAAGGGCACTGGCTCCACTCACCGGGTGGGTCGAAGGTACAGATATACTGACCGCGGCGATTCGGGACCGACAAAGCCTAGTTAATAAAAAAATTGCCTCGCAGGTAATGAACGAAGCGTCTGCCTCATCAGTATAATCATACCTGCAAAGCAACTAAGACACCTCTTGAGTGAGTTTTCGGCTAAGCGTGGAGCTGAAGAGCTTAGACGATGACTAAGTCGGTCTTGATGTGCGGGTGCGATTCGTAGCCTTCGAGTACGAAGTTGTCTTCGGTGAAATCATCGATGGACTGTGGGTTGCCGACGATTTTCAGGCGAGGGAAGGGGTAAGGTTTGCGCTCAAGCTGTTCTTTGGCTGCATCGATGTGATTGGTGTACAGGTGGGCATTGCCAGCGGCCACTATAAGTTCGCGTGGCTCTAGGCCGGTCAAGTGAGCGACCATATAGAGCAGCATGGCATACTGCGCTATGTTGAATGGTGCACCAAGGAACACGTCCCAGCTACGTTGGTACAGTTGCAGGCGCAGCTTACCCTTGGTAACATCGAACTGGAACATCGTATGGCACGGCGGCAAGCGCATTTCACCTAGCTCGCCGGCATTCCAGGCGTTCACGATTATGCCTTTAGAGTTCGGGTTGTTCTTTATCTCATCTATCGCCCACTGCAGCTGGTCAAACTCGGTGCCATCCGGCCGCAGCCAGTGCCGCCACTGCACGCCGTACACACGGCCTAGGTCAGTTTTGCCCTCGTGCAAAAACCCGTCCCAGTAGTGGATTTTGTGGTCATGCAGGTACTGCACCTCGCTACTACCACTTATGAACCATAGCAGCTCATGCAGCAGTATTTTGAAGGGCATCTTTTTGGTGGTAAGCAGAGGAAAACCATAGCGCAAGTCAAACCGCACCTGTGCACCGAACACGCTTTTTATGGGGTGGATACCGCGCGTCGGTTTGGTGCGACCATCGTCGATGATGTGCTGCATCAGGTCTAGATATTCGTATTCTGGGTGCCGTTTACTGCTCATCCTTCGACTCCTTTAGTTCTATTTTATGCGTCTTTATGCCACATTGCTCAAACAATTGCAGAGCATAGCCATCAGAGTGCTCCACGCCGTATACAACTTCGGCAAGCCCCGATTGCGAAAGTGTGCGCGCGCAGTTCGGGCAGGGGAGAAGCGGAATAAAAAGTGACTTCCCATGAAATGTCTGGTTTGTTTTGGCAGCGGTGACAAGGGCATTCATCTCTGCGTGTATGGTGTCGTAATGGTTTGTGTCGTGCGCTGGTGACATATGCTCCTCTCGACTGTTGCCGTAATGTAAGGCATAGGTCTGGAATGGTATGACCGCATTGAACGTGACGATGTTCGGTCGATAGCCTTCCTCCGTCCTTTCAGCTATGACACAACCTGTCTGAAAACTATAATCATACGAAAATTGTCCAGCTTTTTGAGCCAATGTTAACATCTCTTTTTGCGAGCTTGACCTCATAGTAAGAATTGGGAGATTGTTTGCGAGCTCGTTAGCTGTAAATGCTTCATAGGATCGAGCTTCGGTTTCATCATTGAATGGAGAAATGTAAGTGAAGGGAATGGCCATTTCTTGCAAAACATGCCATGTAGAACGCCGATGAAACACATACTGATAAGATCCACGTACTACTAGTACCTTTTGAGGCTTGAGTTTGCGCAAAACATCATCAGTTGCCGCTTGTGGGTATGTGAGTGCGACAACCCGACGGCCATTTTTAGCAGCTATTACTTGCTTTGCGATTGGATTAACTGCATCAAGTGTTAAGCTTCGGAACTGCGGTTGACCACTAAAACCTGCAATAAATGGCTCCTCAGCTATTCCTATAACCATATTTGCTTGGGGCAAAATTTCTTTTACTAAACTCTTTATGCGCAGGGGACTCATTTCACGCGACGCCAAAATAAAGATAGGCTCCAAGCTTCGCAAGTACCTTCGATCTGACTTATTTTCAACCACTTTATCCCATGTAAAATTCACTCGGCTTGCTATTTGCATCAAGGACGGACCCTGACGCAGATTTGCGTCAGGGTCCGTCCTTGACGCAATGGGAGATTGAGAGCTGTTATTCATATTTTTCCCCGAACCTTTTGGCGAGTTTTTGTAGTTTCTTACTCTTGGCACGGTACTTTTCGGCATTTTCATAAGGTGTATGTGCCAAGTCACGATAATTCCATACGCTCAGGTCTGGTGCATCGAAGGGAATGCAGTGGAAATGCAGGTGCTCAACCGTACTCTGCGCAGTCACACCGTCCTTGAGAACAATCTGCATACCTTTTACGCCATGGACTTCTCGAATCATTTTTTTGGCAAGGTAAAACAGCTTACGCATGACCTCCCATTCTTCTGGGGTCAATTCTTTGACAGAGCGCACATGTCGTCGAGGAATAACTAGTAGATGACCATCTACATAGGCGTAGGCTGGGACAGTCATATAGACACCGTTTTCCTCGTATATTTCATGCTGTTTCTGCGTCTGGTCATGATCGCAAAAGACACAGCGCCCAACAGTCTGCCATATCTGATCATACGCGCCAGATGTCCGCGCCGTCTTATATGCCTCCTCGATCTTGCGCTGTTCGGGCGTCAAGCGCATGTTGTAAGCCTTTTTTCTAGCTGAATAATGAATAATGGATAATGAATCATGTGAAAGACAGCTTGGGCAGTGATGCGATTGAAGTACATAAATCTAAATTCCAAATTCATGATTCATTTCTCTTTTATGGGGTCTTTGCGATAATCCATGAAGTCTTTTAGTGTTTCGCTAAGGTGCCCGCCGATAGCCCGCTGCAAAATTTGCGTCGTAGAGACACTTGTAGATTGACGATCGATGACGAGCATATTGCCGCCATAGCCTGTGACCGTCTTATACTCTTTTGAGTCCTGGTAGTTACTTGTCCATTCCTCACGCACGGTTATGTACACATCAGGTTTGAGCAAACCCAATGACGGCACGCAGCTTGGTTCCGGAAGAACAGTCACAAAATCAACTGAGCGAAGATAGGTCAGCA
This sequence comes from Candidatus Saccharimonadota bacterium, assembly GCA_016789655.1. Lineage (GTDB taxonomy): Bacteria > Patescibacteriota > Saccharimonadia > Saccharimonadales > UBA4665 > JAGXIT01. Next base: position 5,992 of record JAEUQV010000001.1, read on the forward strand.
TCTCAGCCCTGATTTTTTCATCTAAAATCGGTTTATTCGGACCTTTTACGCGTTTTATAGCAGCATTGCTACTAACGCCAACTACCAGCACATCGCCACGCTCTTTAGCTTTTTCGAGGTATCGGCACTGCCCGGCATGTATGAGATCCCATGAGCCGGCCGTAAATACTACCTTTTTATTCGCTGCCCGAAGCTTGTTGCCAAGCTCTATTAAATCACCTTGTGCAATCAGCCTTTTTTTCCACGACGAACCCGCCATAAAAACCTCCATATATTTCCTCCAGTATACACTACCCGCCTATGCGCTAGGTTAGACCTAGCGCAGTTTGGTGACGCCATTCGCGTGGCTGACCGCGCTAGGTCTAACCTAGCGCACTATCGAAACGATGGGAGGGATGAGATTTGCAGTAATTTTCGATGCAAAGCTAGGTCGCGTGTTCTTACAAAATGGTAGTTATTGAGTAGCGACTCGTATGGATTATCGCGTAGGAATTTATAGATGTCATACAAAACAAACAGGTCGATGGCAGTTTCCAAAACATCATATTCATCCCCATTGGTGTCTGTGACAGAGACAGATTGCAGCTGGGATTGCCCGCGCTTTTGGTAGCCGGACTGCAAAAAGTATTTGCGTATCTGGGCTTCGGTCTTGCCGCTGCAATCTACTAGCAAAAAAGCCAACGTTCGGGCAATGTCAAACAGTGGATGGCCTATGGCGGCCTTTTCAAAGTCGATAATCCCCGACAACGAAACTGTGCCTATAGTAAAACGATCACGTGGAATACTCGGACGATATAATACATTGCCCCGAACGAAGTCCATGTGCAGTAACTGCTGACCATTCAAAGCGCGGCAGGCTGTTAGAAAGCGTTTGAGCAGCTCTAAGCTTGCCGGGAGCAGCTCTATAGAAAGTTTACTAGCAAGCGCCTGGCGAACTGACGGGGTAGAAAAGTACCGCTCCATACGACCAACAATAACTTCATATTCGCTCACCACCGACGGAAAACCAGCGCTCGCCACCTGCCTCAGAGCCCCATGCAGCTCTGCCATAGCCCAGCCGAGCAGCTTTATGTGCTTCATGCTATAAGCTTCCCATGGCACAGTTTCGCCAGGCAGCCAAGTTTGTAGCGTTGCATAGCGCGTCACACTCGCCCCATTTAGGCGCAATATCCGGGTATCGGCCGGGTAACGCACCGGTAACCCGGCAGCATGCATAAGCCATCCCAGATTATTGACCCGCCGTAATCTTGCTACTGTATCGTGTTCTTGTTTGTGCACGAGTAGACAACGGTCTTGCTCAGCACTCCGGAACATATACACCGTATTTCGATAACCTGCTGTCGTGCCAGTGAATTCGACATCGTGTAAACCAAAAACGTCACAAATCCGTGCAAGCTCGTCTGTGTTCAGCCTGAACATGCTTACTTCCGCTCGTACATGACAAAGTCGTAATCGTACTGGTTTTTTTCATCGGCCGCATGTGACTCGCGCGAAACCTCTTGCCACTTCTTTGGATCGATGGTTGGAAAATAGGTATCACCCGGGATTGCTGCGTGCACTTCCGTTACATAAAGCTTGTCCGCTTGATTTATGGTAGCAGCATATATTTGCGCCCCACCGATGACATATACTTCTTCAGCGAGTACAGCTATGTCTGCCACATCGTGCATTATTTCGACGCCCTTATAGTCATACTCGACTTTACGCGTAATGACGACACTCCGGCGGTTAGGCAGCGGCCGGTGCAATCGCGCGATGATAGATTCAAACGTAGTCCGGCCCATTATCACGGTGTGCCCAGAAGTAATTTCTTTGAAATGTTTGAGGTCGGCTGGCAAATACCAAGGCAGATCGTTCCGCGCCCCTATCACATTCCCTTCCGCCATAGCCACAACTAGAGCAATCATGCCCCTCAGTATACCCCATTCTTCATTCTACATTCTCGATTCTTCCTACATGCTTATGGTTAACCTTGCATAGTCATATATACTGCAAGTATGAGTAATGGCAAATACATTGTCTTAGAGGGTCCGCAGGGGGTAGGCAAGTCAACTCTAGCCGATCTGCTCGTACATGAGCTGGAACGGCTAGGGTTCAACGCGCGCAAAATGCACGAGCCGGATAGCACCGCTGACCCGACAACTGCTGAAATCCGGCGGCTTACCCAAGACCCTGCGTACCCAATGAACAGCCGCACCGAGGTACTGTTGTACAACGCCGCTCGCAGTCAATCGCTCGAGCATATTCGTGAAGCACGAGATGCAGGCACTATTTGCGTAGTAGATCGCAGCTATCTAAGCACTCTTGCCATACAGTTTTATGGACGGAACGACATACAAGATTACGCACGGCTCAACGACATCATCAACTTTGCAGTGGGCGATATGTGGCCTGATGCAACCATCGTTTTAGATGCGCCAGTATCTGTTCTACAAGAACGCTGCGCCAAACGTGGAGAAACGGATCGGTTCGATGGTCTTGAAAGCTCCATGCTAGAACGCATACGTGCCGGCTACCTCTGGGAGGCAAAGCAGAGAGGCATGCCCATCGTACATGCGACCGATCGCATAGACGAAGTTTTCTACGCTGTTTGGCAGCACGTGGCACCCTTGTTACCCGTAGCCCCCGATGTTGAGGCCACGTCAAAGCCAACGGCTATTGCAGAAGTGCTGAGTACAAGCCCGGCTGCCAAGGTGCTAAAGATAAAACATGACGCCAAGCTTGAACCAACACGTTCATCTTACTATGTCCCCACTACGCTGCCCGATGACATCCAATGTGATTATTGCGATGGCATAGATACGATCTTGCATGACAGACGCATATTAGTACAAAAGTTGAGTGATTACTTACTTACGACCTCAGGTCAATATACAGACCCTGCATTTGCTAAAAAAGCATCGCTAAAGATACTCAAGCCGCTACTACCGGTGGCAAGCGTCGCGCCTGAAAAATATGCGAGTCTTTCCAAGATAGAACATATCGAAATCCCTGCCGAGGCAATCGAAGAGCTACCTAACGGCTTCAGCAGTACTATTACGCCTGTAAAACTAGTTTCGCGCACTCCAAGAAATGAGCTAGATCTACTACCTGGCATGTTATATGAAAGCCTAGACCTACCGCTGAATGAGCTGAAATTTACAGTGGCGGGCTGGCCATACGAGCTGAAATCAAAGGTTTTTGCCGAATACAAACGGACATATCCTAACGGTGATGTATTGCAAGATTGTAGCTACGAATGGGATTTCCTTACCCGTATTTCTTTCGTATTTGGACTACCGGATGAACTTCGACGACTTGTGCGTTTGCAAACTCTAACTCCACGTTACGGCTTTGACATGCCAATCGAAGTTGAAGAAGCTGGCTTGAGTGACGATTTCGATGAGCTGTTCAATCGCGGTCTTCAGCTTCACAGCAGTCTGCAAGCCAGAGGCTTCGCTACCGAAGCCCAATATGCTACCCTACTCGGACACAAACAACGCTGGTCTCTTACTGTGAATGCGCTGCAGCTTTTACCACTACTAAACAATATAGACGCTAAAATTGCAGTACAGATGAAAGACATCCTCGCTGAAGCCCATCCGTTATTGATGCCGCAATCTAGTCCAGAAACAGTTAATACCTAGAATATTGTATCTAGAACCGAAACAAAGCGGCACTTTTACGCCAAAAACAAGCTTTATTGTTGACTTTATGTACTTTTCCGCTAGTATGAAAACTATGCAATCAACCATGAAGCAGATTATTATTCTCCTAGGCCTTTCCGGGCTGTGCTTCACCATGGTTGAAGCCCCGAGCAGCTAGCTCGCACCGCACAGCCCCAGGAACTCTCGGCTTCAACCGAGAGTTTTTAATTAGTAATACTAGGAATGTACAATGGCATCAGAGAGAAGAACATTCGATGTAGACGCGTATCTTCAAGCTCACCATCCGCGTGGAATGCACAAATTCCGCGAAGAACATGGGCCGGAAGCACCTGTCGACCAGTCGGCATGTTGGGGTAGTAGTGTTGCATCAACTGGCGAGACTCGTCCAAAAGAACAGGTAGCGAAAAATTTACGATTACCCTTACAATACTACATTTTAGCTGAGGATGCCGCATATGCAGCGTACGATGGCTATCCAGAAGATCTAAGACAAAGCGCAGCTTCAGAAGCTGCCGCGCATGCCTCTGAGACGTGTGGAGATGAGAGCCCACTCCAAGAACTCTATATACGCCCCTGCTTTGATTCGGCCGCATCAGCGGTTGGAGCCACTGCAGTACAAAGTGAAGTGGTAATGGCAGCAGAAAGGCTATTAGAACAAGCCGATGCTCAAAGGCCACAAGCCGTAGCCGCTTGAAATCATGACACATGAGCTATGCGGGCTAATAGATACTAGTAAATTGCGTATAATATTAGCAGCTAAGTAAATAAACAATGCTTTCCATTTTATAAAATTACAGGAGAACATATGAACACCTATGGACCATACAGCCCGTTTCGAGTAGCGAATGGGTTCGTGTACACAGCCGGACAGATCGGTGCAGTAAAGGGCAAAGCAGATGCCAACGTAAAAGTGCAGGTGCGTCAAGCACTCGATAATCTTAAAAGCGTACTGCATGAAGCCGGAACCGATATGGGCAGCGTCGTAAAGACGACTGTGTATATAACTGATATGAAGCACTACGCCGATATGAACGAGGTGTATGCCGAGGTATTTGGTGCGGTCGATAACGCCCCGGCACGCTCCTGCGTGGCCGTAGCCGAACTCCCGCGTGTCGCCGATGTAAAACTCCTAGTCGAGGTGGAAGCAGTTGCGCTCCTTCGGGAGAATACATGAGCCCCACCACCATTAATGACACAGTACGAGAGATTCTAACCTCGCGTGTATATGAGGTGGCTATCGAGTCACACCTCGAGCGCGCCGACAAACTCAGCGACACGCTTGACAAGCATGTGTACCTTAAGCGTGAAGACCTGCAACCGGTGCATAGTTTCAAGCTACGAGGTGCCTACAACAAAATATGCCGTTTATCGAAAGATGAAAAAAAACGTGGCGTCATCGCTGCTAGTGCTGGTAACCACGCGCAAGGTGTCGCCCTGGCCGCCCAAAAACTCGGCATATCCGCACTCATCGTCATGCCACGCACTACACCCGGCATAAAGATCGAAGCAGTGAAGTACTACGGTGCAGAAGTCGTACTGGCAGGTGATAATTACTCCGAAGCAGCCGAAAAATGCGCCGAACTACTGCAAGAAACCGGACGCATCTTTATACATCCTTTCGATGACCCGCTGGTCATTGCCGGCCAAGGCACCGTAGGGCAGGAAATCGTTGCCCAGCTGCCAGATGTCACCCATATTTTCGTACCGGTAGGTGGCGGAGGCCTAATTGCAGGCATCGCCCATTATGTCAAAGCAGTACGGCCAGATGTACAGGTCATAGGTGTCGAACCCGTCGACAGTGCCAGTATGGGCAAGAGCCTGGCTAAAGGTGAAAGAGTCACGCTGAAACATGTCGGTATATTTGCCGATGGCGTCGCTGTGAAGCAAGTAGGGGAACAAACTTTTGCCGCTGCCAGCAGGCTGATAGATGATTGCGTTACTGTTACCACTGATCAGATATGCTCAGCCATAAAAGATATCTACGAGGCTACACGCAGTATAGTCGAGCCGTCTGGTGCGCTTGCCTTAGCGGGACTGAAATCGCATGACTTGCCAAAGGGTGCTCATGCCGTAGCCGTCTGCTCGGGCGCGAATGTCAGTTTTGAGCGTCTGCAACAGATTGCCGAGCGCACTTTGATAGGATCCGGCAAAGAAGCCCTTTTCGCAGTTGGTATGCCCGAAGAGCCAGGAGCTCTATCGCGTTTTTGCACCGAAGTTATCGACGGCCGCAGCATAACTGAGTTTTCGTACCGACTCCGAAACCGGCAAGGGGCGCATGTGCTAGTCGGGCTAACTGTCAAAGACTCTGCAGACCGTCATGCACTAGCAGATCATATTCGTACAGCTCGGTTTACCTGCGAAGACTTATCGGACAGTGAAGTTGCCAAAGAACATGTACGACATATGGTCGGTGGCGCCGGTGAGGCAGCCAAAAGTGAGCTGCGCTATCTTATAGATTTCCCAGAGCGACCAGGAGCGTTGGCAGACTTCTTGGGTGGTATTGGGAACCGCTGGAATATCAGCATGTTCCATTACCGCTCCACAGCCAGTGATATTGGTAGCGTGCTCATAGGTTTTGAGTGCGACGACACAGCTGGTCTTGAGGCGGCACTAAAAACTATCGGCTACAGCTATAAAAACCTCTCAAAAGAACCAAGTCTCAATCTGTTTTGCTAGTCAGCATGCATGATTTCACGACAGTTTTCATGTGCGTGACTAAGAAACCAAACCCCTGTTTCGATCCGCCTTCCAGGCGGCTCGCCCTACTTTTGCCTTGAAGCAAAAGCGAGGTTCCCGTGAAACCAGTTCCATGGAGTAAGAGTGTAGGCTATAGTTCATAGCCAGCAGTTTCCGCATGGCCTCCTTTAGTACATCCCGCCGAACGGCGGGATGTCTGAACTATGCGGCCAACCGCCGCGGTCATGACACACAACATTGTCTCTTGTCTCAATTCCTCTGTGGCTTCAATTATTTGTCACCAGGTATACTTGTTATGGAAGGACTTTCAAAAGACACTAATACGATGCAAGGACTTATAATTGACACCTCAACTGAGCCGTGGGAGCAATCTCGCGGTTTTACGCTAGCTGAAATTGAGCGGCCCACGCTCGATGAGGCAGCCAACCCTAACGATGCCAGCTCGGTTATCGTAAAAGTAAAGTACGCTGGCGTGTGCGGCAGCGACCGCGGTTTATGGCACAGAGCCGCTTTCAAAGACCAGTTTTTAAGTGCGCTGGAGCGCGACGGCAAACAACGGCGCATAGTCGGCCACGAGTTTGTTGGCGAAATAGTCGAAGCTGGCTCGAAAGTCGAAAGTCTCTATGCCGACCCAGACCCGCAAAACTATGCAAAAATCCAGGTCGGCAGTCTCGTATCTGGTGATTCTCATGTCACTTGCGGTAAATGCTACCAGTGCCGCATTGGTGAAGCCAATGTATGTATGAACGAATCGATTTTGGGCATCACCATTGACGGTGTATTTGCTGAGTACGTAAAACTACCCGCCAAAAACCTCTGGGCCATAGACGAATCGCGTATTCGCCCAGAGATAGCGTCCATCATGGACCCCTTTGGCAATGCCGTCCACGCCCTGACTAAGGTTGATGTGCGCGGACAGCGCGTCGCAGTGTTTGGCGCCGGGCCAATCGGTCTGTTTAGCATACTAATTGCCCAGAAGTTCGGCGCAGCCAAAGTGATAGCCGTAGACATTAGCGCCGCCAACCTCGAACTGGCCAAACAACTCGGTGCTGACGAGGTCATACAGATCCAGCCCAGCCAAAAGACCAACCAGTGGGAAGGCGACCCAGCCGTTATTGAAAAAATCATGGATATTACCTATGGCAAGGGGGTCGATGTATCTCTAGAGATGGCGGGCCCAGCCAGCAGTATCAATAACGCTATAGACGCAACCCGTCGCGGTGGCCACGTTGTGCTCTTTGGTGTAAAAGACGGCGACGTCACTATCCCACATTTCCCAAGGGTGATCGTGCGCGGACTAACGCTGCACGCCATCATCGGCCGGCAAATCTTTGAAACCTGGCAGATTTCACAGCGTTTACTTTCACAAAAGTCCAATGGTATTCAAGATAAAGTTTGGGATGTCATACTAAACGGCGGCCAAGACACCGTACTACCCTTGAGCGAATTTGACCCCGCTGCCTTCGAGCAGAAGATGAATGTACATCCCAAGCTCGTCTTTAATATGCAAGCCTAGCTGGGCAGAGGCCAAAGAGCAACGGGCAAAGTATGTCCTAACCAACCTATCTGCCAAATTACTAACCCCTAACCCCAAAAGGATCCCATGTACACCAGCCTAAAACCCATCCTAGAAACCGAACTGCAAAGCATTAAAGACCAGTCGCTCTGGAAAGATGAGCGGGTCATTATGTCGCCCCAAGGGCGCGAAATAACCGTGGGCGATAAAAAACTACTCAACTTCTGCGCCAATAACTACCTCGGTTTTTCGGGGACCGATGGTGTGCGCGAAGCCTCCGATGCCGCTCTTGCCAGATGGGGCTTCGGCCAAGCCAGCGTACGATTTATCTGCGGTACGCAGGGCATACACAAAGAACTCGAGCGCGCCACGGCCGAGTTCCTGCGCTTCGACGATGCCATACTGTATTCATCGTGTTTTATGGCCAATGTCGGATTATTCCAAACATTTTTCGGCCCCGATGATGCCATCATCAGCGATGAACTAAACCACGCCAGCATCATCGACGCCATAAGGCTAACCAAGTCAGAACGCCTCGTCTACGCCCACATGGACATGGCCGACCTCGAAGAAAAACTCAAAAGCGTGCAGGACAAACGGCTGCGGGTCATCGCGACTGACGGTGTTTTTTCCATGGACGGACACATCGCACCGCTCAATGAGATCTGCGACCTGGCAGATAAATATAACGCGCTCGTCATGGTCGACGATGCACATGCCACCGGCGTCTTAGGCGCAACCGGTCGCGGAACACCAGAATTCACTGGCACCGAGGGTCGGGTAGATTTTCTCACCGGAACCTACGGAAAAGCCCTAGGCGGTGCAGGCGGCGCATTCATCGTCAGCCACCAAGAGGTCGTCGATTATCTGCGCCAGCGATCACGCACCTATCTATTCAGCAACGCTATGGAGGTCGGTACTTGCGGCGCATCACTTTACACACTCGATTACATCCAAAAACACCCTGAACTGGTCGAAAAACTACGCAGCAATACTGCGCTCTTTCGCCAGCTTATGAGCGAAGCCGGCTTCAATGTCGCAGGTGGCGAGCATCCAATCACGCCAATCATGTTCGCCGAGGAAAAAGACGCTGTAGATACGGCTAGAAAACTTTTCGACGAAGGTATCTATGTCGTCGGTTTTTCATTCCCCGTCGTGCCAAAAGGAAAAGCCCGCATTCGTGTCCAAATATCGGCCGCCCACACAGAGGACGACATACGATTGCTAGTTGAAAAATTTGTCACCGTTAATAAGAAGTAAGAACCCCAGTCATGCCTACTACATCGACAAGCACTATACAACGTCAAGCTAATGCATCGGTAGCGAATCTGACCGATTATGATGCGGCGCTGTTAAATTTCAGTTGGCATGCAGCTGCCGATGAATTGCTCGATACATTCGCCGACGGATCATTGAATATCACATACAATTGCATCGATCGCCACGCCGAGGGTGATCGCGCTGATAAAACAGCTTTGATATTTGAACAATCGAATGGTGAGCATGAGCAGTATACTTTTCGGGATCTGAAAAAACTCACCAATCAATTTTCAAATGTTTTAGCTGATTTATCGGTGAAAAAAGGTGACCGGGTATTTGTGTTTTTGCCAACCATCCCCGAACGCTACATAGCGTTTCTCGGTATTCTGAAGCTTGGGGCTGTCGCCGGCACGATGTTTGCCGCTTTTCAGGAAGATGCATTGCTAGACCGTCTCGGTGATAGCGAAGCGAGCGTCATCGTTACCAGCCCAGAGCTATACCCACGTATAAAAAACATTCAGGATAAACTTCCGGCGCTCAATCAGATAATCATCGTCGGAAGAGGACAGTACGTCATACCTGCCGGTAAAGGGATCATTTCCTATAATGACGCTATGGATGCGGCTAGCGAATCTTTCGAACCGGCACATATGCAAAATGATGAGTACTCATATATGCTTTACACCTCCGGAACGACTGGTAAACCAAAGGGTATCGTCCATGCGCATTACGACATCCTGCAAGCTATGGTGACGACAAAATATGTGCTGGATCTACGAGATTCTGATATTTACTGGTGTACCGCTGATATCGGCTGGGTAACTGGCGTCGTGTACGGCACGCTCGGAGTCTGGGGATTAGGCGGCACCAATGTGATATATGAGGGCAGGTTCAGCCCCGAAAATTGGTACGATGTTCTCGAGAAGCATCACGTCAGTGTCTGGTATTCGGCACCAACAGCTATCCGTATGCTAATGGCATCGGCTACTAATCCCAAATCGTACGATTTACACAATCTCCGTCACTTGGCCAGTGTTGGCGAGCCGCTGAATCCTGAAGCCATTTGGTGGGGTCTTGATGTATTCGGACTGGCTTTTCATGACACCTGGTGGCAAACGGAACTCGGCGCTATAGCCGTAACCAACTTACCTGCGCTTGATATCAAACCAGGATCTATGGGCAAACCATTGCCTGGTATAGAAGTAGCTATCTTGGATGACGCCGGCAATGTTCTCCCAGACGGCGAACAAGGAAACCTAGCCTTGCGAGCCAGTACGGTATCTTCGCTCATGAAGACTGTATGGGGTAATCCCGTTAAATTTGATTCATACTTCAAGGGTGAGTGGTATATATCCGGTGACTCCGCAGTTCGAGACTCGGACGGATACTACTGGTTTATCGGCCGTACAGATGATCTTATTAATACGTCCGGCGAGCGGGTCGGACCATTCGAAGTTGAAAGCGCCTTGGTTGAACACCCTGCGGTCGTCGAAGCTGGTGTCATTGGCAAACCAGATAAACTTCGCGGCGAGATTATCAAAGCATTCGTCGTGTTGCAGGACGGCATCGAGCCGGACGAAGATATGAAACATACTTTGCAGCAACACGTCAAACATCACCTGGCCGGCCATGCATACCCCCGTGAGATTGATTTTATCGATCATTTACCGAAAACCCGTTCGGGCAAGATTATGCGCCGTGTACTAAAAGCACAGGAACTCGGTCTACCGACAGGTGACACTTCCACGCTAGAAAGCTACTGAATTATGAATAATGAATCAAGAATTAAAAATACAAACCCCTCTCCATTGTGCTATTTCTGGCTGAGTTTTCAATGTAATTTAACATTCATGATTCATGATTCTGCGACCGAAAGGAGCACTAAATGAGCCGCGAACTTTTCGGAACAGATGGAGTGCGAGCCATAGCGGGACAGTATCCGCTTGACGATGCTGGCGCAACAGCTATAGGACGCGCTGTTGGTACACAGTTTGCCGAGCCAGGTCAGCAGATTGTCATAGCTTGCGACACTCGGGAGTCATCGACACTTTTGGTTGAGATAATTTCAAATGGTATGCGACAAGTGGGCGTCAATGTCGTGTTCATCGGTGTTATTCCCACACCCGGCCTCGCATATATAACCGCCCAGCACTCAGAATTTGTAGCTGGCGTCATGATTACTGCCAGCCATAATCCGTATGAATATAATGGGGTCAAAGTGTTCAGCCCAGCCGGTGGCAAATTGCCAGATGCAGCCGAAGAACGCTTAAACCACGATATTGAAGCTGGCGTGCCGGACCGTGGCCAGGGTAGCTTCGAAAAGCGCAATCTTACTGGGCAATACGAAGATTTCTTGATAGCGAGTGCGCAGGGCACTCGACTTGATGGTAAGAAAATTGCCGTCGATACAGCCAATGGTGCAGCCAGCGGGATTGGACAACGGATATTTGAAAGCCTTGGCGCAAAAGTAGTTGCCATTGGCAATACGCCAGATGGCCGTAATATAAATGTCCTGTGTGGTGCTACGGATACAACTGCACTTTGTCGTACCGTTACAGAACAAGGGTGCCATTATGGTATCGCTGTCGATGGCGATGCCGACAGGATCATGATGGTTGATGAGCAGGGCCGTGAATGTAACGGCGACCACCTGATGTACCTGTTAGCCGTCGGCAATGGCTATGGCAATGTTGTAGCGACAGTGATGACGAATCTGGGTGCAGAGCAGTCTATGGCCACAAAAGGCATAGCGCTGGAACGCACGGCCGTAGGTGATCGCTACGTATTAGAGCGCCTCAACGAGACTGGCTACCATATAGGTGGTGAACAATCAGGACATATCATCTTACCAGATATTACTACGACAGGTGATGGGTTATTGTCAGCCGTTCAGACTTTGCGTGTATTGACTGATAGTGAAAAATCGCTCGCGACATGGCGCGATGAAGTGACCATTTTGCCACAAGCGCTGGTAAATTTCCATATAGAAGATAAAACGAGGCTAAACTCCCCAGAGGTCACTGCCTATGTCCAGGCTGAAACGGCTGCACTGGATGGTGCTGGGCGCATACTCGTACGTCCAAGCGGCACCGAGCCTCTAGCCCGCGTCATGGTCGAAGCACCCGATGCACAGGAGAAGGCTGAAACTATTGCTTCACACATACAGGAGCTTGTGCGATGAACACATTTCCCACTACTTTTACAGATACATACTTCCTTGACTCATCAACAACCAGCGGTGCGGAACAAGCTGCGCTCCAGTCGCTGGCAGAAAAGGGCTTCGGCATTCAGCTTGGGCTCTCGACAGAAGACGTACCTGCACTACAGGCTTTATCTGTACAAACATCCGTTTTGAAATACTGCCCCAAAGATTGCACTGAACGCTTCAAGGACTTGCCGACCATAGAGAAGTGGCTCGAGAAGGAGCGCCTGGTGTTTCTGCTCAAAGAGAAGTCAAGTGGTCAACTTGCTGGTGTTGCCTGGACCGGTCCTGGCACATCATCACATATACCTGGCGGCAAGCTGACAGGTGGTATTCGTTTGAGTGAAGATTTCCAAGGTCAAGGGTTGGCGACTCCATTCCTGACAGTCGTGCTTGAACACACTAAAGAAAAGTACTCAAGAGAACAGATATGGTTCGAATGCTGGCAAAGCAATGCCGGCGCCGTACATATCTACCAAAAACTTGGTTTTAAAATTGTTGAAACAGAGCCCAGCCAACGCTTAACGCCACATGGCACCTTTGACCCCGACACTCGCATTTATATGAAACTTGGTTAAAATGTGGACTATACTTTGCTATTTTGTTTGTAATAGCGAAGCATAAGAAATTAGATTTGACAGTAACGCTAATGTAAAGTTATACTGTATGCACATGGGAAATATTTTAGAACGACTACTTATTGTGCTAGGTCTACGAAAGCTGTGCTTCAGCAAGGTTGAAGCCAGGAACCGTTAGTTCCGAAAGCACAGCCAAACATACTCTCGGCTTCAACCGAGAGTTTTTTATATTTAAAGGAGAATAAACAAGTGGCTAGAGGAAACGGAAAGCTACAACTACGTGGGCCGGCGGCACAGTATGAAGCTACCCTACGCAATCCAAAATCACGCGAAGATCAGCTTCGTGCGGCAATCAAAGGCTTGAATAGAATGGGAATTATTCCGCATCCCCTTCCCAATACAGTAACGGTAACGGAGGGAGCCAAGCGCGTTCTGCAACTTGTAAAAGGTACGGAAACATCGGAAAAATCCGATGCCAGAACTCCTGCGCCTCCAGCTAGTATGCCCCCGGCCGAAGGTATTACATCGGCCAACCCTAAACTGTATATTCCAGCCCCAGGAGGTATGGCTACTCATGATCGCCAGATCGTACATTTTCGCAATGCTCGTTCACCTGCTGAGCGCGCCAAAGCAGTCGTAAACACTTCATCGATTGGCAGCGCGTGTTTACAACAATTGTTATATTAGGACTTACGCACTTGCATAAAACCGTGCCGTCAGGCACGCTTGTTCTGTAAGGAGAAAACAAACATGAATCACCTAGTAACAATTGTCGATCAACCATGAGCGTCACTGCTCAGATGTATGGGCAGTTCCTCAT
>JAEUQV010000028.1 GCA_016789655.1 Candidatus Saccharimonadota bacterium
GTTGGATGGAAGATTCGCCGTCTGGAAACGACTGCTCAACCAGCACAAAGGTTGCTCTAAAGCCCGCAAAACTAAATTGCTACGTAGTTTCTTCTCTAGAACAACAGGTTAGAAAAACCACACGGGGGTGGGCTTAACCCATGATTATCGAGCTAGAATATGCCATAGATTCTATAGGCATACCGGTAGTACGCTTATAGAGTTATGGCATTTTATAGCTGGTAAGGGCGTGGGTAGATGCCGGGGATAATTGCGTACGTCGACTAAGCCACTGGGCCCAGCAGCTCGCGCAAATAGCGTATAGGCAGTCCGATAATGGTGTCCTGGCTGCCTTCTACGCTTTCAATAAGATGTCGGGCATGTTGGATACTCCAGGCACCGGCTTTATCGGCGTAGTCGCCCGTGGCTAAGTATGCCTCGATGGCTTGTTCGTCATACGGTTTAAAGGTAACCGTTGCCTGATCGCACACCACGCGGTCGTACTGCTCGGCCAAACAGACCACTGCCAGTGATGTTGTGACAATGTTTGGCCCCGAAGTTACCAGCTGCCACATGCGCCGAGCATCATCGATGTCTTCGGGTTTACCTAGCTGCACCGTACCAACGGTCACGATAGTATCTCCGCCTATAACAATCGCTTCCGGGTAGCGTGCCGCAACCTCGCGTGCTTTACCGATCCCAAGCTCTTTGGCTATTTCCTCTACAGACCGGGCATCATCAAGATATTCCTCGAATTCACTTGGCACTACCGTAAATGGCAATCCCAGTCGCTCCAGCAACTCCCGCCGCCGCGGTGACCCACTTGCCAGAATTATTTGTCGATTCACATTTGTAGACATGTACTATTATTGTAACGTAGGGATTCTAAACAGGTGCCATAGTAAAGTCAGATGGTGCTCCGCTCTCAATCCGATCCAGCTGGAATGCTTCGATAGTGTCGCGGTTGACATTCCCATCCCCTAAACTCACTCCTTGTGGTAGTACCGCTAAAATAACTTCACCCACAAATCGATTTACCTGCGTAGTTATCTGTAATTGTTGATTTGTACGCGAGGCGGCAATCAAATACGATTTTCTAGCCACGCTTGCTCTCTTTGCTTGCCTACCATCCGACGATATTCCCATTGCGCGATAGCGTAATGCCTGTGGTGGCTTAGTTCTCAAGTCGAGAAATTCTTCGACGGAAGTCGAATTAGTAACAAGCTGCATGTTAACTGGTATGTCATGTACGACATAAGGTCCGAACGAAATCATCTTATGCGCCTTAAAGTTACTACCTGCTGTATGCTGCAATTTGACAGTGTTTACGAGCCCACTGACGGCTATATCAGATGAAATCTGCGGGCATGCGACACCCGCGGACAGCCTCATCTGCCATTCGTGAGCAAGCTCGTCTGTATACCCCTCTACCCCGAATGCAAGGTGTTCAAGAAAAAAATCAGCTGAGTTAAGTTCGTTGCCATCACGATTCGTATCAAGCAATAATAGTCCTCTTGAAGCATCTGCCAAGCTATTCCGTGCTTGTATCCAGTGGGCACGTGCTGACATAACTCGATCATCAAAAGTCTTGCCACGATCTTCTCGTATCTCTTGTTCGGCTTTGAATTGTGAATTCAAAGCTTGGTGGTGATGGGTAAAATTACCATATTCTGGCGGCCATGGCATAGTCGAATCCTACATACCTATAATTACATTGTGAGTTTGCTATACATTTTAACATTCTTGGTGTTCTGACAAATATCAATGCTGTCCCAGATGCATTTTTTTAAAAACACCAAGCCTTGTCATGCTGAACTTGCATGCCACCACTCGATGCCACATGGCGCCGTATCGACATGCCGTGGTTCAGGATGACGGTAAGAAAGTGAGGGTGAGTTAGATATCATTGTCTTAAGTTTGACATAGATAGCATGGGCGGTTTGGCGTATACTAATGTTATATGAGCGCAACAACGGCGGCGAGCATAGACGTTCACGGCCTAACGAAAATATATTCAGGTAGTACGGTGCCCGCACTTGATTCACTGACTTTACAAGTGCAACCGGGTGAAGTCTATGGGTTCCTAGGGGCTAACGGTGCCGGCAAATCGACAACCATTCGACTCCTTTTGAACTTTATCCAACCTAGCGCTGGCACTGCGCATATTATGGGTAAAGACATCGTAAAAGATACGGTAGATGTTAAACGACGCGTTGGGTATTTGTCTGGTGATGTTGCACTGTGGCCGAAGGTTACTGGCAACGAAATGTTTGCCTATCTGATGAAATTGCAATCCCAGACGAAAACCGACTATCTGAAAGATCTCATACGACGTTTCGAAGCTGAGCCGGAAAAGCGCATCGACGCCCTTAGCAAAGGCAACCGGCAGAAAATTGGCATTATACAGGCACTCATGCACCAGCCGGACGTACTTATACTCGACGAACCCACCAGTGGTCTGGACCCGCTCATGCAAGAAGTTTTTTATGACACCATTCGCGAGGCCTCATCCCGTGGCACTGCTGTGTTTGTAAGCAGCCATAACCTGAGTGAAACTCAGCGGATGTGTGACCGCGTTGGCATAATCAAACACGGCAAGCTTATACACGAACAAAACATATCCGACGATATGACATTTGGCGCCCCTGTGTTTCGTGTGGTGCTCAAAGACCAAAAGCAAGCCAAGCGGCTGAAGTCTCAAAGTGTACTCAAGGTAGTTTCTAACGAAGGCTCAACCGTTAGTCTGCAGCCGACAGGTTCTATAGCTTCGGCACTTAAAGAACTCAGTACCTACAACATTGCCAGCCTGACGACCCAGCAGCTGAGCCTAGAAGACGAATTTTTGGAATATTACGGAGACGGCGCATGAGGATAGAAGGCTTAAGAGTTAAGAGGCGAGAGTCAAGAGCTTTCAAGAACATTCCTTGTCAATCGCGAGGTTGGTTCGTATGATGGATGTCTTTTTGTGGGAGATTCGACAGCGGCGCAAGGCTATTCTGTGGTGGACTATTGGCAGCGTGGTTATGACCCTGGTCATTTTGGCACTCTACCCTTCCATTCGTGATCAAGCCGCCCAGATGAACCAGGTCATAAACCAGCTACCAAAAGAATTACGTGGATTGAAAACTGGCGGCGCAGGTTCGGTAGATGTGGGTGACCCTTTGCAATTTTTGAACTCGCAGCTGTTTTATGCCACATTGCCGATTCTGTGGATCATTCTTGCAATAACTCGCGGTGCTGGTGTGCTTGGCAAAGAAGAGCAGTCTCATATACTCGAGCTGCTTCTGGCTCGACCACTCAGCAGAACTAAATTGCTGCTGGCAAAAATGCTTGCAGTCGCCGGTGAGTTCGCCATAGTTGGTGGCGTGACATTGCTCGTGATAGTTCTGTTCGCCCCAATGTTCGATATGCATGTCGGTACATTGAGGCTCATCATTACCACGCTATACACCGCCCTGTTTTCGATGAGTTTTGGGTTTATAGCGTTCGCGTTGCATGCCGCTAGCGCCTTTACGAAGCGGGCCGCTACGGCCAT
>JAEUQV010000060.1 GCA_016789655.1 Candidatus Saccharimonadota bacterium
GGGCAGCGGACGACGCTTGATCTTGAGGCCATCGGCGAGCCAGTGAATGTACTAGTAAAGCTCGGTGATGATATCTTACCGCAGCCGGACGCTGTGCTTATAACAGGAATCACACCGCAGCAAACTTTGGCAGAGGGAATAACCGAGGCTGAATTCTTAAAGCTTTTTCACGAACAAGTAGCCACGCCGGGTACGGTTTTTGTCGGTTTCAATACGGTTCGTTTTGACGATGAATTTATGCGCTATATGCACTATAGGAATTTCTATGACCCCTATGAATGGCAATGGCAAGACGGCCGGGGTCGCTGGGACTTGCTAGATGTCGTCCGTATGACGCGGGCTCTCCGGCCGGAGGGCATCGAATGGCCTGTAGTCGACGGCAAACCGACTAACCGGCTGGAACTGCTCACCGCAGCCAACGGCATAAACCACGATGGTGCGCACGATGCGCTTGTCGATGTCATAGCTAGCATAGAAGTCGCCAAGCTCATCCGCAGCAAGCAACCAAAACTATTCAGCTGGTTGCTGGATATGCGCGATAAGTCGAAAGTGCGTAGTCTGGTCGAAAAAGCCGAGCCCTTGGTCTACAGCAGCGGAAAGTACGATAACGCCACCGAAAAAACGACTGTTGTCATACGCCTGGCAGATAACCCCAAGCAGCAAGGCGCTTTAGTGTACGATTTGCGTCACGATCCAGCGCAATTTTTGAGCATGACACCTCAGCAACTTGCAGATCGCTGGCGGTTTACACGCGAACCGAACGCACCCGCGCGTCTACCTGTAAAAACCATGCAATTCAACCGCTGCCCGGCTGTAGCGCCACTATCGGTGCTTGACGCTGCGTCACAAAAACGTATCGCGATACAACTGGATGTGATAGAAAAGCACCGGTCTGTGCTGGCTGATCATCCAGATTTCACCAACAATATTCTGAAAGCACTTTCGCTACTCGATGCCGAGCAAGAGTCTCGCTTCAAAGCTCAGCCCAAAGATGCAGACAACCAACTCTATGATGGATTTTTCGATAATCACGATAAAAATTTACTCGCCGTTGTGCGGGCGGCTGAGCCAAACGAGCTCACGCCAGATCTTGGCCAGTCGTTCCATGACGTACGTCTCAAAACGTTGTTCAGCCGCTACAAGGCCCGTAACTATGCGTCGAGCCTGACCGATGAGGAGCGCGTGGCTTGGGAGTCTCACCGACATCACGCGTTGCTCGATGGCGGTACCAAAAGCCGACTGGCGAAATTCATGCATCGTTTGGGCGAACTTGCGGAAACCCGCACCGACCCAAATACGCACTTCTTGCTTGAAGAGCTGCAGCTGTATGCGGAAAGCATTATGCCCTTGCTTGATGATACGAGTGACGTGTCGTAAACGATTTTGAACGTTGCGAAGCGCAAATCGAAATACGGAGAGTTTGACTAGCGAATGACGAAAACGTACTACTGTTCGGATAGCAATCCGAGATATGTCATCTAGCCTGATGATTGATCGTACGATTGTTTTGGCCATTGAGCTATTTCCTAGGTGGTTGAATGAATAGCGAGGAGTTAGGTCGTTACTGATAGTAGGTACTGCAGTTCCGCTATACAAAAGCGATATTGGGTCTGCTGGCCGAGCTATTGACATACCAGACGACAGTAGCGTCCGAGTGCGTTGGTGGCGTAGGTATAAACTAAATAGTTCGTAGGATAGCCATAGCAGGGCAACTGCGCCAGCCAGCACGAACCAAAATTCGTACTGAGGCTGAAAATCGGTGCCAGGAATCTGGCCTAAAATTATGCTTTCTTCTACGCTCATAAAGTGACCACCGCTGTCTTAGTCAGAGCATAGTATCATAAGTTTTATAATCAATCAATAAAATTATATAGAGTGCTTATGCTTGCAATTACTTCCTGCCGGCTCGTTTTATCGAGGCCAAACGTTCGCGGTTCATGAGTGCTATAAATGTTGCTACAAAAAATGCACTGACAGCGAGCGATACTTGCCATACTGCAGCGTGACGCCAACCAAGATACGCGGCTACTGCATAAAGCGCTATGACGACGATGTCATAGGCCCACTGTGCTATGGGGTGTTTCGGAAAGATGATTTGCACGAGCTTGCCGCCATTTTCAAGCAAATATTCACGCAGGTTTTTGGCCCATGCGTTATTGATACTGAGTAGCCCAAGGCCCGCAACAGCCAAAGGAATCCCTCCCGGCCCCGGCAACCATCCAGTAAGTATGGCCCCTAAAATCAGCAAATATCCGGCCGCGTCGGTAGCGATTCGTTTGGTATGTTTCGTGAAAGACATACTCTAAGTGTAGCAAACGACTTAAGCGCATTCGATGACTTTTCGAGGGTTTTAATAAAATGGGCGGTTTAGTTTGCCTGCTTTCAGAATCAAGGCATTGCAATAACAGGGGCGCTGCGCTCTATAAAATCTGAGTTGTAATATTTGTGCATAGAGTCTAAAATTGGGTACACAAAGGTGATAAATATCACAAATATGTCAATTTCGCATTCAACAAGCACTATACAACCAACACGTATGCGCCCACCGTTCTTTCCGGTAAGGAGAGATTATAAGTCGCTTTCGTCATATTTTCCGAAAGGAACGCAATTTTTTTATGGGTACCCGAGTGGTGACAGTAGCGATTTTCTCAACTTAGTGCCACCTTACGTTGAAGAGCTGGTTGCAGCGCGTGTTGTTTGTTGTGCTGGCAATGATGTATCACCGGTTTGTTTCAAGGCTACGACTACACATGCCATTCATAGCGTAACACTCGATGCGCTTGGCATCCCTCGCGAGAGCTCAAAAGCAGTCGTATTGCCGGATAGTATCGACGTATTACTTTGTGGCGCGGAGCGTAATGCGGCAGTCAAAGAAGCCCTAAAGCACATGTTACGCCCAAAGTCATTCGTGATGGCGCAACCCTATCTCGATGAAGAGCTCGCCGATTTCTACCAAATTAAGCCGTCAGTGACGGCTTATTTTAATGATAAACACAATATGCCGGAGTATATCGGTGCCCAGTGGCTGCCCAAACGTTTGTATGCGTATGACAATGGAAAAGCATTTGCAGAAAGTAAAGTAAAGATTGCGCTGCCTGCTGTCATCAAAGTATCTGCCTCAAGTTCTGGTGACGGCGTGTGTATTTGCAAAAAGCCGTCCGACGTCACAAAGGCAATCGAGCGGCTTCAGTACGCTTCGGGTAGGATAATCGTGGAAGAGCATATCGATTTTCAGAAAAGCTATGGGGTGCATTTTGGTATACCTGCCGACCGAAAACAGCCGCCAGACCTTATTGGCGTGAATGAGCAGATTGTAACGATAAATGGTGAGTTCTTGGGCGGTATTATTGAAGATTTTGCCGTACCGCCAGCGCTTGAAGGAGCGGTGGATCATCTCATGCGCTTTATTCTGCCTCGGGTGCGGGCGCGGGGCTGGCACGGTATAGGTGGTTTTGATGTACTTGTAGATAGTCATGGCAAGGCATTTTTTATTGACGCTAATTTCCGTATGACCGGTATGTCGGCCTATCATTTTATGATCCACCGAGGTGTCATTAAACGGCCTATGATGAGCGTACTCGGTGAATTTGAAGGTAGCGAAGAGGAGCTTTTAGAGACGCTGGGTCGCTTTGCCAATCCTATGAGCAACCAACGCTTCCTAAAACTTATTTGCCTGAGCCGCCACGAAAATACCTGGCGTTTCAATGGCGCGCTTGAGTATACAAATGAATTACAGCTTCTTGAACGTGTCAAAATGTTGCTGGATAGTGGCATACGTTCAAGCGTTCTAGATGCCGTCCTCCAAACAGCATAATAGCACCGTTTTGTAGATAAATTTACTAGAAAATATCTTGTAAATCGCGTATACTATAGCGTCTTATGCATGATGAAATTGTAGTGAAGGGGGCGAGGGAACATAACCTTAAGAATATTGATGTGGTGATTCCGCGCGAGAAGCTAGTGGTTATTACCGGTCTCAGTGGCTCTGGCAAGTCCAGCCTAGCATTCGATACCATCTACGCCGAGGGTCAGCGCCGCTACGTCGAGAGTCTGAGCGCCTATGCTCGTCAGTTTTTGGGGCTTATGGAAAAGCCTGATGTCGACCAGATAGATGGCCTGAGTCCGGCAATATCTATCGACCAGAAATCTACCTCGCGAAACCCACGATCCACCGTTGCGACCGTCACGGAAATATATGACTACTTGCGATTACTTTTCGCCCGTATCGGGGTGCCACATTGCCCGGTTTGCGGAAAGCCAGTTGCCCGACAGACTACGGCGAATATTGTCGATCAGGTCATGGACAGCGGTGAGAACGCCCGGCTCATGATCTTGGCGCCGGTCGTCATAGACAAAAAAGGCCAGTTCGAGCACATCCCCGAGCAGTACCAGCGGGCCGGTTTTGCGCGTGTCAGGGTCGATGGTGTCGTGTACGCGCTCGATGAATTTCCGGAGCTCGACAAAAACATCCGACACAACATCCAGGTAGTAGTTGACCGTCTGGTGAATGATGATGCTTCACGCACACGTCTCGCCCAGAGCGTCGAACAAGCTCTCGACATAGCCGAAGGCAAGCTCATGATACTGAATGCAGACAACGACGAGCTTTCCACCTACAGTCTCATGTACGCATGTATGGATCACCCTGAGGTTGCAATCCCGGAGCTAGAGCCGCGAACCTTTAGCTTCAATAGTCCGCACGGCGCTTGCCCGGTTTGTACTGGTCTAGGCAATAAGCTCGTAGTAGACCCCGAACTCGTTATACCCAATGGGCGACTTACAATCGCCGAAGGTGCCATCCGCCCATACAACCGTATAAATATGGATAATTGGTATGTCCGCAAACTACAGGCTGTAGGAGACAAACACGGTTTTAGCCTACAGGAGCCCACTGGCCAAATTAGCCCGGCCAATATGGAACGTATTTTGTATGGCACTGGTGATGAAGTATACAAAGTCAGTCTGGGTCATGGCCGGTCATTCAATACTACGTATGAGGGGGTCATTCCAAACCTAGAACGGCGTCATAAAGAAACCGAGAGTGACTTCATGCGTCGGGATATCGAGCGCTTCATGCAGGAAAAACCGTGTTCTGCCTGCAAAGGCTTGCGCTTGAAGCCCGAAGTACTCGCTGTAACTGTCGGTGGCAGCTCCATTATGGACATATGCGATCTATCCATAGATGCGGCACTTGTATATTTCACCACACTCAAGCTGAACGAAACCGAAATGAAGATTGCTCGACTTGTGCTGAAGGAAATATCTGCTCGACTGCAATTCCTAGTAGATGTAGGGCTCAATTACCTCACATTGCTCCGTAGCGCGACGACATTGAGCGGAGGTGAAGCACAGCGCATACGCTTGGCGACACAAATCGGCTCCGGTCTGATGGGGGTGCTGTACGTACTAGACGAACCAAGTATCGGCCTACACCAGCGCGACAATAACCGGCTTATATCTACCCTCAAGCACCTACGCGACCTTGGCAATACGGTGCTAGTGGTCGAACACGATGAAGATACGATACGCACGGCGGATTACCTGCTCGATATCGGTCCGGGCGCCGGTATACATGGTGGTCATGTGGTTGCGCATGGTACCCCGGGTGAAGTTGAGGCTGCACCTGAAAGTATTACGGGCCAATATTTGAGTGGCAAGAAGCAAATTGCAGTGCCAAAAAAACGTCGTACTGGTAATGGCAAAAAGATTCGTATACTTGGCGCGCGTGAAAATAATCTACGGAATGTAGACCTGGAAATCCCACTCGGTGAAATGGTAGTAGTGAGCGGTGTGTCGGGTTCTGGCAAATCCAGCCTTATTAACGATATTTTAGCCAAAGAGTTGCAGGCGCGATTGCATCACGCCAGTACTGTACCAGGCAGGCACGATGATATCGAGGGCATCGAGCACCTCGACAAAGCCATCATTATCGACCAATCACCCATCGGCCGTACACCGCGCAGCAACCCGGCAACCTACACTGGTTTGTTTACGCCCATTCGTGAGCTATTCGCTAGTATGCCAGAGGCAAAACTGCGCGGCTACGGTGCGGGGCGATTTAGTTTCAATGTCAAGGGCGGGCGCTGCGAAAACTGCTCGGGCGATGGCATAATAAAGATAGAAATGCACTTCTTGCCAGACGTGTATGTGCCGTGCGAAGTCTGCCATGGCAAGCGCTATAACCGCGAGGCGCTCGAGATCCATTACAAAGGCAAAACCATCAGTGATGTGCTCGAAATGACGTGCGAGCAGGCTCTGGATTTTTTCGAAAACATCCCAGCTATAGCTCGCAAGCTCCAGACACTTGTTGATGTAGGACTAGGTTATATTGCCCTCGGTCAGCCTGCTACTACGCTAAGCGGCGGCGAGGCGCAGCGAATAAAACTGGCCAGCGAACTCAGCCGCCGCCCTACCGGCCGCACGCTGTACATACTCGACGAACCAACCACGGGTTTGCATATGGCCGATGTCGAAAAGTTGCTGCACGTTTTGCACGCACTGGTTACAGCGGGCAATAGCATGGTAGTCATCGAGCACAACCTCGATGTCATCAAAAATGCCGACTGGCTCATAGACATGGGTCCCGAAGGCGGCAACGGCGGCGGGCAGGTGATAGCCGAGGGCACACCGGAACAAGTTGCGAAAGTCCCAGCTAGCTACACTGGCGAGTACCTCAAGCACATGCTCAAATAGTAATCATTTCTCATATGTCATTTACCATTAATCAAATTATTTTTCTTTTTTCATTTCTAGATTTAAGGACAAAGCAAAGAACTTTTTTGAGATGAAAATGGCACCTGGTTAATTTCAGAAATAATTGATAAGTGGTAAATGAGAAATGATAAATTGAAGCCGGCTTCATTTGTACATGTTTGTCACAATTCGGTAGGACTGTCGCACGCAGTCCGTGCAAAAACGAGGCACATATGGAGTCATTAGGTCGATATCACGCAGATCTTCCGGACGTCGTAGGTATGATTTGATGGCGTACAGTAGCTCGATATTGATATATGGAACACCCTCTATGTAATACGCACCCTCTAGTAAATCGGTAACATAATAGCCATGTACTTGCATGCCCATTTCAAACACATCATGGCGAAGACCTGGCTGGCCAAGCCAGGTTACTTGCTGCCAGCCAGCTTGCCTAAAGCATTCAAAAACCTCCGGGGTTGTCAGTATGTCTATATCGTGGAGTTCGCGCAAACCAAGCGCAGTTAGCACGCTTCCACCGACGATAATATAGCTGCTCTCGGGCAGTTGCAATGCTTGTATTCTTTGGGTTATATCGAGCATATTTTGTCTGGGGTGGCTATTTTTCTTCTGTTTGTTTTGCCTGGGCTGTATTTTTCGCGCCTCTTCTACGTAGCAGTATTGCTCGGATTTTCGGATCTTTCAGAGCATGATACAGTGTTGGTACTAAGGTGACTAGGATGATGCCAAGTAGCAGTGGCTCGATCATTTTTTCTATGCCCGGCACGCGGCTGCCAAGGAAAAATCCCAACAAAGTGATAGAGACTGCCCATGTTATGTCCCCGATAGCGTCATATACAAAAAACTGTTTATAATCCATTTTGCCTGCTCCTGCAGTAACTGGTGCGAAAGAACGCACAATCGGCACAAAATGGGCGATAAGCATGGTCTTGGTACCGTATTTCTCATAAAATCGCTCGGCTTTTAGAATGTTGTCGCGGCGAAATACGATGCCATCTTCCTTTTTGAACAGGCGGGGGCCGAGTTTGCGGCCGATGTGATATCCGGTATTGTCGCCGATAATCGCCGCCAGTGCTATCACAACCACCGTCCAGACTATCGGCAGCTCCCCAGCTGCAGCCAGTATACCGGCGCTAAACAGTAGTGTGTCGCCTGGGAAGAAAAAACCGACCATCATGCCAGATTCGGCAAAGATAATCAGCGCCAACAGCAGCAACCCACCCGTCTG
>JAEUQV010000065.1 GCA_016789655.1 Candidatus Saccharimonadota bacterium
ATGAGGAACTGCCCATACATCTGAGCAGTGACGCTCATGGTTGATCGACAATTGTTACTAGGTGATTCATGTTTGTTTTCTCCTTACAGAACAAGCGTGCCTGACGGCACGGTTTTATGCAAGTGCGTAAGTCCTAATATAGAAAAACTCTTGCTCGATACACCAAACATGACAGCAGCCGTGCTATTCTACGTCATATTTTATAAGCTTGATTATTTTGATGACCAAGCCGCTATGTAGCCCATGATTGCCAGAATATCTTCATAGGCTTGTGAATCTATTGTTTTACGTTCAATGTAGATTGACGCAAGTGAGCCTTCAATTTCAAGGTATACACGTCCGGGTTCGGCCAGCAGGCGGTTTGATATCGGGCTATGTAATAAGTCATTCATCTTGCTCGCCGCATTGCCGTCGCTGTTAGACAGGTACGCATGGAAGTTGTTTTGCAATTCGAGGTTGTTGATATCAGCTTTTTGATAACCTGAAGGCTTCAAGAAAGGTGTGTCGATTTTTCCTGGACGCCAAATCAAAAAAGCCGGCATAGCTCGTGCCAACACGATGCGTCCGTATATGCATTGCACCAAGACACCTGCGCTTCCTCTACCGCTAATATCCCAACCAACAGAGTACGGTGCAACACATATCTGGATCGGCAGCTCGCCGAGACGCCCAGTAGTATGCGCCTCAGGCCAAGGCGATTCATTGCATAGTATGTAGTCCGCTAGGGTGTCGCTGGTATCGGCGCATCTACCATAGCCACGCTTCATATAGCTCAAATTGTGTAGATTCGCAAATCGCTCAACTGAGCTATAGGCTTCTTCGTCCAAGGACCCAGAATCAATCATCGAAGTCATATCGCTCAACTGCCATGCGTTCTGCTGCCAGTGCATGGTAAGCTGAAGGTCGAACAGTTCTAGGAAATCTGCATCAGGCCGCTTGAGTTGTGAATTTGAATAATCGAATTGGATATTCTTGATCTTAGCCACGAAAGTATCGTTCGCAGGGTCGGCGTTGATTAGATCGTACGTAACTTCTGCTATAGGCTGGAAAGCTTCTTGAGAACCAGTCGCAGTTCGATGACCGGCGATTTCAAGAGTCTGTTTCACGTGGTCAGCAAGGTGCTGATTACAGCAAAGCAAAGATTGGTTTCGTGCTGGGTCTTGCCAATTGAGTAACATTTGAGAGCATATAGTTACTATGGATGCGTCACGGACAGACTGTTGCCAGTGGGGTTTTAGCTGCGGTTGTTCTGTAATGACACGAGAGGCATCTTGTATGGATCGCCATTCTTTATATTCCCAGCCAAAAAACGCTGATCCCCAGTGGAATAACGCACCAAGAATAGCGGCTGCAACGTACCAGTTCAGTATAGGGGTGCCTACGCTAGAAGTGATCATGGCGGAAATGGACATCAGGTAAGATGTGAGTATAACGAGGCTAACACACATACCTAGGTGGGCAATAGCAATCCACCGTTTTTCACGCCATTTACCAAACAACAATTTTGTAAGTATGTATGAAGTGTAAAATCCAACTAAAATACAAAATAGTGCAGCGAGCATAGTTTATGAGCCCAGCAAGTACGTGTAATATTTACTCATATTCACAGTATAAGCCCGATATCTTGCTATTGTCGAGCTTACGGTTATTAGACCTTCTCTAAAACCCATCCTTACTGCGGTTGTTTTCGGGGCAATCTGTCGATTTCGCTTTGAATATAGTTGCAGACTTGAGCTTGCCCTTTTCAAGGGTGTATAACCTTGCGATGCTTCGTACAGTAACAACGGCACGGTGAGGCGCATCACAAGGTTTGCGTGGCAACAGTCTTCTGGTTTGATCTCGCTTCTTATATGGGAACAGGGTTATTCTATGGTTGGGCTCGCTACGGGCACTGGATAGCGGTTATGTGATTATTATGGGTATTTGCGACATAGGTTACCGTGAACTGGCTGCCATCTTGTGCGGTAAACAGGACGGCACGGCTTAGCCGGGAATCGTCAAGTCGCTTGGCATTTTGAGGAGTAAAGAAGCTTGGCATGTCCCGTCCACAAGTCAGATAGTTGTGTTTTGGAGAGACTTTAATCTTGGCTGAAAGTTCTGGTGTAAAAAGCGAGAGAGTTTTTTGCTGTAGCTCACGAATCGCAGCTGGGTCAGAGGTAGCGAACGTGTTGTTGTGGTACATGACAGCGTCTTGTATGGAGATAGATGCAGCTGAATCATCGAGTTCGGTGCGCGGCGGTGGGACGGGGCCGTATTTGGCGCAGTAGCCGTCTTGGCCATGATCGCAAGGGACAACTTCCTCAAAATCCATACCCGAATGCACGGTGTAGTCAAAATAGGACTGTATATTTGCAGAGTTTTTCTCTACATACACAAGTGTAGTCTCGTCGGTGTTTAGATTCCAGGGCGGAGTTGTCTCGGAATTGCTAAGCGCGTTGCCGCTAGCGCGATACACATAGGCAATGCTATCACCGACACTCAGGCTGTCCCATGATATGGCTCCACCATTTTCTGTCACAAGTACATCTTTTGCTATGTGCCTGAATGCTAAGCTGTATGATTTTATAACACCGTTGTATTGCACCTTGCCTCGAGTTGTAAGACTATCGGCGGTTATATTGGTAATGATTTCGTTGGCGAAGCCGCCCGCGAGACTGCCATTGTCTTCTGGGTGAGTGGCTAGGTATATTTCGAGCGCCGATTGGCGCACCCCGTTCTTGGTTTGAGCAGCAAACTCACAGTTGCCTTGTACCATTTGCGACATTTGCTCGATAGTAAGGCTGGAGTTGGCTTTGAGCCGGTACAGGTAGGTGCGATCATT
This sequence comes from Candidatus Saccharimonadota bacterium, assembly GCA_016789655.1. Classification (GTDB taxonomy): domain Bacteria; phylum Patescibacteriota; class Saccharimonadia; order Saccharimonadales; family UBA4665; genus JAGXIT01. The sequence goes on from JAEUQV010000065.1 coordinate 2,822, forward strand.
GCTTTCGAGTCTTTGTGTAGTAGGGTTCCAGTGCTCTATGCTGCAATCTTGTGTGTCTACTGACACAATTTTATCGCCGCTTTCTAGTGTTTTCACCTGAGATTGCTTGACATTGAAGAAAATGGGAAGTCTAGTAAATCCATCTGTCGCCGCATAGGTGCTGCCACCGAGTAGAACTAGCACTGCTACACCCGCCAAGACAGTGGCTGGCTTATGAAATTGCAAATATTGTTGCCACCAAGGGCGGCGCGGTGGTTTTGGACCTTGCGCTATGCGGCTTAGTGCCTGTGAGGTAAAGTCGCTGCGTAGCTCGCGCCTTGGCTGTGGCGCGGTGGTTTGTTTGAGTATATGCTCTATGTCTTCTAGATTATTCATGCTAACTCCTTCTGTAAGGTTGCTTTGGCACGTTGCATCCACACCTTTACACTGCCCTCAGGTTTGCCTAACACGGTGGCGATTTCTTGATAGCTCATGCCTTGCCAATAGTACAGGCTAACGACTGCTCGGAATTCTGGCCGTAGCCGTGCTACGGCATCGTGTAATTCGCTATGGGCAGCCGCCTGCGCAGGGCTGGGGTGTGATGATAGGGCTGCATACAAGGCGGTAGTGTTACCGGGCGCGCTAAACGACTCGTGCTTTAGGTAGTTTAGTGTCTTGTTGGTAGCGATTTTGAACAGCCATGTACTAAAACGACGTTGCTTATCAAATCGATGCAGCTGGTAATATGCCGTAATGAACGCTTCCTGCGCGATATCTTCGGCAGCGTCTTCGTCTTGCAGGATTGAAAAACAGTGCCGGTACAGGGCTTGTTTATAACGTTCTACAAGCAAGCCATAAGCCTGCGTGTCTCCCGCGAGACTATGGGTGATGAGCTCCTGCTCATCGGTTTGTTGGTGTTGCATACTATACATACAACTATACACCCCCAAAAGTTACACTGGGTTTATTGTGGCAATAGCAAAAACGAGCGAAAACCCATCCTCTCGTAGGAGGAGCAGGTATACTAGAGGTATGACCGATTCATTGAAAGAAAAGTTGTCGCTACTTCCTAAAACCCCAGGGGTGTATTTTCATAAGTCGGGGGCGGGGGAGATTATTTATGTGGGGAAGGCGGCGGTGCTGCGCAATCGGGTTCGGCAGTATTTTCAGGTTAGCCGGGCGCGCGACCCGAAAACCGAGGCGCTAGTAGCCGAGATAGCTGATACCGACTGGATGGAGGTAGAAAGCGAGCTCGAGGCTTTGTTTCTAGAGGCAGAAATGATACGGCGCTACATGCCGCGCTACAACATTCTGTTGCGCGACGATAAGGCCATGAGCTATATACGCATCGACTACGATAGCGATTACCCCACCGTAACTACCACTCGCCGCCCGCTTGACGACGGTGCCCGCTACTACGGCCCGTATTTTTCAACCTATGGAGTGCGGCAGGCGCTGCGGTTGCTCCGTCGTATTTTCCCTTTTGCAATCAAGAAGCAGGCTGGGCAAAAGCGCGCCACGTTGTACTATCATCTCGGGCTCGACCCGGGATTAGAAGAAGGCAAGACGAGCCTTGAGGACTACCGAGCTAATCTGCGCAGACTAATTTCGGTCATAGAAGGCAGGCGGGCTGGGGTAATTAAAGAAGTTGAGCGCGATATGAAGCGTGCTGCCAAAGCGCAGCAGTTCGAGCTGGCTGCCAAGCTGCGTAACCAGCTTACCGCATTACAGAACCTCGGCAGGCAAGTTATATTCAGTGACAAAGAATTCCTAGATATCAGCAAAGACCACGCACTTTCTGAACTGGTAGATCTCCTGGGGCTGCCCAAATACCCGCGGCGCATAGAAGGGTATGATATATCGCATATGCAGGGGACGAATGTTGTTGCCAGTATGGTGGTCTTTACCAACGGCGTGAGTGACAAAGGCGAGTACCGCAAGTTCAAAACCCGCAAAGAGCACAACAACGACTTCTACAACATGCACGAAACCATCACCCGCCGCCTCCGTTTCCAAGACCTGGTTTCGGAAAGGGGGAAAGATGGTGTAGTAAGTAAAAGCAAGGGCAAGAATGCTTGGAAGCTGAAGTTGCCAGACCTGTTTTTGATAGATGGGGGTAAGGGACAGCTCGATGCTGCTATTCGAGCTCGCAACGAAGCTGCGTCAAGGACGGACCCTGACGCAGTGCTGCGTCAGGGTCCGTCCTTGACGCAGGTGGCGCTGTTGCCCATGATTGGGCTTGCTAAGCGCGAGGAGCAAATAGTCATAAAAAAAGAGTTAAGAGGTAAGAGTTATGAGTTAAGAGAAGACCCAAAAGACACAGCGAGCCCTAGTTTGAGTAATCTTAACTCTTATCCCTTAACTCATAACCCTAATTCTAGCCCTGGGAGTAATGTTGAGCTCAATGCCGAGGCTTTGCATAAACTAGGCGGCTATGTGACCGAAACCGAGGACTTTATACTCGTGAACCTGCCGCACAGCACAAACCTCATTAAGCTGCTCCAGCGCATACGCGATGAATCGCACCGGTTTGCAGTGAGCTATCACAGCACACTCAAGGTCAAGCAGCAAACCGCCAGCCTGCTCGACGATATCCCCACCATCGGCCCCGCCACCCGCAAAAAACTCCTCAAAACCTTCGGCAGCATGCGCGGCGTCATGCAAGCCCGCGAGTGGGAACTAGAAAAAGTAGTCGGCCAGAAAAAAGCAGTTATCTTACGTCAATATCTGAGACCTATCAAGCGCTCTGGGCAAGAATAGCTCTAAGCGCTTGCCTAAATTTTTCAGCGCCTTCTAACATCTGTTCTGGGCTAGGTTCGTGTATAGCTTCGTTTATCGCCTCTACAGTGTTTTCTCTCAGTGCAAATGCCGAACCAAGCAAGGTTGGTGATTGCCATGCGCCGGGTAGCGTGGCCAATGCTCTGCGGATGCGGAGTGAACAGCTAGCTAAACCTACAGAGGTGGTGGTGTTGGTTGCGATTTCTCGGGCTGCTGCTAATGTAGTGCTGCCCCAGTATTGCCTTATGTCTGCTGCATAGACAACTCCCATCTCCCTTGCGTCGACAAGTTGTTGTAGCCAGCTTCCACGATTTGACCCTAGGCGTTGTTCCAGAGCCTGCAAATACGCAGGTACAACCGTGTGTATATTACCTGTTGGAACAATAGCTCTGTCCCAAAGTTTATGAGTGATGTCGTAGCCTGACGCGCCAAGCATGGCGAGTGTACCGGCTGCACGTGCAGTAACATGATTTCCGGGTAATATGCTTTGTCGAGCAGGGTCGAGGTTCCAGTACGCGACGCCGCCCAAGAAGCCTAAGCCGCGTATACTGCTTCGATCAGATGGGGCGGTCCATATGCATGGCCCCAAATACGCAAGTTCAGGTACTTGTTCATGTACACGTGTACCTGGTGTTTTTAGTAACATGCCAAATAATATAACACAAAATAATACTATTAATGTTGCAAAGCTATTGTTTGATTACCATCCCTCCATAGATGTAAAAGCTGTGTTACGCTAGTGCCAAAGAGGCAAACGCTATAAACTATAACCATAATGACAGCACGGACACACGATGTAGCTGCTTTAGCAGCGTTTACGGTTTGGGTACTGGCGGTGCCGCCGGGTAAAACGACCGTCGCAACTGGCTTGACAGCGCTCCTAGCCAACCAGTTGGGTGGAATTGCGCCGGATATTGACCAGCCGACAGCGCCTATGTGGCGGAACCTGCCTATCGGGCGCTATTTTGGCAAGATTTTTGGTGCCTTGGTGGGTGGGCATCGGTTCTTCTGCCACTCGCTTATCGGTGTGGCAGTTTTTGGGCTCGCAGCCAAGGTATTACTGCAATTTTTGCAGCCGATTATGCCGCATGTCGATATAGATTTCGTCTGGGGCGCGTTTTTGGTAGGTGTTTTGTCTCATCTCGTTATGGATTCGCTCACCAAGGAGGGAGTGCCGTGGCTGCTGCCGTTACCTTTTAAATTTGGTTTTCCGCCCATACGGGCGTGGCGAGTTACTACGGGTAAATGGGTTGAAAATATCATAGTGTTGCCGGGGCTAATCGTGCTGACGACGTGGCTGTGCGCGACTAACTATTTAACGCTTGCCGACCTTATACAAAGCAACTTGGTTAGGTAGCACCTATCTTCATACGCACGGGTGTGGGATAATACGGCCACCAAAGAGGAGCGAGTATGGCACTGTGGGATAAAATTGGTAGTAGGGGCGATGTTGAAGACCGGCGCGGCATGGGCGGCGGCACCATGGCGCTTTCCGGTGTGGGTGGGCTAGTGGTCTTTTTGCTTTTTGCATTTCTTGGCGGCGGTACCGGCGATAGCGGCAGCATACTCGAGCAGGCACTCAACCAGACAGTTACTCAATCTTCGCAGTCGACCGAACAGCCAGCTGAATTTCAAGGCGCCGACAAGTACGAAATGTTTACCAGCAAAGTGCTTGGATCGAACAATGACACATGGTCGGGCATATTCGCAGTACAGGGTAGAGACTATACTGCACCAAAGTTGGTGCTATTTCGCCAGGCAACGCAGTCTGGCTGTGGCTATGCAAGCACGGCTGTTGGACCGCATTATTGCCCGGCCGACCAAACTATATATCTCGACGAAACGTTCTTCGACGAGTTGCAGAAACGCTTTGGCGGCAGTAGTGGTGATGTAGCGCAAGCCTACGTCATCGCCCACGAAGCAGGGCATCATGTACAGAATCTGCTCGGCACCATGGACGAGGCAGATGCAGGGGCTAGTCAAACGGGTGAAGGTTCGGCATCGGTAGCGCTTGAGCTGCAGGCCGATTGCTATGCGGGCATATGGATGCATTCACTTTCAGCAGAAGGCATACTACAAAGCGGTGAAATTGAACAAGCCCTCAGCGCAGCTGCCGCTGTCGGCGATGATCACATACAAAAAACCGAAACAGGCGCAACTAACCCCGAAACCTGGACACATGGCTCGTCGGCCGAGCGCACTAAGTGGTTTAAAGTCGGCTACAGTACAGGTAAACTAACCAGCTGCGACACCTTCGCTGGATGACACAGAAGGAAACTTTCATTTTCTGTGTATATTCGCACGGAACTCTAAACCGCTCAGTTTTATGATAAACGAAAGCACGTTCTTAAGCATTAGCTTGGAATTATTTTGCCCGGGGGTTAAGATAGTATGAGCATGGGATCTAATCAGTAAATACAATGCGTAAAGAAATAATTAAATTCGTTCAAAAGGCTAAGTTTAAACGCAACAGAAAATGGGTTATTGGGATAGTCGTGTTGCTATTTGCTTGCATTGCTACGTTGCTGCAAATATTCGCCAAAGCAGAACAAAGCCCAGTTGTTCTTGAGGCCGAGAACTCTGTACGATCCGGTAACGCTGAAGTTGCAAATTCTAGCGAAGCAAGTAACGGCAAGACGTTGCGCTTTAAAGGCAATACGACTCCTGTACAAACAGTGTACCCAAAGAGAACTACACCGCTTTCGCCTGCGAGTGGCTACACCACAAACGCTAACTTATCGTTTGGCCCGTACGGTACAGATAGCTTGCTAGACTTGTACATACCGAACAGCAATGGGCCATTTCCGCTGATTGTGTATATACATGGTGGAGGGTGGCGTGGCTATGATAAATCCGAATGTCCCAAATGGTTGATAAATCGGGGCTTTGCTCTCGCTTGTGTGAACTATCGCTACAGCACAACAGCGGTATTCCCTGCACAAACAGTAGACAATAAAATGGCCGTACGTTGGTTGCGAGCAAATGCTACAAAGTATAATATTTGGCCGTATAAGATAGGCAGCATGGGGCTTTCTTCTGGGGGTCATTTAGCGTCTTTACTCGGTGTTTCGAACGGGTTTGCAGCCTTTGAAGAGGGAGATAATCGAGACCAATCCAGCGATATTAGCGCGGTGTACAGCGGCTATGGCGTAATGGATTTAATAGATTTGGTCAGAGTACAGCCTTCTCACGACAACTCAGCAGATATTGGCCCCATGCTCATTGGCAAAGATAGCATTAGTGGCTTTCCGTCGGAGGCAAAATATGCCAGTCCAACAAACTACATTGACAGTAAAGATGCGCCGCACCTACTGCATCACGGGACTGGCGATACCGTCATACCTTGGCAGCAGAGCCAGCTCATGCACGACAAGCTCACCGCAGCTGGTGTAGAATCTACCCTAAGACTCCTGCAAGGGGCGGGGCACGGGACAGGTGAATTCGGGGATGATGACATACTAGATCAAGTAGTCTCATTCTTCGACAAACACTTGCGGTAAACTGAAGCAAATAAACCTATCGAGTCCTCATGGGGCAAGCTTGTCCATGCTCATATGACATTTCGATACATCTGTTAAAAACGTGCTTGAGGTGTGGCTGTTCGAACCGATGAGCCGCCCGTACGTTTTGCCCCTAATTTGAATAAGGCACGAGCTTCAGTCTGAGCCCCTAAGCCCCGTAAACCTTTTAGCCTTTCGATCCAAAACACATTAGGTGCCGCAAGCCAGTACGGTTAGTAATATTAACGGAATAAGTAGGAACCAGAAAAACCACAGTATTAACAGCATAGCCGACTGGTAGGATAACTAGCACGAAACTTGTGCAGTGGTAGCCGCGCCGGGTTCACGTACTTGCTTGCGAACGAATTGAGCTTAAAGAATCATTGAAACCATCGGTCGTCACAGATGCGCCGCCAACACGACTGAGGGAAATCGATTGTAGCGGTTGACCAATGGCTGCACCCCCTAAATCGTTATCGAATGCATCTACATAATTTTGCGATGTACCATCGGAAACACTGTGGTTTGCGCTTACGGCAGTTATGTGATCGTTAGTAACTGTAAGGGTCGTTGTAATATAGTTTGAATGGCCGTGGACCCAGTAGTTAATACTGTTGCTGATGTAGGTACCGTTTTGATATAGAGTATTGCTCTGTGAATTCTTGTGTCTTAATAATCTTCTTGCCGAGATACTCATACACACAGGCTACCACATAAATGCGTATTCTTTGTAGCTGCTTACGCTACTTCTTGTGGATAATTTTATCAAGCTCGAGACCACTGAGCTTTTCTATAGACGTAAGCAAGTACATTAATATGGCTGTGGCGCCCACCACAAGAGGTACAGTAATAAACGGCACACTCAAAAGCCGCAGGCGGGCGTACTCGGTATTGAATGACTCTGTGTTTGTGGCATGCACAATAACGACTCGCGTCAATACATAGCTTGCAACGCCTACGACTAGCAACAGAACAGCGAGCGCATAGATGCTGGTTCGTTTTTTATCTCTGTACTCAGCTTCTTTCTTGCGTTGTTGGATTTTTGAATTGATCATGTCTGTATCTACTACAGCGGAAAGTAGCAAGTCAATGGGTTGCTTTTTCATGTATATCATGCCAAGCAATACCAAACCACCGATAATGTATAGAGCACTTCGTCGCACCGCGAGCCACTCTTCGCTGAGCCCAAGCAAGCTTATCCCGCCCGTTAGCACTATGCCGCCTATAGCAAAGAGTGATAATCTGCTCAGCCTGCGATGCTTAACTACTCGGTAGAGTTCCCACATGACCGGCATCGCCAGTGCCAATAAAAGCGCACCAACCTGACCTAATTGATCTTTACTACTAAGCTTGGTCAGAATAACAAGCGGCAGAAACACGTTAACTACTAGCTGCAGTAGCATCTCGTGCGTGTTTGCCTTAGCTGGTTTTGTCATGCGGTCAGTATACCCTGAAATTGGCGTCACACCTATGAAAATGCCTGAGATGACAGTATTGTGTTATATCGTGCCTGGTAATTATCGAGAATGGAGTGGGTAGTATAGCGAGTTGAAACCAGCCAATGCCATCTCATTTATCTGGTTCCATAATGTGCGGCGTATGGCCGCACTTTATGCTGGCCAAAAATATTATGGCAGCCCAGCGTTGCTTTTCTGTAGGTATAAACCTAGTTCTGTACGATATGTGTTAGCAGGTCTAATGGGTAGCTTTTGCCTGACTGGTAATCATGTACGCATTGCTTGATATCATGATAGCGTAATGCAGAGAGGGGCATGCTCAATACTTCTTGAGGGCTCAGCCATTTGTGGTCGGAAATTTCTAAACCATCTTTTCCCGTTTCACCATGATCGTAGCTGACATCACCTGAGGCTTCTCCTAGGAACACGATTCTTAAGACGTGTGTGGTTTTGACGTTGCCTGGCACATCTTTACGATAGATTGAGCGCATACCTAAGATAGTCCTCGGCCTAAACGTCAGCCCCGACTCTTCAAGCACTTCTCTTTTCACGGCATCGATTGGATCTTCACCATAATCTAATTTTCCGGCCGGTATATTCCACTTGCCTTTATCAGGCATATGATTTTCTTGCAGCAGAAGAATTTTGCCACTACGAACAATTAGCGCACCGATAACGATATAGGGTTGGGTATATGAGTGAGGAATAGACTGCGACATAGGGTAATGGTATTAAGCTGGCAGCGATAGCGCCACTTCATCTTAACATGTATGGTACCCCGCACAGGAATCGAACCTGCAACCTTCAGTACCGGAAACTGACGCTCTATCCTAATTGAGCTAACGGGGCTCGTCGAAGTGCGACTTCAGACTCCGCTACGCCAAAACTGGTCTTCGACCACTTTTGCCGAGTTGCATCTTGCGTCGACTCCTCATCTCAAAATTGCATTCAGTCGCTTCGCTCCTTGAATTGCAATTTTGGGCTAGCACGGTACCAGCGGCAATTGTAGCACGTTTTACAGGGGTGTGCTATGGTAATGGGATGAAATTATCGAGTATGGCGGATGTTGATGCTGCGCTCCGGCCGTATCTGGAAGTTGCCGCCCAGACTATGGGAAAAGGTCTTACGGTCGAGCGCACCGAACGGCTGATGGCGCACCTCGGCAACCCTGAACTATCATTGCGTGTCATACACGTCGCTGGCACTAGCGGTAAGACGTCTACGACTTACTATATTGCGACATTGTTGCATAAAGCTGGTGTTAAGGTCGGTCACACGGTGTCGCCGCATGTCGATAGCCTGACCGAGCGAGTGCAAATAAACGGCGTGCCGCTCAGCGAAACGACTTTTTGTACCTATATGGGGGAATTCTTGAGTCTCATTGCCGATGCCCCAGAAACGCCGAGCTGGTTTGAATGCATCATAGCCTTTACGTTCTGGGTGTTCGCGCGCGAAAAGGTCGATTACGCAGTGATAGAAACGGGCATGGGCGGGCTGCACGATTCTACCAATGTGGCGGCGCGTACCGATAAGCTGTGTGTGATTACCGACATCGGGCTGGATCACCAAGCGATCCTAGGAGACACTATCGAAAAGATAGCCTACCAAAAAATCGGCATAGTACACGATAGTAACGCGGTACTGATGTACAATCAGGCACCGTCAGTCATGACGGTAATGCGCTACTGGGTCTCACAACAGGAGGAAGCCGAGCTATTCACGTTCGACGAGGATAGATTAGCTGCTGCGTATGGCGGTACGTTCGCTGCGGCTCTCCCGAGCTTTCAACGGCGTAATTGGCTGCTTGCTTTTGCTGCCTACCGCATGCTCGTAAAAAGAGATGACTTAAAACTGTTGAATCTGGCTGACTTGCTTGATACGCAAACATTGCAAGTACCAGCCCGCATGGATGTAAGGCATGTCGATGGCAAAACAATTGTTATGGATGGCGCACACAACAATCAAAAGATGCGTACTTTCTGGGGTAGCTTTCATGCGCTCTATCCAACCGCCAAGCCAGTCGTTTTACTGGCGCTTAAGCAGGGAAAGGAAATACACGACCTCGCACCACTCCTCAAGCAATACGCTGGCCATGTCATAGTAACGACGTTTGTGCATAGCCAAGACTTGCCGCTCAAATCTATCGA
>JAEUQV010000030.1 GCA_016789655.1 Candidatus Saccharimonadota bacterium
TAATGAGGAACTGCCCATACATCTGAGCAGTGACGCTCATGGTTGATCGACAATTGTTACTAGGTGATTCATGTTTGTTTTCTCCTTACAGAACAAGCGTGCCTGACGGCACGGTTTTATGCAAGTGCGTAAGTCCTAATATGAAAAAAGATGGTCAGATGAGGCTAGTCAGGCAGAAGAGGTGTTGATCGACGGTGAACAATTAGACATAGATATCTTGCCTGCTGGTACAAAGATACGTGAGTATGTTGAAGGGCTCATTAGTAACTTAACTGAGTCAGAAAAAGCAAAAGTTGATATGCGCAGAGTACGCACATTACAGGATTTAAGCGACGAGTTCAATGTCCCCGGAGCATATTTTGTGCATGGTAAGCCAAGAAAGGTTATGCAGTCAGAACAAGGTACTGATATTAATAGTGCATATATTGGCTTGGTATTGCCAAGATATGGCGAAAAAGGTGAGCTAGTCGGAGAAGACGTTATAGCAATTAGTCCTGTTGCGAGACAGCACGCAGCGTATCTGTATAGACATGACGTATCACAACGTGGTTGGCAAGAAGTGTTAGCGCATGATAAGACTCTTGCAAAGCAACTTGGTGCGCGACCCCTCAAGTTTACTCACATAGCGGGCGAAGACACGTTTGAACAATTCAAAAAGAAAGTAAAAGCGTTGTTTTTATGTGATCCTGAAGAATTTAGCTTGCGCTACTCTCTACAGCGTAAGCTGGGTGAATACGTGCTGATCCCCTCTGTACGGCGCGCTTTAGGTGAAGTTGCGATAGGTGGATTTTAGTCATCCAGGTTGACGCTGAGTGGGGTGAAGTTGGTAGTTTCATCGAAATGGTCTTCGTTTTCTTTGCGCTTCAGCCAGTGTATGACGCGGTAGGTTACTGGCAGCATAAGTGTTTCGACGGCAATCTTAAAGCCAATCCCCACAAGGATATAGTTGACCATTTGGGCGCCAGTGATAAGTCCGTAAAAAGCCACCATACAAAAAATAATTGTATCTACTGCTTCGCCCAGCAGTGTCGATGCGATCAGCCGCTGCCACATGCGCTTGCCCTTGGTGCGTACTTTCATTTTTGCTAGTACAAATGAGTTTATAAACTCGCCCACCAAGTAGGCCAGTAGGCTAGCGGCTACTATGCGCGGCACGAACCCGAAAACAGTATTGAACTCTGCAACGTTCGGCGCACCTTCGACGGCAGGCATACGCTGTACTAGGCTGAGCGTGGCTATCATCAGCAACAGCCAAGTAAAACTAACCCATATGGCGCGGCGGGTGTGTTTGTAACCGTAAACTTCGGTCATTACGTCGCCAAGTATATAGGCAAGCGGGAAGAGAATAGCGCCGCCATCGGCAATGATAGGCCCAAATGCAACCAGCTTCATGGCTCCGAGGTTAGAAATAATAAGCGTCGCCACACTGGCCGCCACCGCTAAGTCATAGTACCGATAATTTTTCGTTTTAGTCATGCACCAATAACTCCGTTAAACTTTATAACAGATACGTCAGTGCCACGTCCCCGCCAAAAACCTCAGCGAGCATTCGTATTTGGGTCTATTGTAGATCGTCCGCTCTTAAAAATAAAGCATTGTTAATATGCTAAAAATATTATACAATCCGTGTACATTCAACTAGGAGATAAACTATGAAAATCGTTGAAAAAAAATTTGAACCATTCTCCCCCCCTGCTGGAGCGTTAGAAGCCGCTCATGAAACCGCTCGTGAGATTTTAGATGCTAGCGACATATTAGTGGTTCGTCGTACGCTCGCCGAATGGTCACTTGGCGATTTACTAGGTGCGTTTCCAATGCCCGGAAGCCCTGAAGATGATGGGTCGGCTGAACGCTATTTTGAGATGCAGGCTGCTATGCATGCTGGCGATACAGGTGCGGCGGGCGCATATCGGCGGACAGCTGTAAACTTTCGACCCATAAACCAGCCAGTAGTAGTCGCTTTAAGGGGCTTGGTTCCTGACTTAGGTGGTGTCGGCGATCCAAGTAAAGCTGCATCTATAGATACTCTTGATGATTTTGGCCACGTGAATAACCTGGCTGGCACGGCACTACGGAGTGCATGGGTCGGCTTAGAAAATGGCGGCGGAGCGAAAGGCTATAATTTTACCGCATGCAATATAGTTGACACATTGGTTGTTCCTGCTCGTATGGCAATCGCCCTTCAGGGTCACGAACCGAACGGAAACATACAGGATCCGCGAGATCCGCTAGATCCCTATTCGCACGTATAGCAGGTTAGGGTTAGCTAACGGCTGAGGTAAAAGTATTGACCTACCCCATAGCCGCTTTGCCGAGGTCTATGATGTGGTGTTTGCGGTAGGCGTCGAAGGTAGTTCGTCGTTACCAGCGACCTACGGTGATACTGCGAACGTAGGGATTGAGCTGAATCTATCAGTCGAGGCATAGCAAGTAGCGTATCAGCATATTGCCGCCGCTATGCTCTGCTATCGAAAGGCTTGTATGTAGCCTTGCGGATCGTACAACGTTGGTACTAGACCTATGCAGCTATCAACGATGACGGCATCATCAGCAACAGGCAGTTTGGCTAATATCTGCGCAAGTACAGTCCGACCCACCAGACAATGTGCGTCGGGAGTTCTTCCTGCGGTTTCACTCAGTAAATAGCTTCCGACATTTGTAAAATTTATAAACGAAAGTACCTCATTCCGCCTACTCAGAACGGCTGCTATTTGGTTAGCGGTATCAACGATGTTACCTACCATAGGCGTAAGCTTGGCTTTACGTGCGGCTGTTTGTACTGCCTTAAAATCTCCAGCTAGGTTCGATTGGGTAGTCATACGCTTGAATTCTAATCTCGCCTCAGGCTCAGGTAATTCATTGTTGCAATAGGCCTGCCATGATAGGTGCCCTGCTGTGCGTACGCAGCGTTTTATTACCCCATCTACAACGGGTTGTCTAGGTCGGCTACGATAATATGGGATGGTAGTACATCAAGTATGTATGGCAACGTGCCGGCGCCTATAACCAAAGCTGCTCGTTGAGGGAGTGTCTTTTGAGCAGCTAGCCATCCTCGAAGTTTCGTGGCAAGAGTCTCATCCCACTGATCGTTACTGAATGGGTGAGGTTGGCAGGGTAGGAGTTCGCAGTTAGGGTATGACATAAATACATATAATAGCACAAAAAACAAATAGCTAATAAAAATGAGTTCAAACTAGCACCGCCAGTTATTCTAAATCACATTACGTAGATGCGAAGAAGCTGACAGTAAAGGGGAAAACAAACTGCTCAACTATTCTCCGTAGATCCTCGGGGTCGTTGTGTGGATTTACGCTTGCAAGTCTGGCCTCGATGATCCTAGCTTGTGTACCGGCATGGTACTCGACAGCCTCGGGGCAGTAGCCGCTGTTAATGAGTGTGATACATGCAATAGCTTCTATTGGATTATCAGGCCACGGGAAAGAAAGCTCGGCTACAGAGTTAAGATAGAGCGTAGTGCCTGTCTCAAACACCAACCTATGTTGAGGCATACAAGTATTTAAACACAGTACGCACACATGTCTATCCCATAGCCGCTTTGCCGAGGTCGATGATGTGGTGTTTGCGGTAGGTGTCGAAGGCGGTTTTGTCGTTGCCGTGCGTGCGTATAAAGGCGCTCATTTTTTCGCTGCCTATAAAGTGTGGCAGCATCACGTATGATGCGCCCATCCCGTATAGTTCGGCAGCGGTGTCGTAATCGCCCGCATGGCATATAAAGATGCCGCTAGGGTTTTTGGCCAGGTAGTATTTAAGCAGTTCGCGGTTGGTGGTGTGGCCGGGCAGTATGCTTACGATCATTTCCGCTTTGGCTACGCCGAGTTCCTCGAGTAGCTCGTAGTCGGTGGCGTCGCCGTAGGCATGGGTAATATGTTGGCGCTCTAGCGTCTCGATGACGTCGGGGTTATAATCGACCACAATGTATTTTTTGTGCATATCACGGAAAGTACTCACAAACTCGTGACCGCCTTTGCGATAGCCAAACAGGATGAGCTTATAATCTGGTGTTTTACTACCGTCTGAGCGCAGATCGTGCCGCTCGATGATCGGTAAAAAGCGGCTAAGCCGGCGGAACAGGCTGTCGTTGTACTTCATAAGATACGACGAGACGGCAATGGTAATAAATGTTGTCAGTGTTAAAATATCGACCGTTTTGCCGCTCACAAAACCCTCGGTATAGGCGAGCGCCAGCAGTACGATTGAAAACTCGCTTATTTGCGACAAGTGCGAAGCCGCCTTAAAGCCGGTTTGTTTGGTGTAGCGCAGTAGCCCCATACCAGTCGATACGCTAAACGGCTTAACAAGCAATGCGATGGCAGCGAATAGAGTAGCTGGCACAAAAGCTTCGGCAATACCGCTCAGCGTCATGGTGCCGCCGAGGCCTACGAAAAAGAGCACTAGGAAAAAATCGCGCAGCGGCTTAAGTCGCGAGCTAATCTCCTGAGCGTAGGGCAGCGAGGCTAGCGACACACCGGCAAACAGTGCTCCAACTTCTAGCGAAAATCCAGTTAGTTCAAACACTGCCGCCACGCTAAAGGCCCAGGCCAGCGCAAAAGTAAAGAGGAACTCCTGGTTACTTGCAAAAAACTTTACCAGCTTGCTCATGGCAAACCAACCAACAAAGGTCATAGCACCAGCCAGCAGCATACCCTTTCCTAGCAGTCCAAAAAGCTGTTCTGACCCGCCGCCGTTCTTGGCGGTGGCAAGTAGTACCAGCGCAATGGTTGCGGCAATGTCCTCGACGAGCAGAATGCCGATGGCTATCTGGCCATATAGGCGGTGCTGTTCTCGTTTGTCGACCAAGTGTTTGACGACTACTATCGTGCTACTAAATAGCATGGCGACCGCGACCAATATGGCTTCGGTAGTTTGTATGCCGAGTAACCTGGCCGCACCAAAACTAACACCTCCAACCAAAAGCGTATTCAGCAAAAACACCAAGAATACCGGCTTGCCGGTGGCGCGTATGACGCCTACGTTCAACCCGAGCCCGACTATAAAAAGCAGGAGCGTTATGCCTATTTGGCTGAATGAACCAAACGCAGCGTGGTCATGTATGAGGTCAAGCGCGGCTGGCCCGCAAATAATCCCAGATAAAATGTAGCCTATGATAAGGGGCTGCCGAAACAGCCGCATTATTATTGATACGCCCGCCGCTACAGCCAGCACAGCCGCAAGCTGCAAAAATAGTGTCGATTCCATAAATGATATTCTCCCATATAGCTTATGCCTAGAGCAACTTCTATCAATTCTTTCGCCAACTGCGCCAGGTTAGACCTAGCGCAATATAAGGTACTGTCTGATTTATGCGCTAGGTCTAACCTGGCGCAGTTGGCCGTTCGTCTAACCATTGATGTGAGCTATACTACTGTTATGGCCAAATCTCAGGTATTCATCCGGAATGTGGCGGCTCGCGATTTGCTGGATATATTTGTAGTCTCAGCGGCGAGCAGCATATTGCTCATACGTTTTTACCTGCACGCAACAGGCTACCCAGTAATTGGCGGCACAAAATACCACATTGCTCATATGTTGTGGGGTGGGTTGCTCATGCTGGCTGCATTTGTTTTAAACTTTGCATTCTTAGGTGCGCGGCTCCAAAAGTTGGTTGCGCTTATGGGCGGTATTGGCTTTGGAATATTTATAGATGAGATCGGTAAGTATGTCACGCGGAATAACGACTATTTTTTCCAGCCAGCGGT
>JAEUQV010000033.1 GCA_016789655.1 Candidatus Saccharimonadota bacterium
TACCTGCTCCGCTCTGACCAATCACAATGACGAACTCTTTCGGCTCGACATGCAAAGAAACACGATCTAGCGCCGTGCCAAGATTCTTGTTGTACGTCTTGGTTACCCGATCCAATAAAATCATTAGCACTATTATAGCACGTTTAACCTGAAAGCTCCGGAACCCGCAGATTAGAGCATTTGCCATCTGTACCATGGGAATGCGACCACCCAAAGTACAACATGTTATTTTTTTAGCAATAAATTGCTATGATTAATTCATGACAGTAATAACAGTAGATTTCGATCCAGACAAAAAACGAATTGAAGATATATTTGCAGGCTCACTTCAGCTTGTTATACCCCGATATCAAAGAACTTACTCCTGGCCAAAGGAGAAAGCAGAAGAGTTTTATGCTGATTTTATTGAAGAATCTGAAAAGGCAGAAGATAATCTTGCATTCTTGGGTACTATTCTCTTTGCCATTAGTGAAGATAAGAGTCTTGAGGTCATCGACGGCCAACAGCGACTCGTAACTATTACCCTATTTCTTGCTGCGCTTCGCGACGTTCTTGCCAAGTCCATACGCACAACCGAAGCGTATTTGGCAGCAGAACATATTCAAAATATGATAAAAATATCTTCGACTTTCGGGAGTTCATACTCTAATTCAGAGGCCAGCCTCTATAAATTACGGGTTGGCATTGAGATTGAGCATATATTTAACGAGATGGTATACATCCAATGTGATGACATACGTAGGATAAAGCCACTTAATTCTGCCGAGAAAAAGGTTCTTGATGCCTACCAATATTTCCATAAAAGGCTGAAAGAGACACTAGAAAGACCCGGGCTGCAGTCAGCTCAAAAGATACAAATGGCAGATAGAATACTTTCACGTATAAATGCCATCGAATATATTGACATTAGGGTCACTAATAAGGAGGTGGCCTACAACCTTTTTGAGAGCCATAACGCAAAAGGTGTGGCGTTGGCAAAAACTGATTTAATAAAAAACTTCTATTTCGGAAGACTATCCGGCAGTGATAGCGAAAAAAATAAAAAAATGGACGAGTGGGATACACTGCTTGAGAACCTAGTAGAGAATACGACAAATATGCTATCAGACCGATTTTTCTACTACATGCTCCAATCTTACGATGGAAACTTTCCATCTGGCAGTTTGTACAGAAAAATTAAACCTTCCATGAATGACCATCAGAAGTTCTTTAACAAGCTGAAAAAGAATGTAAACCTTATGATCGAACTCAAGAACGGCAATACAAACGATCCGGAACTGAATAGAATCCTACATTCATTAAGTGATAAGCTCAAAGTAAATCAGTGCTTTATTTTACTATTAGCATTACATAGAAATCGAGATATGTTATCTCCGGCAATCTATAAGAAAATATTCAGACTAATTGAGGAGTTTACTTACATCTACTCAGGCATAACTAAGAGTCCAGGAAACGCACTTGAGAAAGTATATTCGAAGCATGCAAAACAGCTGGAAGATACGCTTAGAGAGTTTAATAAAAATATAACGGTTATAGATAAAGAAAAAATTTCAGGAAAACTTCTTAGTGAGCTGAAGAAAGATCTCCAAGAATTAACTCCAAATTTCGGTATTTTTTTTGAGGCATTCTCTAATCTTCGATATACAAATAGGACAAACAAGATCGTCATCAGATACACATTTGAAAAAATTGAACTACATCACTCTAACGGTTTAGTGGTCTTAGGGGAATCATTTACCCTAGACCACATTATCGCTCAGAAAAAAGCTAAAGGCGATCAATATCACTCTATTGGCAATCTCACTCCAATGAGCGCTAAGACTAACAGTGCAAAAGGCTCGACAGAAGCAACACAAGAAAACTACTTAGATATTTCAAATTTTTACTCAGTTAAAAAACTGCAGGAACAACTCCCTTTCACGGAAGAATCCATCTCAGAAAGGACAGAATACCTAGCTAAGTACGCTTACTACGAAGCGTTCGCTGATATACTTAAAAGCTAATTGCCTAGGATGCTGTCGAGGTAGGCTGCTATGAATGGGTTGAGGTTGCCGGCGAGGACGTCGTCGGGGTCAGAACTGGTGTAGCCAGTTCGAAGGTCTTTGACTTGCTTGTATGGGTGCAGGACGTAACTGCGGATTTGGTTGCCCCAAGCGGCTTGCTCATTGGGGCCTTTGAGCTCACTTACCTTTTCGGCGTGCTGCTCAAGCTGGAGCTGCGCCAAACGCGAGCGCAATATGGTCAGTGCTGTTTCGCGGTTTTGCAGCTGGCTGCGCTCGTTCTGAATAGCCACGACGATACCGGTAGGTATATGGGTGATACGCACCGCCGAATCTGTCGTATTGACGCTCTGGCCGCCATGGCCGCCGCTCCGATAGACATCTATTTTGAGGTCTTTTTCGTCTATATCGATATCTTCGGGTGCATCGATTTTGGGCATAACTTCCAGCTTGGCAAAGCTGGTCTCGCGGCTTTCGGCATTGAATGGGCTAAGCCGCACCAGCCGATGTACGCCATGCTCGCCCTTGAGCTTTCCATACGCAAATACCCCCGCGATTTCGAGGGTCGCGCTTTTCAAGCCCGCTTCTTCGCCGGGCGACTCCTCGACCATGGTAACCGAGTAGTCGTTTTGTTCAGCCCAGCGCACATACATCCGTAACAGCATGGCTGTCCAATCTTGGGCATCGGTACCGCCTGCACCAGCGTGCAGACTAATGATAGCATCGCGCTCGTCATATGGCCCAGAAAACTTCAGTTCTTCCTTAAGTGCCGCAAAGGCGGTTTGAGCTGTTTGCAGCTGGGATGCGATTTCATCAGAGAGAGATTCATCTTGGAGCTCTAGCAGCTCTATGATTTCCTGCGCCGATTGCTGCAGGCTGTGCCACGGCTGCAAGCGCTTATCAAGCGCGGCTTGTTCCTTTACTACCGGCTGGGCAGTGTCTGGGTCGGCCCAAAAATCGGGGTCAGATGATTGTGCATCGAGCAGCTGCTTGCGTGCCGTAAGCTCATCGAAATGTATACGACCTAAAGCGTCCCTGACTGCCGCGTGAAATGTTTCTGCTCGAGTGCGCAGCTCATCCATTTACTGTACCTGCTGCCACAGAACGGAAATTTGCGTATTGAGCTCATCGGCCAGTTTAGGGGTTGCGCTACCATATACCGCCAAACCGCCCACGCCTTCGCTAAACATTGCTCGCGTCACATCAACAATGTGCTGCTTAGTTATTTTCTGAATACGATCTGGTATAGCGTAATAATCGTCAATGTGCTCATCGAAGAAATAGCGACCTGTGTAGCCACCTGCGGTACTCGCTACGGTTTGCGCGCTCCGTTGATATCGCCCAATAGCGTAGGCCTGGGCAGCTGCAATATCGGCTTCAGCCAGCTCACCCCGAAAAAGATTGCCTAGTTGTTCAATGATAATATCGAAAAGCGCAGGAGCGTTTTGCACTGATACCTGGCTGCCAAACCAAAGGTTGCTACTAAGCTTAATCTGCTGGAAGCCGCTATTCATGCCATACACTAGACCGCGTTCACGAGCAGTGCCAAGGATCTTCGAATACAGCGTCTCGGTTAGTAAAGCACTTACCAAACTGAGGGCATCTGTCTCATGCTCCTCGAGACGACGGTTCATGAAGGTATCGATATAAAAGTACAGCGTATCGACTGTTTCATTGGGTATGCATACCGGCTTTGGCAATGACTGCACATTCTCGTCTGGCATTATGAACCGCTCGCCCCTTGGCAAATGGATATCTTCTAGTAACTCGATGACTTTGGCTTTGCGCTGTTTGGTAATATTGCCAGCTATAACGAAGCGCATATTGTCGGTAGTATGAGTACGTCGATAGTGTTCACGCACGTCATCAAGTGTGACATTATCCATAAGTTCCAAGCGCTCTTTATCTGTCTCAGAGACGAGACCGTACGCCTTGCGGCTGGAGGCACCAAGTTGCCTATAGTGATTATTGGCGCGAGCAGCCAGCTCTTCTCGGACATTCCCAAACTCGGCATCGAACTCCTCTTGCAAGAAAAGTGGTCGATCGATGGCTGTCCGCAGCAAACGCGTAACTCGCTCCCACTCAAAATCAGCACACTCAAGCTCATAGACTATATCGTACACATCAGTCGAGGCATTGCTATACGCGCCATTCTTTTCAACTTCAGCTTGAAAATCACGAGCCCGCGGGAAATCATCGTTTGCACCCAGCAGGATATGCTCCATAAGGTGTGGCGTTTCCCATTTTTTGCGGTCAACTAGATATTCCCCGGCACGAAAGTTGATGTACACATTCATCACGGTGGCATCTGGCACGTGGATCAACAAGCCTTTGGCGCCGTTCTGGAGAATGATTTCTTCGACAGTGTGTTTCATATGATAGATCTTAGATCTTAGAATATAGAGCTTAGATATTTAAGCTCTACGGTCTAAGGTCTACTTTCTTTTACGGGCCTTTGCTTTACGCTGGCGCTCGGCTTTATTGGCTTTGGCACGTTTTTTGGCCGTAGTCGTCACCTTGCTGGAAGTCTTTTTATCTGCACCTGCCGCAAAATCACCCTCGTGGAACTGGGCTTCATCATCTGAAATGTCTGCGGCATTGCTTATAGAGCCACGTGCAGCCAAGGTCAGCTCAGTTTCAACCGGCTGTTCTAGCTTATCCATGCTGATTGGCTCGGCATGGAACAGCGCACGAACCACCTCATGACGAAGCATGTGCTGCATTTCTTCGAAAATAAGCTGCCCACGTCTGCGATATTCTACCAATGGGTCACGTTGACCGACACTCATCCAGCCGATACCCTCACGCAAGTGGTCCATATTTTCGAGATGTTGCATCCAGAGATTATCCAAAATCTGCAGATAGACATCTCGCTCGACTTTACGCATGATTTCAGGCGTAAAGGCTGCTTCCCTGCCCTTATACAGTTCCTTTGCTTCAGCTATAAGCACAGGTTTTACGCTTTCAGCGGTCTCTGCGAACACACGATCTAGCGCAGCCTCGTCGAGAGGTAATAACTCTTTGACCATTGCTTCAAATTCATCCGTGGCACGCTCTGGCATACTCGCGAGCAAGCTAACCTCTTCTTCTATATATGCTTTTATGCGCTTACTTATGTCGTCGGCTTTAAGGATTTCATGCCGCATCGCATAGGTTGCTCGACGATGTCGGTTCATGACGTCGTCGTATTGCACTACATTTTTACGCTGATCGAAGTGAAAACCTTCTACCTTCTTCTGAGCCGCTTCAAGACTGCGTGAAATAATGCGATTTTCTATCGGCACATCTTCGTCGACCTTGAGACGATCCATGACTCTGCTGATGCGATCGCCGCCGAATATGCGCATAAGGTCATCCTCGGTGCTAACGTAAAATTGTGTCACACCCGGATCGCCCTGGCGACCAGCACGACCACGTAGCTGGTTATCAATACGACGCGACTCGTGTCTTTCTGAGCCAAGCACGAACAAACCACCAAGTTCTTTTATGCCCTCTCCGAGTACGATATCGGTACCGCGGCCAGCTATGTTGGTAGCGAGGGTTACAGCACCGCGTTGACCTGCCTGGGCTACGATCTTGGCTTCTCGCTCGTTGTTCTTCGCATTTAGGATCTGGTGGGGTACGCCTGCTTTGGTAAGCATATTCGCCAGCTTTTCGTTCTTTTCTATAGATACAGTACCAATAAGGACCGGCTGACCCTTTTCATGAAGCTCCTTTACTTGGTCTACGATGGCTTTAAATTTGGCTGCTTCGTTGCGATATATGCGATCACTACGGTCGTCGCGCGAAACCGGGCGATTCGAAGGGATCTCAACAACATCTAGTTTATAGATCTGGTGGAACTCTTCGCTTTCGGTCATAGCGGTACCGGTCATACCCGCCAGCTTATCGTACAAACGGAAGTAGTTCTGGAACGAAATGGTAGCCAAGGTCATAGATTCTTGCTGAACCTCCACCCCCTCTTTAGCCTCAATAGCTTGGTGCAGACCTTCATTATAGCGACGTCCGGCCAAGAGTCGCCCAGTGAATTCATCGACGATAACAATTTCACCATCGTTGGTCACTACATAGTCTTTGTCGCGTTTAAAGAGCGTTTGCGCACGGAGTGCTTGCTCAAGATGGTACAGCGTACGAATGTTTTCAGTACCGTAAAGGTTTTCTATACCGAGTATCTTTTCGAGTTTATCGACGCCTTCGTCCGTGAGCACGACCGTTTTGCGCTTTTCATCTACTTCGTAATGCTTGGCTTTAAGCTGGCGAACGGTGCGTGAAAACTGTTCGTAGGCATTGCCGGGTGTAACGCTCGGCGCACTAATGATAAGCGGTGTGCGCGCTTCATCGATGAGTATAGAGTCAACTTCGTCGACAATGGCGTAGTTGAGATCGCGCTGACGCAGCTGGTCGGTCTCGCGTACCATGTTATCCCGAAGGTAGTCGAAACCGAATTCGTTATTGGTGCCATAGGTGATGTCTGCTGCGTAAGCCTCTTGGCGGCTACATGGCTTGAGGTGACGGAACCGCTCGTCCTCATGATCTTCATTGACATATTTGGGGTCAAATATATATGAGCGGTCAGCCATAATTACTGCCGTACTTAGACCAAGAAAGTGATAGACCTGGCCCATCCAGCCAGCATCGCGCTGTGCCAAATAGTCATTCACTGTCACTAGGTGAGCACCCTTACCCTCGATGGCATTGAGGTACATTGGCGCGGTAGCTACCAGTGTCTTACCCTCACCGGTTTTCATTTCCGATACGTTGCCCTCGTGCAGCACCATGCCGCCAATGAGCTGCACGTCGTAGTGCCGCTGGCCAAGTGCGCGGGTAGCCGCTTCTCGGACGACTGCAAATGCATCTGGCAAAATACCGTCAAGTGACTCTTTTTTGAGACGGGAGCGCAACTTGTCGGTCTGTTCGCGCAGCTGTTTATCGGTCATTTTTTCATACTTTGGAGCAAGTTGATTTATGACTTTTACTCGCTTCCGTAGCCGCTTTATAGTCTTAGCCTGCGGGTCGCCAAGGATACGCTTCAATACTCTATTCATACCAGTCTGTTACACCTCCATGCATCAGTACATTTAGTCAAATTCTATTGTACCCTGTTTCTCAAGGCTTAGCGAGAGAAAATTGACAATGTTACGACATTATAACTATTTTGTGGAAATGGTGCGTTCATTCCAGGCGCACCAACCACCAAGATTCCTCGTCAAATAAGTAGCCTATTATTACTCAGCGGGCTGCGCTTCACCGCGACGTAGTTGTCGAAAAATACGGTGCCGTAACCCTTGCGTACTGTGCTTACTCTTGTAGTCGGCCAGCTGACGCCGCATTTCGACGGTCGCAATATCGAGTGCCGCATACATGTGCGTCGTGGTTTCACGCACAGCCAAAGTTTGATGCGGTAGCTGTAGTGTCAACGTACAGGTCTTGTCTTTGCCTTTTTTGGACTCCTTGAAATGCACTGCAAGCACAGCCGATGGGCGAGCTTTGCGTGGGACATACTTTTCTATGTCGCGCACTTTACCCACTGTGTACTTTTGCAGTTTTTGCGCCAGGTCGAAGCCCTCGGCGCTCACCGTGTGAATCATATTGCTCCTTCTGCTGGCCTGGATCAACTACGTCGTTGAGGCAAGCAGCACGTTCTTTATATCTCAGTCCTGCCACCCATGTATGGTTGCAAAACTTTTGGCACCATCAGTGTACCACGTTCTGTTTGGTAATGTTCAATAACTGCTATCAAAGACCGGGCTAACGACACGGCCGTACCATTCAATGTATGGAGTACTTCAACCGAGCCATTCTTGCGTCGGACGCGAATATTCAGATTGCGTGCCTGGAAATCGGTACAGTTACTACAGCTGGTGAGTTCTCGGTATTTTTCATCGACTGGCGACCAGTACTCAACATCGTACTTCTTAGCAGCCGGTGCGCCAAGATCGCCTGCAGCGATATTAATGACATGGTATGAAACCCCCAAGGCCTGCCAGAGTTCTTCCTCTGTCTGCAATATAAATTCGTGCATTTCCTTGCTTTTCTCTGGCTGGCAAAAGATGTACATTTCAAGTTTGTTAAACTGGTGCACCCGGAACAGCCCGCGAGTATGCTTGCCATATGTACCCGCTTCCCGACGGTAGCAAGGGCTATACCCAGCGTATAGAAGTGGCAGCTTGTCTTCGTCGATAATCTCGTCGGCATGATAGCCAGTAAGCGGTGCTTCCGCCGTACCGATGAGTGTGAGGTCCTCGCCTTCGATATAATATTCGTTACCGGACTCGTCACCGCGTGGTGAAAAACCAGCGCCCATTGCTACCCTGCTGCTAACCATGTGCGGTACAGTCATATAGGTAAAGCCTTTTTCTCGAATAAAGTTAAGTGCAAACTGTGTAATTGCGTTCTCGAGTAACGCTAGGTCACCTTTGAGATAGTAGAACTTTGCGCCTGCGACTTTGGCGCCGCGCTCAAAATCTACCCAGTCACGTTCCATCGCAAAGTCAAGATGATCTTTTGCGTCAGTTTTTTGTTCACCAATTTTCTTGATTTCGACGCTATCTTCTTCACCGCCAAGCGGCACATCATCAAAGGTGGGATTCGGCACGGCTTGCATGAGGGATTGCCATTTTTCCTCTGTGACTTTCAGCTCATTTTCGCGTGAGGTGATTTCCTCTTTAAGTTTTTTACCCTGCTCTACCTGCTCTGGTGTGGGTTTTTGACCCTTCATTGAGTCGGTCAGCGCGTTGCGCCTCGCTCGCAGATCTTCAACCGCCGTCAGCTGGGCGCGACGCGTTTCGTCGACACGCAAGAGTTCTGCGATATCAACCTTATAGCCCTTTTCACCACTTTTACGCTGCACCAGCTCAGCGTTGTCTCGTATGAATTGAATGTCCAACATAAGAAGTAGTATACAGAGTTAAGAGGTAAGAGTTAAGAGGTAAGAAGTTCAAAGTGCGGTTAACTGTATAAAACACTATTCTGGTTTGAATAAATGATTAATGTACAAATGAAAAATAATTGAGAATTGAGAGATGAATAATGACTAATACCGCCGCGTCAGCTACGCTGTTGGAGTGCTTTGATTGTCAATTCAGTTCGCGCCCTAGCATACGCACAGTGCTCACATGGCCCGCCCATGATACTATCTCCGACAGGTGGTATGTCACCTTCCATACATGCCTTCATATCGAGCAGCGTTTGTTCTACCCAAGCATCTGAGCCCGTATAGGGTATGAGCGTAGTCACAAACTCCAGCCGATTGCCGAAGCCATCAAGGTCCATACGTGCGTTGGTGTACACGAAGTAGCCGGTGTTACTCACTGGGAAGTCATTTTGGCGTAGTAGCCACTGGTATGTTTCCATTTGGCGCTTGTAGCTGATCTGCCAGTCGCTATCGAGACTAACTGGTTTGTTCTTGCTGGTGGCTTTATAATCGACAACGATCAGTTCGCCAACATTGTTTACCCACACATCATCGACAGCGCCGAAGACATGCAGGTTGGTCGGCTTATGCAATGTCGAGACACCAGTAAAGTTGTAGCGCCACTCATCCATTTTCTCGTGAGCGAATGGCAATATGCCATCGAGGTTGTTATCTACCATTATGGGGTGCGGTGTACCGGCTGCCCGATGCATATCAAACTCTTTTTTGAACAGTTCGTCGATGGTTTTATTGATATTGAACGGCGGGCTGCTCGGGCGAGTAATCTTAAGCCGCACATCAAGCCAGAAACAGCGTGGGCACTGCTTGTACAACTCTATCTTACTGCGACTAATCTTGAACGGCGCTGCTTGACCCAAACGGAATGGCTGCGACCGCTCGCTTTTATAGCTCACTACTTACCCGCCTCTCAACGCCAAATATTTATTTGCTAGCCTCAAGCACTATCACTGCGATAAGCGCCACAATACCACTTGCAATCATATACGGCAAGAAGAACTTTCGGTACGGATAGGGTCGGCCCATGCTCTTCTCCCAAATATCGGCCATTCGCTGCAAACCAAAATACACCGCTGGGGCACACGCAACTGCAATACCTAGAATCAAAAAATTATTCATACACATAGTATGCCGGACTTACCCGTAGAATTCAATCCACCATATGGCCGCCACATGGATGCAACCGCAAGCGTTCTATATTTTTGAACATACTTGCTCCCGCAAATCTTGCTATCGGCCAGAATGAATGGCACCTCGCAACCGAAGTACAGCTAGAGTTTCAATATGTGGGGTGCGAGGGAAGAAATTGTAGACGGCAAAATCCGCTAAATCATACGAGCCTTGCAGCAATGCCAAATCACGCGCCTGAGTCGCTGGATTACAACTCAGATAGATGATCTGCGGCGGCTTTACTTCCAAGCAACGCTCCACCACCTTGGCATGCAGTCCGGCGCGTGGCGGATCAACTATTAGTGGCCGATCTCTCACGATATACTCCAGCACCTTTTCACTCGACGCCTCAACCACTCTTGCGTCAAGGACGGACCCTGACGCAACCATATATGATATATTTTGGCGAGCCATGGCTGCGCTGGCTGGGTCAAGTTCTATGAGTTCGACACACCGCTTTGCGACACTCAGGCCTATGCTGCCTACCCCAGCATACATATCTACCGGGTCACCCTCACAAGCCGCGCGAATGCGATCCAGCACCCGTTCATACACCGGCAGGTTAACCTGAAAGAAGCTATCTACATCGTAGTGGAATGTCTGCCCCAGCAGCGTATCTTGCAATCGGCAATCGCCAAGCTCATACAGAAGTTTGGTGGCAACTGAAGCTGGCGACTTGGGATTGCTATGGTACACACGCAAGCCTTTCAGCTGGGATGGCAAAACCAATCTGGGAAATGCGTTTGGTTTTACGAATAGTGCCGCTGCCGCATTGCCGTCTTGGTCGCAACGCACAACAATGGTCTTAAGGTCACCTGCTCTCACTGCACGAGACTGAAGCTGCTCCAGTACTGCCCGGGCCGCCTGATCGACGGCCGGCAAAGCAAGCGCGCTCCCCATAACGATCTGTTTACCGTGGCTACCACGTTGGTGCAATGCCAAGTGCAAGCCATCATCATCCCCCCAAAATGAATATTCCATTTTATTGCGGTAATGAAACTCGTCGGGTGTGAGTATGGAATCATCGTGTATATCCGGCACGCCGCAATCTAAATGCGCCTGGCTGAAGAGCTCTCGGACGATGGATGATTTATGCAGATTTTCGGCAGCGAATGTCATCATTTGCCAAGGGCTGGTTGCAAGGTAGTTATCTTCGAGCGGGTTTATGCGATCGGGTGATGCTGTAATGATTTCTTCGGCAATACCTTCCGCGTAAGAATGCTTCTGTTTTATAAGCCGCACCTGAACCTTCTCACCGGGCAGCGCATTCCAGACGAATACTTTACGTCCATCCGGCAACTGCCCCAGACCCTGTCCGCCATGGACGAGTTTTTCTACTGTTACTTCTTCCACAGTTCTTTGAGCACCTTAGCTAGTTCTTCTGGAGTATCTGCTAGTTCATCCGGCTCACGGTCAAGTAGCGCCTGCCTACTGTTATAGCCCCAACTTACCGCTACAATCTTAAGGTCAGCCGCCTTTGCGCCGATGATATCCCGTGTTTCATCACCGACATACCAGCTCCCCTCAGCGGTCACGCCTTCTTGCGCAAATAATTTGTGTAGTTTGCGTGCTTTTCCTAGCAAACCTGCTCCGCCATAAACTGCCAGGAAGTATTTATCTAGGTTATTCCACTGTAAGTATTTCTGGACATTTGAAGTGCCATTTGAGCTAAGTACATATAACGGCACTCCCCTGTCGTGAAGATCGGCTATTACTTCAGGCATGCCTTCATGCACTTTCACGCTACGCATATGACTCCGGAACATGCGCCTGCCGCGAAACAGCAGCCATGGGATTTTCCATTTCGGGATATTGAGCTCTAGCGCGATTTGCAGCAAATCTTTGTGCTGAAGCTCTTCTATTTCTTCTTTTGAAAATCGTCGGGGCTTTTTCATGAGATCTTCGTATACTTTTATAACTGCCGCCAAACTGTCGACAATCGTTCCATCGAAATCAAAAATCACCGCGTTCATACCGCTTTATTGTATCGTAAAACCCCTTTACATCCTAAGATTGTAGCCACCCCCATCGAACTCGAACTTTTTCCAATAAACGCTGCGATCGCAGCGTTTATTGGAATTTGATGTTATCGAAGGTATAAAGTGTTTGTGATAAAAGGCACATTGAATAGTGGCTCACAAAGCGATACTATTATGCTATATAAAAAGGAGTGTGAGCTATGGCAGATGTTAAAGGTCTAGAAACGAAACTTAATGAAGTCTTTGGCGAAAAGGCACCAAAGCTGCCAGAAGGTGGCAAAAAGTTCCTCGTCGATATAGCACCTTGGGTTACTATAGTGGGTGCAGTTTTAAGTGTATTTGGTGCTTGGGGTCTATGGAACGCAGCACGAACCGTAAACCATTTGGCAGAATGGTCAAATGAGTTGAGCCGTACATTTGGAGATGGTACTACAGTCTCAACAAGCAAATTGACTGTTTTCGTTTGGCTTGGCGTGGCGCTGATGCTCGTAAATGCAGTCTTGTACTTTATGGCGTTTAACCCGCTCAAAGCTCACCTAAAGAAAGGCTGGGATCTACTATTTTACGTTATGTTACTAAACATTGCGTATTCTGTAGTATCACTTTTCATTGATGGTCAAGGTCTAGGATCTTTTGTAATGAGCATGTTCTTTACCGCCATAGGCGTATGGCTACTCTTCCAA
>JAEUQV010000055.1 GCA_016789655.1 Candidatus Saccharimonadota bacterium
TTAGCCAGGTTGCGGGGCCGGTCGACGTTGAGGTCTTTGGCGACGGCAATGTGGTAGGAAAAGAGTTGCATGACTATGGCGACGAGCAATGGCGAAGTTTGTTCCATTGTTTCTGGTATGTCCATGACATCGTTGGCGAGCGCGGCAAGCTGTGCGTTATCCTTGGAGCCAATAGCGACAATCTTACCTTCGCGGGCACGTATTTCTTCTATATTGCTATACACTTTCTCGAGTAGTGGCCCGTTTGGAGCAACAGCAAAGGTTGGAAAGCCGGGATCAATCATAGCTAGTGGCCCGTGCTTCATCTCACCCGCTGCGTAACCCTCAGCATGTATATAGCTAATCTCCTTTAATTTCAAAGCTCCCTCAAGCGCACACGGGAAACCATATTTGCGTCCTATGAACATAAAGTTGCTCGCATCTTTATATTTGAGCGCAGTTTCACGTATGCTATCATTGCCGGCCAGTACTTGCTCGGCCTTTTGCGGCAGGGCATTGAGCTCCTCGAGCAGCGGTTTGTACAGCGGGCTGTTTCCTTCGCTGAGATACAGAGCGAGCAGAGTCAATACGGTTACTTGAGCAACAAAAGCTTTCGTGCTTGCCACGGCTTGTTCCGGTCCGGCATGACAGTATACGCCAGCATCGGTCATACGAGCTATGGTGCTACCGACCGCATTGACGACACCCAGGCGTAATACGCCATAGTTTTCTACCTTTTTAAGCGCGGCTATAGTGTCGGCAGTTTCGCCCGACTGCGAGATTGCGAGCAGAGCAGTGCTGCGCGAAAAGGGTTCATCACGGTATTTAAATTCGCTAGCCAGCTGCACTTCTACAGGTATGCCAGCTATTTCTTCTATAAGGTATTCACCAACAAGCCCGGCATAGTATGACGTACCGCAGGCGACTATGACGATGCGGTCGATGTATTTCAGTTGGTCGGCCACGCTTTCTAACCCACCTAGCTTCACGATGCCGCTCTCAGGCTTTATACGCCCGAGTGTAGCCGAGCGGATAGTCTGCGGCGCTTCATAAATCTCTTTCAGCATAAAGTGCGGGTAGTCACCGAGGCTGGCAGTGTCGGCATCGTAGTCGAGCGTTTCGACATTTCGTTCAATTGGCTCATCTTTTTGTAAATCGCGCAGCACGTAGCTGCCATCTTGGTGCGCTATAAGGTACTCGTAGTCATTCACATAGACTACCTGTTTCGTATGTGCCATAAGTGCGGCTGGGTCAGAGGCCAGGATGAGCCCGGTACTATCTACTCCTAAAACCAAGGGGCTACCTAAACGGGCCGCAAAGAGTGAATTCGGCTCTTGTGATGTCATGACGACGAGTCCATAAGCACCGCGAAGTTGTCGCAAAGTGCGGATAAACGCTTCCTCAAAGTTGGCGGAATCTTTGGTGTAATAATCGAGCAAGTGCGGGATCACTTCAGTGTCTGTCTCGGTTTGGAACTCATACCCCTCATGCTGGAGACTTTCACGCAGCTCGGCGTAGTTTTCTATGATGCCGTTATGTACCACCATTATTGTTTTGTCGGCGTTAAAATGCGGGTGAGCATTCGCGATGGTCGGTGTGCCGTGCGTTGCCCAGCGGGTATGGCCAATAGCCACGGCGCTCTCTGGCGTCGGTTCGCCCAGTGAGGCGGCTAGGCTTTGTACGCGGCCAGTCTGCTTGGTAACTACTATGCCGTCGTCGGCTTGATAGGCAATGCCGGCCGAATCATATCCACGATATTCCAGCGCTTGCAACCCAGCCATTACAACTGACACACCTTTAGTTTCTTGTCCGATATATCCAACGATGCCGCACATGTACGCAGCTCCTTTCTGAGTAGCTAAAACGTCCTAACAGTCTGTTCTTATATGGGGTCAGAGACAACCCAGGGCGGCATCAATTATTTGTCACCAGTATACATTAATCATTTAACATTTATCATTTTTCAATTATTTTTCATTTATGATTTATCAAAATTATTCTTAATTTCTCATTTGCCATTTTCTAAATATTTGAGCCGATCATCATATGTTACATGACAAATGTTCAAGTAATGATCAACGTTCAAGGATCAATGATCAAGTAGCCTAATCACTAGTAGCATCTGTGTGCTTGCCAAGACCCCCTATGCTTTTAGTGATGAAGCTGCGCATGTTTGATTGGAATTTTTCCTTGGAAAACCGTTTTGCATAGGCACGGATGGCAGCACTGCTGTAGCTTGATCCGTCAAACCGACGCAATGTTTCGGCAAGTGATTCGGCGGTTTGATTTGTGAAAAATTCACCAGTAACGCCGGGTCGGATATAGTCCAATGCGCCGCCGGCCTTATATGCAACGACAGGTGTACCGGCCGCCATGGCTTCTATGGCTGCTATCCCAAAATCGTCCACGCCTGGGAAAAGCAGGGCTTCTGCTTGTGAAATCTCTTGCGCTAGAACCGCATCACTTACTTGCCCAAGAAACGTAATATTCTTGCCTGCCAATTCCCGCAAACGCGAGGTATCCGGTCCGCTACCGATGACAGTCAAGTGCAGCCCAAGTTTAGTGCACGCCGTAATTGCCAAATCGAGGCGTTTATATGGGGTGTGTCTGCCCACGATAACAAATCCATGACGCTTCTTGGGCTGCAGCACCAGGCTCTGAAAACGCTCAAAATAAACCGGGGGAAATACTATCGTGCTCTCTCGGCCGTAATATTTTTTGATGGCTTCCTGTGTATATGTGGAGTTCGCAATAATGTAGTCAGGTCTCTTCGCGGCTTTGTAATCCCAGTTCCGCAAAGGCTTCACGAGCAGTTTAAGCCCGAGGCGGGCCAGGGGGTTTAGTAGACCGAGGCCAGGATTCTGTAGGTATTCATCGTAGCGACTCCAATAGTAGTGCGTCGGTGCATGGCAGTAATTGATGTGCACCGTACCTTTTGGTGCTCGTACGCCTTTGGCTTCGGCTCCAGAAGTACTGATGATCAAATCATAGCCCGTGAGTTTCAGGTTGCCGTACCATAGTATGCGAAGTGGCCCGAGAAACTTATACATCCTGCTGAAGGGCCACCAACCTAAGTATCCGGTTACGACCTTGCCGTCGAGCCGCTCGCGCCATTTTTTCGTGGCAAATGTGCAATATATAGGTGCTTCAGGAAATATGGCGTGTAATTGTTCTACGACCAATTCGGCGCCCCCGCCGTAAAGCCAGTCGTGCACAATCGCCACTTTGGTAGGTGGTAGATTATTATTCATTTTTCATTTGCCATTTATCATTAGTATTGATAGTCGAATTATTTTTCATTTGCAGATTTCAGAGAAGATATTACTTTTTGAAAGATCAGATTTAGCTCCAACGCTTCTTGGCTAGTCGCAGATACATCTAAATCAGGGTTCGCTCCGGACAGTACTTTTAGCCAGTAGCGAGTTTCATTGACTTCTTTTTTTGCGATAAAAATTTTATTTCGAAAATCAGCCTTCGAGCTGGCATTGTTCGCCTCGCTATAGTTTGCCCCAACACTGGTTGCTGCTCTAACCAATTGTTCGCAAACTGGACGAAGTAGAAAATCTTTAATGAGCGGTCGACAAATAGCTATACCTGATATGCTAAAATCAACGGTTCTTTGTTCGAGCGCCTGTAGTTTGTCTTGATAAATAGTCATCTGATAAATAATTCGATAAATTGTTAAATGTTAAAT
>JAEUQV010000061.1 GCA_016789655.1 Candidatus Saccharimonadota bacterium
TCTGGTGCGGATGAGAGGACTTGAACCTCCACGATCTTGCGATCACTAGTACCTGAAACTAGCGCGTCTACCATTTCGCCACATCCGCATTTACCACTGACAATGTAAAGTTCATTTGTAGTTTAGCGTCATTACGGACGAAGTTGCAAGCGAAATGGTAGACAAGTCTACTGTTTATAATTGGCATTGCTTCGCAATGACCGCCACATCCCGCTGCATGAGGAAAATCAAGGTTTTCATCATTGGCCAGTCTGCTAAGCTGACCCGCATAGCGGACAGGCTGGCCTGCTCCTTTCCTGAATATCAGGTAAGCATATTGCTAATTATAAAGTCGTCACGCGTAATAGTAAACCTACGATCGCTTCCGCTCAATAAGCGGAGCGAACATGGCGAAAGTCAAGCCTCAGTAGAAGAGTAATCAATATAGATTTGCTTCATTGCCGAATAGAGAGGCGAACTCTATTTTGCCTGAGGTCGACAATTACGTCGAACCCAAGTATTTTACGGGATTTTTTATTGATTGGCTAGTAGTAGTGTGCAAATCATTACTTGTCGACGTGACCCGTTTTGATCGCCCAGTCTACTATTGAGTAGTACCGATCAGCATCAGTGTTAAGCGTGTGTTCTATCAGCCCTGAGATTGTACCTCTTGTAACGTATAAGGAGCTAGGTTGGTAGAGCCCTATTGCTGGAGCATCTTCCTGCCATGCTTTGAGAAAAGGCTTATATTTTAGTATTCGTACAGCTGTATCTTGTCTAGTTCGCCCCGACTCAAGTGCTGTATCTGCGACACTTGACTTATATTCAGAGAAATTCAAACGATTAGGACTACGTGGATCTGTCTGAGTGCTGTCCCAATATACAAAGACATCTGGATCAGGTCCTATCGATATTCCATACAGGAGCGCTGCATAGGAGTGAGTCTCTACTGTGCTCTGAAAATCCGCCTTAGGTTGGTAAACGGGGTTGAGTACTGCCCCTACCTCCTTCCAATCTTGGCGAATACTTTCCAGAACACGGTGGTTATCGGGTGTGTCTTCTGCCACGATTTGTACGGTAAGCGTTTGGTTATTCTTTACTCTTGTGCCGCTCTTACCTCGCACCCAACCAGCTTGGTCTAGTGCGGCTGCTGCAGCGGCTGGGTTATACGGCGCTTGTTCGTACGCTTTGTCGTATACGAATTGGCCTTTTAGTACTGGTGCACGCACAGGCCTCACGCCATCCCCAAGGTTACTAATGACTGCATTCCTGTCGGTAGCAAGTACAAGTGCTTGACGAAGTGCCTTATCACTTAATATGCCCTCACTTGTTTTGAAAAATATCATTGTAGCGGCTGATGTAGGAAAGCCAAGAACCATCGCCGTACGGTCGCGTCTGAGTTCTTCTGGCAATTGTTTCAGGCCAGCCATAGCTTCAATGCTGCGTTTTCGATACGCTGCAATCAGTTGATCCTCGTCTTCGTATGTGTGTAGAATCAAGCCATCCATATTGGGCCGTCCCCCATTGTATGCTTCAAACGCTTTTAGGGATATAGTCGTGGATCCGTTCGTAAGGGCGCTTCCAAGCTGAAGTGTATCCCATTTAAATGGGCCAGCACCCACTGGCTCGGTAGTATTGAATGGATGTGCACGGAGTTGGGCTGCGGGAACTTTGCCCAGTATATGCTGCGGGATTATACCGGTAGTAAGGCCGTAGGGGAATGCAGTGAGAGCACTTGATAGACGAAAAACGATACGTCTGTCATCTGGGGTGCTAATGCTTATGCCTTGCCATCCATGAAATAGCGGAGAACGTGCGTCCGGATTCTGTATGGTCGCATAGGTAAAAAGCACGTCACGGCTAGTAAGCGGTGTGCCATCATGCCACTGTAGATTGGGCTTGAGGGTTACGGTATAGACTTTGCCCGAATCGTCGACGCTATACGTGCTTGCCAAGTCGCCAATAAGTTGATTGCTGTTATCGTATTTAAAAAGACCGGCAAAAATAAGGCGCGATAAACTTGTGTCAACTAGGCCAGAAACATATATCGGATTAGCATTGTTAAATGTCCCGACCATCCCTTCATTAAGGGTTCCGCCAGATACCGGCCCAAGTTTACGATAGTACTGGTTGAGCCCAACTGTTTGTAATACCGTGAGACTAGCAAGCGCTACTACTAAAAAAATCCAGCCAACCACAAAACGCTGCACATCAAGCAGCCGTTCAAGCCGAGCAATAAAGTTTCGGTCAAAATTTGTTTCGGCGAGCGATGTAGCCTGCTCAACCTGCCGCTGATGACGACGAAACATGCGCCGCATCCGTAACCTGGTCGATCTATCAAGTACCATGATACCTATCGTTTACTCCACCCTATTACCTGTGAGTTACGCAATAATTACGCCTAGAAGTAGCGCTAATACAAAAACCAACCCGCTGACTATCGTAAGCTGATAAATAGTCTTGTCGGTACCTCTTCGCTCGGTATTGACTTCGCCGCTACTACCTATGCCAGCACCTAGTGAAGCACCTCGTGTTTGCACAAGTATGAGGAGCGTCATAAGAAGCATGGCTCCAATCGCGACATAATTGTATATGGAAAGCATCCTATTCTTACCTTTCTGTAACTCTTTTTGAGGTAGCCACTATGCATACAGCCGGGAAGATTAATTTCTGATCCTGGCTCTGGCAACTCATCGTGATTCTAGTATAGCGGTCACAAGGTAATTTACCAAGCCTATGATAAGCCCCGTCGCAACAGCAATACTAAAACTTTCTATATGAAGAGGCGGATATAGTTTGCTTGCTAGATATACGGTTGCACCATTTATGATTAGCATGAACAGGCCTAGGCTAAGTAAAATTGCTGGTAGGCTACCTAGAACTAGTAATGGCTTTATGATTGCATTCACGAGAGCTAAAATAGCACCAGCAACAATAACTACCTTGAGCCTATTCTGATAATCGACTGCTCCTCTGAGCAATCCTGCTGCAATCCATAAGCCAAGACTGCATACAAACCATCGTAAGGCAAACGTTGCAAAAAAACTTCTTGTTTTGACTGCTTTCATTGCTTAAGCATTATAGAATGTATGGCTCATAGGAACAACTGGCGCTTAAGTTGTTGGCGCCATTTTCCGTTACCAATATATCGTCTTCAATCCTCACCCCAATCCCTTCTTCAGGAATGTAAATGCCGGGTTCACAGGTTAAAACCATGCCTGGCTCTAGCGATTTTGAATAATCGCCAGCATCGTGTGCATCTAGACCCAGAAAGTGAGATGCTGCATGTGGGTAGTATCGCCGTATAGCTACTCGATCGCTAGCTGTAGCAATAAGGCCAAGATCGACCAAAGCAGCGCCAACGTGTCGCTCGACTGCTTCCTCACTTTCTCGGAGAGTTATGCCCGGTTTTATTGCCTCCCGTGCAGCTTCTGCTATGAACTGTACTGCATGAAACACCGCGAGCTGACGGCCAATTAAGGGCTGAGCGCTGATGGTCCGCGTGATATCAGCTGTGTAATGCTGAACCTCGGCGCCTATGTCGATTACAGTCATTGCATCTGCAGCAAGCGGGCCATCATTTGAAACGTGATGGATAGTTGTCGCATGAGATCCATTGGCTACAATAGGGCTAAATCCATGTCCGGATGCTCCGCGTGATCTAAATCCTGC
Source organism: Candidatus Saccharimonadota bacterium (assembly GCA_016789655.1). Taxonomy (GTDB): domain Bacteria; phylum Patescibacteriota; class Saccharimonadia; order Saccharimonadales; family UBA4665; genus JAGXIT01. The sequence continues at coordinate 3,652 of JAEUQV010000061.1, forward strand.
AGTTAGTGCAGCTTCGATCTCGAATTCGTACTTGTATGCCTTAAGGTTAGCTGCCGTTCGGATACTAGCCAGGGCATCGCTCGTAATTTGAATGGCTTCCTGCAATACCGCCAGTTCTTCCGGTTGCTTTATGACACGTAGTGCTGCCAGTGTGGTACGTATGTCGTGGAGTAAAACCTGCGGTGCAATACGCGCAAGTTTTTGTGCAAGACGTCGCCGAGAAGGGTTGAGGTACATACTATACCGAGTATGATAGGACGGCCCTGGCTTCAATGTATAAACCTCGTTAATGCCATGCAGGCTGCTCCGCAGTCTAGCCCAGCCATCACGGTGTTTGTAGTATTGAGTGATACCGGAGCGTTTGGTTGCAGCAGAAATGTCGAATGCACCATCAAAAACGTCTCGCATATGGTTATGCGGGGGCAAAATAACATACGATTCGACACCGTCGATGACGAGAACAATATCTGGATACTCCAGACCGGTTAGATAGAAGAAGTTGCTTTCTTGTGCAAATGGAAAAGTTGTATCTGCAGTACGCTGAAGTTGGCCGTTCGCAGCCAAAACTATAGGTGCTTTCGTTGGTAGCCGGTTGCGGAGTGCTGCGCGGTTTCTACTAAAGAATGAGGAACTAATTACTGATGACATGTGGCTTTCAGTATACCATGGCTGTGGTTGCAACAAAGGATGAGCAATGCTCGTGTGATTAGCGGATTCGTTGTAGACGCCATAAAAAGCTCGGTCCGGGGACGGGTTCTTTCAAAATAACAGTAGAACTATGTTGGGTCTCGCCAGACTGTATAGATATTGCGCCCAGGCTGCCGGCACGACCCCACTCAGCATGATCCTGGGTGGTTTCCCGCTTCACTATCGGCAAGCTTCGCCAACGAATGAGTTTAATTGGAGTGCTTGCTACTAGCGCGCTTGATGCTCCCCATTTAGTGGTGATGATTCCGACTTGTTGATCCTTTTGAATATAATTATAGCTTGAGAAATTTTTCGCAGTACTTTCGACCAGGTTTTTAGCAAGCAATATGGCTTCGCTTAAGCTTGCTGCACCGATCACGGCACCTGAAACTTGTACGGTTTCATGGTCAATCGGTACATCGGCAGTGAATAAAAGACCCCCTGGATTTTGATCGTTATTGCCCGTTTTAAGGCCAGTTATTCCGTATGAGCCTAGAGCAGTGTTGTAATTTGAAAATTCTCCAGCGTACGGAAAGACTGCTCTTTCCTGTCCTGCGATTGCCATAAGTGTAGGGTTCTGCATAGCTATGAGGCCTAGGCGAGCCATGTCTTCAGCTGTACTAGTCGTCGAGGGGTCATAACCGCTGGCATCAGACCCAACATGAGTATGTACTAGACCATGACGAAGCACGAAATCATTGGCGTACGCCTGATATGCCGTACTGCTCTTGAACGCCCATAGAGCAAGCGTGTCAGCGATATTGTTAGCAGAGGGGATCATAATTGCCTGAATGGCTTGATACTCGCTCAATTGTTCTCCTTCATACACAGGCAATCGCGAGCCGTTTTGCTCAACTTGCTGCTGATAAAAGCCTACGTCAGCGGCACCAATAGTGATGAGTGGGCCAGCTTCACCGGGCTTTAATGGGAATTTTTCTAGTACGCAAAGTGCCGTAATAACTTTAGCAATACTAGCAGTTGCAAGAGGTTGTTGAGAGCCGTGTGTGGCAAGTATGCCAAAACCTTTTGCGCTTAAGGCCGCCTGACCTTTGCTGGGCCACGCAAGTTCAGGCTTAGAAGTTGCTGCGACTGGTGGCAATTCAAGGTTGACAGAAGCATCAGGCAATGGTCGTACAAGCTGAAAGACTATTAGCACCACGAATGCCCAAACAACAGCCTTCGGTCGAAAGTTGCGTTTGCGATTTTTGGTTACCGAGTACTTTTTTGATTGGACCTGAACAAGCCTCATAGTGGTTATGATACCATGGAGAATGTTTCGGCGGTGCCAGCCACAACAAGCAGGGCGATCTTGCGCACTTATATTTTGTAAACGCGAAAGTTATGTCGGGTTCGGGTTGTTTTCGGAGTGACCGGTAGGATATACTACAGCCATAACAAGTAAGGAGATGGTATGTCGATGCTTATTATAGTTGGAGTTATCGTACTGCTCATAGTAGCGCTCGGTGCTTTGTATAACGGTCTTGTTCGTTCAAAGGTTCGTGTAGATGAAGCCTGGAGCGACATAACGGTTCAGCTGAAACGTCGTGCCGATCTTATCCCTAATCTTGTTAATACTGTCAAAGGTTATGCTAAGCATGAACGCAGCGTCTTCGAGGCAATTACTGAAGCTCGTGCTAAAACGGTAGATGCCAGTGCTCAGGGTCCGGCTGCTACTGCGAAAGCTGAAGGCGAATTCCAAGCTGCGCTTAAGAGTTTGTTTGCCGTCGCTGAAGCCTACCCAGACCTAAAGGCGTCTAGCAATTTTCAGCAGCTTCAATCAGACCTAACTGATACCGAAGATAAAATTCAAGCTTCACGACGTTTTTATAATGCAGCTGTACGTGATTTCAATACCAAACGACGCGTATTCCCAACAAATATCTTTGCGTCAGTGCTCGGCTTTGCCGTAGATCGTGAATTCTTTGAGTTAGATGAAGCTGAAACTGCTACCGTGCAGAAACCTGTCGACGTGCAGTTCTAGAGTTAGTCAAAATCTTACTTAACGAAAATGGCAAAGATATCTGCATCAAACCAAAGAAAGTCGAGTGGCACGCAATCTCCGGCTGCACGACGACTGCATGTTCAGAAGCGAACCGTTAACCCCCGTACGTGGAGGCGTGGGCGTGAAGCGCCCAAACACGCTCCGCTTCCAAGCGCATTCGCCATTCTCCGTAAAAGCTTACGATTAAGTCGGCAGGCAAGCCACGCACTTGCAGGCATAACAGCCATATATGGTGTAGCCGTTGTTTTGCTGGTACGGGGTTTTTCTGCCAGTGAAGATTTTGTGACACTCAAAACGTTACTTGATAGTTTTATGACGGGAGCGTTCGGAAAACTGCAAAGTATTGCACTACAGCTAACAATACTCTTCGGCGGCACCGCAACATCCAGCACACCTAATGCAGGTATATATCAATCCATACTACTCGTGATATGTAGCCTTGCACTCATATGGGTGTTTCGTCAAAGTCAAGCAAAGCAGCCCGTTTCCACGAAAGATGCGTTCTATAAGGGAATGTATCCGCTCATACCATTCATAGGAGTTTTGTGTATTATTGGCATACAACTAATTCCTCTAAGCATCGGCTCTTATCTTTACAATTCGCTTATAGCAAAAGGAATCGCAGTCCATGGGTACGAGAAGGGGCTCGCCTTACTTATCTTTGCTGTTTTAGCGTACTGGTCACTTCGCATGGTAACTGGTTCGCTGTTTGCTCTCTATGTCGTAACTTTGCCAAATATGGGGCCGCTTCAAGCCGTGCGAAGCACTAAGCAGCTTGTGACCGGCCGTCGTTTACTTATTTGGCGCAAGCTTATTCTATTACCAGTTGCTATCATTGTCGGAACTAGCATACTTATACTTCCTTTTCTACTATTTCTAACGCCCTTTGTTGTGTGGGTATTTTTCGTCTTGTCTACTCTATGGTTTGCACTTATACATAGTTATCTCTACACACTGTATAGGGAGTTACTTCAGTGATTGATGAGGCTGCTGCCCGTGAGCGGGTGGCTCGGCTGCGGCAACTTATAGATGACTATCGCTATCACTATCATGTGCTTGATGAATCGACCATGAGCGAAGCGGCAGCCGATAGTCTTAAGCATGAATTACAGCTGCTTGAAGAGCAGTTTCCAGAACTTATTACAGCCGATAGCCCAACCCAGCGAGTTGCTGGAGTCGCATTAGACGTGTTTTCAAAAGTTACCCACCGCGTGCCGATGATGAGCCTTCAGGACGTGTTCAATCGCCAAGAGGTTGAGGCATGGGTAAAGCGTACCGATAAACTACTGCCGGTCGGACGCCATGAATTCTTCTGTGATATCAAGATGGATGGTTTAGCATGCGCACTTATATATGAAGATGGCGTATTGGTTCAGGCGGTTACTCGTGGCGACAGCCGCGTAGGTGAAGACGTAACCATGAATGTCCGTACTATTGCCAACGTGCCACTACGTCTTCGCAACCCTGCTGAAACCCGAGCACAGCGAGGGCAGTCATCCGAGAGGATGGCTGGGGGGGCGGATGCTGCTCAAGAGCAACATGATATGAGCACCTCAAGAGGTAAGGATAGCCAGCAGATGTCCGCAAAGCGAACTACTGATTCAGTTATGCTGAATAGCACGCAGTTGCGGGCCCGCGGAACTTGGGCGAGCCCATCTTTAACACATGAAACTGACACCGGGAAGGACTTACAGGTTTTTCTTAAGGGCCGTACAGAAATCCGTGGTGAGATCATTATGACCAAGCCGGAATTCGCAGCGCTGAATGAACGACAACGCACCGCCGGTAAGCCAGAGTTTGCAAATCCACGAAACCTTGCAGCGGGTACTATACGACAGCTCGATCCGCGGCTGGTGGCCGAACGTCCACTTAGTTTTCGCGGCTATGACCTGCTTCGAGAAGACCCAAGCGAGATTCCGACCTACCAGTATGCGTACGATGCCATGGGTGCTCTCGGTATAGCGCGTAGCACCGATGCACGCATAGTGGAGGGGCTAGATGCTGTTATGACTTACGTCGACGAATGGGATACAAAGCGACACGAGCTTCCGTACAATACCGACGGGCTTGTCATAAAAGTAAATGACCGTGTACGATACGCACAACTCGGCGTCGTCGGAAAGACTCCCCGTGGTGCAGTAGCCTATAAGTATGCAGCCGAAGAGGCTACCACAGTCGTAAAAGATATCGTTATCTCCATTGGACGCACAGGTGCAGCGACACCGGTAGCAGTGTTCGACCCAGTCCAAGTTGCTGGAACGACAGTGCAGCACGCCAGCCTACATAATGCCGATGAGATTGCACGTCTCGATGTTCGGCGCGGTGACACGGTCATTATCTTCAAAGCTGGTGATATTATCCCGCAAATTGAACGTGTTTTGACGGAACTTCGACCCAAGGAAGCAGAGGCTATAGACTATGAAGCTGAATTGGCACGTCAGTATCCTGAGCTGGAATTTGTCCGCGCAGAGGGTGAGGTGGTATACCGTGTGAAGGGCGCTACTTCAGACCTTATACTCAAACGTGCTCTCGAGCATTTTGCTTCAAAAGGTGCGCTTGATATCGATACGCTTGGAGAAAAGAATGTCGTTGCCCTTGTAGATGCCGGTTTGGTGCATGATTTGGCAGATATATATTTTGTGACCAAAGACCAATTGCTCAAACTGGACCGGTTCGCCGAAATATCCGCCCAGAAACTCGTACGAGCCATAGCTGATAAGAAACAGCCGCCGTTGGAGCGCTTCTTATATGGGCTGGGGATTCGACATGTGGGTGTGCAGACGGCAATAGATTTGGTAGCAGCCTTCGGTTCGCTAGATGCGCTTGCTCAAGCTACTATTGATGAGTTTATGGCAGTAGATGGTGTTGGCACTGTTGTGGCTGAAAGTATCGCTGCCTGGTTCGCCGACGATGATAACCTGGCCCTACTAACCAAGTTTAAAGCATCAGGGGTAGAACCGCACTACGAGATGAAATCGGGTGCCTTAGAGGGCCTTAGTTTCGTCGTGACTGGTACGCTTGAGACGATGGGTCGCGACGAGGCAGCTGAGAAAATCCGTGCGCTCGGTGGCACATTCCAGACAAGTGTTGGCAAAGATACTACCTATCTGGTCGCAGGTGGTAAGGTTGGCGGCAGTAAGCTCAAAAAAGCCGAATCCTACGGCACCAAAATCATCGACGAGGCTGGATTTCTACAGTTGGTCGGGTAAAGCGCAATTACCAGTTATCAACAAGGGTAAAAGTATCCTCTGGGTTACAACCGGGTCCTACTGCGCTCACTAGAGCCCTAAGCACTGCTAATGATACTTCTCCTCGTTCCAGCATTTCAGGAATAGTTGTCGATGCTTCAAGTCGAGTAGCTGTTGGGTCATGAGTTACGTTTCTGAAGAAACAGGCATATGTATCTGCCGTGACTCGATCAACTGGCGTGAACCGGAGAGTTGTCGTATTCGGAACAGCTGTGCTAGCTAACGGAGGCTCAATGTAAATTCCAAGAGTTGGCATGAATCCACGCCAATTACCTGTTACTCGGTTTATTACACCAAATGGAAATGAAGAGGATTCGACCATTACAAGTCTGTCTGTCATAATGCATAGTATGATGCGAGCCAACGGTAAAGTACAGGTTTATGATACGAATTATTATGGTAAAGAAGTTACATTTGTGACTGGCAACGAGCATAAATTGAGCCAAGTAGAGCAATTCCTAGGTTTTCCGGTTCAACACCGGGCTGTCGATTTGGATGAGTTGCAGTCAACTAAACTAGAAATCATTGTAGAGCACAAAGCTCGGCAGGCGTATGAGGCGGTTGGCACGCCAGTGTTGGTAGAAGATGCGGAGCTCGTATTTACTGCAATAGCTCCCCTGCCCGGCCCATTTATAAAGTGGTTCAATGAAATCGGATCCGATAAAGTTTGTCGAATGCTGGATGGTTTTGGTGATCGTTCGGCATATGCACGGCTGCTATACGCACTGTATGATGGTAACGATATGCATCTATTCGAAGGAATAATGTATGGTTCAATCGCCACTAAACCTAGTCTGGGCTCTCGTGGTTTTGGCTTTGATAATCTCTTTATAAACGATGGCTTCACTATGCCACGGGCTGACATGAGTGAAGCCGACTACGCAGCCACGTCATACCGAAACCAGGCGCTCGACAAAATCCGGACTTATCTGGGTATGCCAGCATAATAGATCGTAGTGTTTTACGGGCTTTTTCATCATAATTCAATCCCAAAACAACTACACAAATAATTCTGACAAGTTATTCCAATAAACACAGCGATCGCTGATTTTATTGGAATTAAACGTCGCACATGAATTATTGAGCAGCAGGTCTATTGACATTTTGCCATGCAAGGATTACGCTTACGGTAGTTCGTGCGCTATAAGCGGCGCTTGAAACAAACATTTCATAAAAAATCAAGTTTGTGCCGGCGGTATGCACCCCAGAATGCAAACCGAGCGGTCGTCTCTCACTGACGCTTCACCCGCCGCGGGTGGGCGCGCACGAAATGAAAAGAGTCCCGCAGGGACTTTTTTCATTTAGAAAGCGCCCACATACGAGGCGATAGCTGAGCTTTAGGGATGGGTGTGCGAATCTATCGGATTCATTCCGATTGATGAAGCAGAGGGGCACAGCCCCTCTTTAGAGGAGTGC
>JAEUQV010000083.1 GCA_016789655.1 Candidatus Saccharimonadota bacterium
CAACCAGCACTATTTTAGAAAACCCGGTCACTGTTTTGAAGTCCCCGACCGGCAGCGGTAAAAGTACCGGTGTACCGCAGATGCTCCTTAAGGCCGCAAATAATGGTGAGGAGATAGATCGAATCTGGGTGGCGCAGCCACGCATTGTGGCCGCGAGAATGGTGGCTGATCGGATTGCCAATGAACTTACGGCGGCCGGGTTGGATGGTGGCGGGCTTGTTGGCTATCAGACGGCGAATGAGGGAAATTCTTCGAAAGACAACCGCATCGTAGTTGTGACTGATGGCCTACTACGACAAATGATGCTTGGTGATGGTCTTGGGCCGCACGACGTGGTCATAGCTGATGAAGTACACGAGCGTGGACGGAACCAAGATATGGTCTTAGCGCTTGCCATAGGAAACTTTGGCTCAAAACAGCGTCTACGTACCGTAGTAATGAGTGCAACGGTAGATCTAGTACCGACTACTAAGTATATCGAGGGGGTTATCAGGCAGGATGTACCGGTACTGGATCTGCCTGGTGCACCGTACAAAGTCGAGAAGCGTGCAGGTGGACTGGTAAATGATGAAATAGTGCGCTACGCCCGGCTGGGACACTCCGTAATTCAGTCCATTGTTCCTGGCAAGCGGGAAATAGCTGCAACTGCAAGTCGTATTGCGCGCCGGCTACCAAACGGTATGGCAATCGTTGCGCTCCACGGCGACCAGACGCCAAAAGAACAGGCGGCAGCGTTGAAAGACTATCCGAACGGAGTTGTCATACTTGGCACAAACGTATTGCAGACCAGCCTTACAATATCTGGCTCTACTGTCATGGTAGATAGCGGATGGACACGGACAGGTATGTATAGAACGGTATTAGGAGTAACCCTATTATTCCTGCGAGTGAAAACGACAGGATTCAGCGTGCAGGTCGAGTAGGTCGTACTAACGATGGGATATACGTATTGGCGAATATGGATGGCTACCCGCTGCATGCTCAAAATGGCAAAGACATCGATTGTTCTTCTACAGACCCCGAGATGCTTCGGGCCGATCCTACTGACATTGTTCTTCGACTTGCGACCGCGGGGCTGAGTTTCGCTGAATTGCCGCTTATGGATCGCCCGCTTGCAAGCGAACAGTCACGAAGCACCATCTACTTACATACCGTTGGAGCTATGAATAAAGACGCAGGCTTAACCAAACGCGGTGCTGAGATGGCCGGGCTGCCGGTCGATCCATTATTTGCCCGAATGATTGTAGAATCACGCCAATACGATGCAGCCATACAATTGCAGATGATAGCTGCCGTGGCAGCCGCACAAGTGCAGGGGATTACTCGTACCGGTCGTGATGAACAGCAGTGGCGCAACTTGTCCTACGAAAATCGATCCGACATGCTTATGCAGTTGGAAGTACTTATTAAGACAATGCAAATGGACGAAAGGCAGCGTGCCCAGCACGATATTATCGAACAACGGCTAGACAAGGTGAAAGTAATCATTGAGCGACTGGCACGAGAAGTGGGCCTTGATGCAAAGGAGTTACGCACGCCAACCGACACCGAAAAACAGCAGCTGCTTGGCTGTATTGCAAGTGGCATGCCGGAGCTGTTCGTAAAAGTGGGTCATGAGAAGTACCGAGCAAGCAATGGACGAGTTTGGGTATTGAGTGACAGTAGCGTGGTAGATATGAGCCATCGACTGATTATGGGTCGTCCATTTGAACTCCACCAGATGCGTAGTGCAGGGCCAAAAGCTCGCTCGCTTATAACTGAGGCAACAGGAGTTACTATTGAAATGCTTCAAGAGCGAACGCCAGATCGTTTACAATATAAGGATAAAGAATTAGTAGTATCGTCGGATGGAACTGTGGAGCAGTGTCAGGAAGTATTTTTTGACGGAATATCTACACGGCAAACGGTTAATGTTGTGCCAGAACCGAGTGTGAATGTACGAGACTATGCTATCCGTGCACTGCTGAGTCGGGCTAGTCCGACATGCAGTAGCGATCAGCTTGAGGCGGTCTACGCTGCAATTGATGAAATAGAAGATTTGCAGCACCGAACTGATAGGGATTTAGGGCTAGCAAAGCTGCAAGCCAGTATTATCGCTGTGGTGAAGTCTGCTGACATTACCCGAGTGCGATCGGTGCAAGATGCGGCCGATCGAATTGATAGTGCCATGATCACTGCGCATGTCAGCCAGAAAGTACGTGACGACGTATTGTTAGGGGCTCCAGATCGCATCGTGATACCTGGCCTCAATGATGGTGGCGACATACCGGTTATCTATGAGGATAACGTTGCTTACATAACGGTCCGTGCGCAAGATATACCACTACTGCCGGATGAAATTAGTGAGCTTGGAGATAGAAGAGTCATGGTCCGTGAATCGACTCATACGAAACGATACATGCCATTGATCGAGTCACGCGAATATTTTGCACGCCAGAGCAGGAGTGCCCGACGAGGGACTATAGACGAAACGGTACCGGCGCACGTTGTGCTGACCACGAACATCTCTCAAGATGCTGATCCTGAAACTGAGCGACCCCATTATATTGGTCTACCACCAGTTTGGCGGCCAGATACCAGGCGCTACCGTAAAGTTTAGAATGTCCAGTGCAAATCGCTATGATGCGTCGATGAAACCGCCGCTTTGGTGAGCCCAGAGTTTGGCGTAGGTGCCACCGGCTTTAATGAGTTTTTCGTGCGGGCCGTCTTCGACTACTTTGCCTTGTTTGAGCACGACGATGCGGTCGAGTTTGGCGATGGTGCTCAGGCGGTGGGCTATCACGATGACAGTACGGTTTTTCATAAGGTCCTCTAAGCTGGATTGGATGTAGTGCTCACTTTCGCTATCGAGCGCACTGGTAGCTTCATCTAGGATAAGAATGGGCGCGTCTTTCAATATGGCGCGGGCTATAGCGATACGTTGGCGCTGGCCACCGCTCAGTTTCACGCCGCGCTCTCCGACGATAGTGTCGAGCCCTTTTGGCATGGTTTCTATAAACTCTAGCGCGTGCGCTCGGCGGGCGGCATCCAAAATTTGCGCATCGCTTGCACCTTCAATCCCATAGGCGATGTTATCTCTGAGCGAACGGTGAAACAGAAATGGCTCTTGAGGTACGTAAGCAATGTGCGAGCGTAAGCTGCGTTGGGTTACTTTGGCTATATCTTGGCCATCTATACATATAGAACCATTCTCGAGGTCGGCAAAACGCAGCAGTAGCTTAGTGAGGGTCGATTTACCACCGCCACTTGGGCCCGCCAATCCTACGCGCTCGCCTGCGGCGATGTGTAGCGTGAGTTTAGAGAAAACTGCGTCGGTCGTATCGCCGTATGAAAATCGTGCTTGCCGAATATCTATGCTGCCTGTCTTCACCATAAGCTCTGGTGCATTCGGGATATCTAGGACGGTACACGGCTGAGCCAGCAGCTTGGTCATGGGTGCTGCGTCCAAAAACGCCTGTTCAAACGTGCGAATTACACTGGCTATACCAAACATGGCATCGGTTGTGCGGCTGAGGTAGGTGTAGGTAAATATTAGGCCGGCTATAGACAGCATATGGTGTGAAAATAGCCATATAAATATGCCGAGCGTAATTAGCTGAAAGCTGTAAACCGCGACCTGGCGTTTGCGCGACTCGCGCTCAACAATCTTGATTTCCTGTAGTGATAGCTGCTCGATCTTGCTGCGTTCACGGGCAATGGTGCGCATTTCTCGGTTTTCTGAAGCAAAAATCCTAACTAGTAACTGGTTGCCGAATATGTCTGCAATAGAGCCAGTCAGCTCAGACGTAAGCCGTTTGCGTTCTATACGGTGTGCAGCGCGCGCTTGCAAACTCCCAATGCTCAAGGTGATGATAAGTATGAGTATAACCGCCAGAGGTACCAATAGTACTGGGGCAATGAATGCTATGACCACGAGGCTCGATAAAAACGTGACTATGAGGTGGTTAGCGCTCATAAAATAGGTATCGAAAACGGTCATGTAGGAACGTGAAAAGTTCATGAGGTCACCGGCTAGACTGCCCACCTTACGTTCGGTAAAAAACTGATAGCTTTGTGACATTAGGTGTTTAGTGGCGCGTGTAAGCAACCGAGTCTGGGCATATTCTTCATGGTTGTAGAGCAGAGTGTAGCCCTTATCGTTGCATATGCTGCCTATGATCATGGTAAGTGCTATCGCCCCAATCAGCACAAGCGGGGTATGCATATCTTGCGGGTCTACAAGCAGTGATTGTAGCAAAAAACTTATTAGCAGAGGCTGTACCACGAACCGAAAGAAATGGTTGAGTGGGATGAGTGTAAAAATCAAAAAAGCTTCACGTTTATCGTGTAATAGCTCACGACGAAACAGCTGCCAAGTTTGGCGGGTAGTATCGCTATCTGCTCTCAGGAATAGATTTATTGCCATAGGTATTGCTTTCTGACTAGTTAGATTATAATTCCGCGTTTCATATACTGTAGCATTCTTTTCACAACTCACACCCGCCAACACCACTCCGCGCGCAACGTAAATTCTTTAAGGCCTACCCTTATGATCTGTTATTTTGGGAATTTTTGAAGAAAGCTTGAGTTATTCTTCGATGAATCCGCCGCTTTGGTGGCTCCACAGCGTGGCGTAGGTGCCACCGGCTTCGAGCAGCTCTTGGTGTGTGCCAGACTCGACTATCTTGCCCTCATCCATGACGATGATACGATCCATTTTGCGCAGCGTACTGAGCCGGTGGGCTATGGCTATGACTGTTTTGCCTTGCCAGAGTTTTTCCAGAGCCTGCTGAATAAGCAACTCGCTTTCGCTATCGAGTGCACTGGTGGCTTCATCGAGCACCAAGAGCGGCGCATCCTTTAAGATTGCTCGGGCGATGGCGATGCGTTGGCGTTGGCCGCCGCTTAGTTTCACTCCGCGTTCGCCGACCAGAGTGTCGTAGCTGTTGTTTAGCTTAGTGATGAATTCATGGGCATGCGCCTGCCGAGCTGCACGCTCGACAGCTTCTACACTAACATCAGCGTCGGCAGCGTAGGCAATATTTTGGCTGATGGTGCGGTGAAACAGCGTGGTGTCTTGCGGCACAAACGCCACGTGAGCGGCTACTGTTTCAGCTGGGACGGCGCTACCATCGAAGTAAAATACATCTCGTCCAGTTTCGTAGTAGCCTAAGAGTAGCTTCGTGAGGGTGCTCTTACCGCTACCGCTTTTGCCAACAATACCGATGCGTTCGCCCTGTCTAATGTGAAGTGATATGTCTTGCAGGACATCGACATCATCTTTATCGGGGTACGCAAACGTGAGGTGTTTGATGTCGAACGACCTAAGAAATGATGCATCAGTTTGCTGTGCGTCGGTTCCCACAGGGACTGAGATATTGCCATCTGGAAATAGGTAAGTAAATGCCTCGTCGGTTTTGGCAACCTTGAGGTTAAACTGAGATATATACCACACGACCTCCCATATGGTCGTGGTGAATATGAGGGCCGTTGAAACGACCGTTGTAAATTGCCCAAGCGTTATCTGGCCTTGCAACAGAAAAACTAGGTTCATCAGAATTACAGCTGGCCAAATAGCTTCGCGTACAAAGGCAGACATGCTTGCCCAGAAATATATTACCCACAGAAAAGAGCGTTGTGAGGCGGCCAACGTTTGGGATTGGGCACGAGCGAGGGCTGCAATCTCCTGGCGTTCTGTTTGGAAGGATTTAATGGTAGCAAAATTGGCAACGGCATCGACTACATGACCGTTCTTCGTTGCATTGGTGTCGGTTTCGATCTTTTTGTAGACATTGTTTTTACGCAGCAGGATGCGGCCAACCATGACCATACCGAGCAAACCAGTAACATACACTGCGCCAGTCTGCCAGTTGATACTCGACAGTATGAGCAGCACGGCTATGACATTCACCAGCGACGGCATGTAATTAAAACAGATCTCATCGAGTAGACCTTTCAGTTCCTGGCTCAGCGTTGTAATGTAGGACGACACTTTGCCGGTGAATTTATCGACAAAATAGGGGTATGGTTTTTGGATGACGGCTTGGAAAAGACGTGTTTCGTAGGCAAAGCTGATAGGGTTAACCAACTTACGGAACGAGAACTCGCCGATGCGCCAGGTAATGGTATGTAGCGCACTTAGCCCGACAAGCACTAGCGCGTAGAACCAGGCGTCATGATGGTTTATGGGCTGCCCACCCAAGATATCGACCAGCCGCCCGATGTACACGGGCATACACGACAGAAATGCACTCGATCCAGTAAACACAAACATTGTCCAAGCAAACCTGTAGCGATACGGGCGGCAAAAATGTGCGTAGTCACGGAGCGAAGGAAAGCGATTCGCGTTAGACTTGTTCGAGAAAGTGTTGCTTTTTTCGCGCGTTGGCTCTGCTATGTTTGGTTTACTCATCGATGAAGCCTCCGCTTTGGTGCGCCCAGAGTTTGGCGTAGGTACCGCCCTTTTTCAGTAGTTCTTGGTGGCTGCCATGTTCGGCTATGGCACCGTCTTCTAGTACGACTATGCGGTCCATTTTCTGGATGGTACTAAGCCGGTGGGCAATGACAATGGTCGTGCGGCCTTCCATGAGCTTCCAGAGCGCATCCTGGATGAGTACTTCGCTTTCGCTGTCGAGCGCACTGGTAGCTTCATCGAGCACCAGTATAGGAGCGTCTTTCAACATAGCTCGCGCAATGGCAACACGCTGCCGCTGCCCACCGCTCA
>JAEUQV010000029.1 GCA_016789655.1 Candidatus Saccharimonadota bacterium
TCTCGTACGGTAACACTCAGTGCTGGATTGCCGGAGACAAGAGGTGGCCCCCAAGCGCTTACCTGGGCGCTAACCGCGAATGTGTAGGGCTGGCCCATGATAGTTGAGGAGTACGGGGTTAGGGGTTGGCAGGAGGCAGTAACAGGAGGGGGTGGATCAACGAGAGGCGTTTGGTCGCCGTTCGGGTTACCGCAGTCTTTTATTAAACGATAGAAGCCACCGCCAGGTCCAGGTCTACTGAAAGTTATCGCCAGATCAGTCTGGCATCCACCGCTAGACACTTCGTAGGCAAAAACGTCAGAAAGGGTGTAGTCCTGGTTATAGTGGACGTAGGGTGAACAAAATGTATATACGTCATTATAGTTTACCCATCCTTGACTATCATAGTAGCGAACTCTGGACTCCCAATCAGCCCAGTTATCTTTTGCGTACTGCACTCCAACATTCCAGTCATTGCCAAACTCCGGCCCTTTTCTGCCCAACATAGAACTTACGACATACGCGGCAGCACCAATCTGATCATTGGCATCATGAATCGGGTCTGGGACTGGGTTGAACAGATAATCATGTGTTAACTGCACGAACTGGTTTACGTCATTAACTAACGTATACGCAGGGAAAGGGAATACTGCGCCAGCATTAGTTCCGCCTGCATAGCCCGTAAAGAATTGGCCACGAAAATACGTAACATATTCATCTCGTCCAATATCGTTTATGAATATGGCGGTCGCCGTCTGAAAAGATAAGATTGCCGTAAAAATCAATACAGCAACGAGCCATAAAAGTTGTTTTAACCGCCTCACAAGCTCCCGCCCAGTCTTTCAATACTTGCCTTAAAGCTGGCTAGTTTTGCCTCGTTGCCAATAACTGATGTATCTACGGAGTTATACGCCTTCTTATAGTATTCAATCGCCGTCTCTTTATCCCCTAAAGCTTCGCTACAACGCGCAATTGCTGAGTTGGGGTCTACGTTATCCACTTTAAGACGTTCCGCTTCGCGATAATACTCGAGCGCCTTAGCGTACTCCTTGTTTGACTCATACAAGCTCCCTATCTGCATATTAAAGTAGGCCTTGCTATCGGTGGTCTTTGCGTCGTCAAGTGCTTTTTGGGCGACTTCGACTGCCTCGGACTGCATGCCTGAGTAACGTAATCTATCTACTTCTACTGTGGTTGCTTGTGAACCAGCTGGAGCAGTGTCTTCTGGCTCTTTATCATATCGAATCCACATGATAGCAATAAAAATAATGCACGCAACAATAGTAAATACCAGCAAGACTCTAGCCGCTCTACGCTTACGCATTAAAACATTGCTAGGCACGTGAGAAAAGTGATTGTTGCTGCTCTGGGGGTTGGGAATTGTAACAGAAGTTGCTACTTGCATAGAGGGTTCATGAATATCGGGTAGCCGAGGAGCTACATCTGGTTTCCGCTTCCCCGCTTTACTCGTCCCCTCAAAAGACGAAACTATGTATTCGGTATCGTCTTTTTTATGCTTTACGCTCATGGTAATTGTAAGTATAACAAAAGGACAAGCACAATCAAGCTCACCTAGAAAACAGCAGCCTAGACCACACACATCGTCTTGCCTAACCTCAATCATCTTGGTGTAACGTGGCTAATTGTTACTCTTATCATTAAGGCAGCTTAGCTGTAATTGCTGTATGAAAACTAGCTTACCCCTGTTATACTAGCCAATATGAGTTCATTGCAATTAGGCATCGTCGGCCTGCCGAATGTTGGGAAGAGTACATTGTTCAATGCGTTGACAGATAGTAACATACTGGCAGCAAACTACCCTTTCGCTACCATTGAGCCAAATACGGGTATTGTACCGGTGCCAGATGAGCGCCTTATTAAACTCAGTGAGCTCTACGGCGGTGCTCCCATAAAACCCGCGACGGTAACTTTCGTAGACATCGCTGGATTGGTTGCCGGAGCAAGTAAGGGTGAGGGTCTAGGCAATCAATTCTTAAGCCATATCCGAAGCTGCCAGGCCATAGTACAAGTCGTGCGAGCTTTTGAAGACTCAAATGTGACGCATGTCGATACGCAGCACAACCCCGGCAAAGATATTGATGTCATCAATACGGAACTGGTCCTGGCCGATCTCCAGACAGTCGCGAATCGGCTGCCCCGCCTAGAAAAAGAAGCCAAAGCCAATAGTAAAATGAAGCCTTACGTCGACCTACTCAGCCGCGTCAGGGCTTTGCTCGATGCAGGCACGCCACTTTTTGCGGGCGAAGTAGACCTAGCTGATGAGTCGAAAGAATGGCTTCGCAAAGAACTGCAACTACTTACGCTTAAGCCCATAATGTACCTGTTTAACCTTGATGAGACAAAACTAACAGATGAAAAAATGCATTCCGAGCTGCAAAGTCAGGTTTCACCTGCCCCTGCACTATTTGTTTGCGCCAAACTCGAAGACGAGCTTCGCAGCCTCGATGAATCCGATAGATCTGAGCTGCTTACAAGCTACGGGGTCAAAGAATCTGGCTTAGTACAGCTGATCCACTCTGCCTATGCGACGCTTGGGTTACAAAGTTATCTCACGGCCGGTGACAAAGAAGTGCGGGCATGGACCATCCCGAAAGATGCCACGGCACCACAAGCAGCCGGTGTTATACATGGTGATTTTGAGCGTGGTTTTATCGCAGCAGATATCGTCAGCTACCCCGATCTCATTGCTGCGGGTTCACTGCCGGCTGCACGAGCCGCTGGCAAGGTACGCACCGAAGGCAAAACATACATCATGCAACCAAATGACGTGGTCGAGTTCAAATTTAACGTATCAAAGTAACGCCTCTTGGTACCGCAATCAGTAGAAACTCGGGTACTTACGCCTTCGGGACAGTAGCGGAACTTTCGTATATGGGTTGGTCATAGGCCGAGCCAACGGCTGGTAGCCATCAAATTCTGCTATAGGCTGTGCGGGCAGCGAAGAGACCGTGGGCGTCATCTGTGGCACACTTTGCCGCTGCCAAATGTGATGATGCATAGTGCCTGTGTTTGTACTGGCTTCAGACGTTGTGGCTGTGAGCGGTTGTGCTTCAGTGCGCGTCTGGATGAACTGGTTCATAAGATAATCATTATTTCGCAGTTCCATGACGCGCTGCTGAATATAATTCATACTTTTGCGTAATTTAGCTATGCTCCAACTCGTGAAGATCAGCGTTCGCATAGGAGTAAATATGTGCAGCACCGATGTAAATACTCGGGAACTATAATCGACCTCTGCAATCATGTCGTATCGTAGATCTTCAACAGTGAGCGCCAAAGGCTTCTTATCTACTATCAATACACGGTAGTTCGTTGTGCATAATAGCGCAAATCCGCCATCATAGTATCCGTTTACCGCCTGCATGATTTGTTCATCATCCATGAGAATATTGACGAGCTCGCGTATTTCGCTGCGTCCCCATACTGCATAGTCACACCCAATTTTCCGTAGCTGCTCGGTGATTGTTCGCATTGTTACCATCTCTGTCTCCTTCGAGAGTCTCGGTCTATTGACCGGTAAGTCCCTACGTAGGCTCTACTATGCACCATACGCACTCTAGCCGCAGTTATGTTCATCACACGTACCGTGAGATAAATGTCACACGGCATGCTCTTGCATATTAACCCTTATTACGCTTGCTTTCCTTTAAAAATCATGTTGTAGACTAGACATTCATACGCAAGTGTGGGATAATACAGCCATGCTAGCCGACGAATCGCAGCTAGCCGCTCTCGTTGATCTGTTTAAGACCGGCACCAGACAGGTATTCTCCAAGGGAGAGTTCATCGTGCGACCGGGCAGCCCGCCGCCTGGGGTTTTCTATATCGAGAGTGGCATCGTAAAAGCGTACGACATAACGAAGTACGGCGAAGAGAACCTGCTTATCTTACGCAAGGACGGTGAGCTGTTGGGCCTTACTTGGGCGCTCGCCGAACGCGAAAGCGAAATTATCTACACCACCGTCACTCCTACTACTGTTTGGCTTATCCCCAAAGACAAATTCACCGCACACCTACACAACCATCCAGAAGCCGCCGTCCCCCTCGTAACGCTACTTGCTGACATGTTCCGCCTGCATGGCGAGCGAATCATGACACTTGAATACCGTACCGTCCGTGAACGCCTTGCCTCATTCTTGCTAGGTATTGCGGATCGCTTCGGCGAAAAAACCGACAAAGGCATGTTACTCGGCGTCCCCTTGCGCCATCAAGACATCGCAAGCTCCATAAGTGCTACTCGCGAAACTACTAGCCGCACAATCGCCGAGCTCGACCGCAAAGGCATATTGAAAACAGAGCAGTCTCGTATAACCATTTGCGATGTCGCCGCCCTCCAAGACTTTATAGAATAGACTTCTCCCGCTTCTTCGCCTGTAAACTGGGCTGAGTTTAAGGAGTGAGTTGGCAGTTTTTTGTTACCCCCAGTGCAGCACAATATCTTCTAGTATGCGTACAACCTCTTCGTGTGGTGGCATGGTGTTGTCGTCATAGTAGTGATCTATAGATATTATGTTTTCGATCACATTTAGACACACTATCTTGTCTGCAAGCATGTGCATCTGGTCAACTGCGGAGACGCTTGCGAAAGGGGCAACCATAATCACGCTTTTCGTCTTGATAGGCTTTAGGAATTCAAATGCTGCACGCATCGAAAACCCATTGTTTAAACCATCTGACACCACTATGATATTTCGATTACGAAGTTGAGTGGTGCTCAGAACACCGCCTTGCCCAAGCAATTTATTCATCTCAAACAGTTTTTGGAGCTTTTGCTGCTCTATATAGTTGAAATATTCTGTGTTCAATTCCTCAAGTTCGCCCGGACTGTAGGCATCGTTAAAAGTTATTCCACCAAAGTTATCAATTGATGCAATAACCTCAATTTCACGAGGCAGTTGTATGGCAGAAGACAACAGCATGTTAATAACGCAGTGCAACCGTTTGGCAATCTCAGCACCAACCATTACCGAACCGTCACTAAGCGCCAAGACGGCACAATCATCATAACGGTAACGCTCTTCAAGCTGGTCGGCAATCAAATTGCCGGCAGTAGCCCTGCTCGGGAAATAATACATATGCTTATTGTAGCAAATTATTAGGTGGGATTAGCATCCCTCCTCGGGCTTCCGAACTATATTCGAAAACCCTCTCCTCCCTTTCCTAAAGCCGGTGCTGACGCAATTGAATTAGGAGGGACTTCGTCCCTCCGGCAGCAAGTCGAAATAAATTCGACTAGCAGCCTCCACCCTTCCCTGAAGCCGGCGCTTACGCACCGGTTCGCTTCGCTGTTGTGTTCAAAGAGGGGCTTGCCCCTCTGGTCTAAGGTCGAAATAAATTCGACTTTAGACCACTCCCCCTGAAGCCGGCGCTTACGCACCGGTTCGCTTCGCTCAATTATTATGCAAGTTTTCGGAGGAGGTAGAAGCGTTCTACGTTGCCTTTGCTTCCGGGGATACCAGAATCTATTTTGTCCAGTATCTTAAAGTGCTTTTGCGCCCAGGCCTCAAAATCTTTCAGTATATCTCGCCTCATACGGTCGTTTTTTATGACACCCTTGTGCTTCAAGCTGCTCAGTCCTGCTTCAAATTGCGGTTTTACCATGGCTACCAGGATAGAGTCATGAGCCATGAGGTTTGAGACATGAGGTAAAATCTCGCGTAGGCTTATGAAACTAACGTCTCCAACAACAATGTCTATCTTTTCACTTGTGTTGAAGCCTCGTATATCGGTTTTTTCATGCAGTTCGATCCGTTCATCACTGCGAAGTGACGGATGAAGTTGATTCGTACCCACGTCAACCGCGAATACTTTTTTGGCCCCATGTTGCAAAGCGTATTGCGTAAAGCCACCCGTACTACTACCCACATCTAGCACTGTCTTACCTTCCCAGTCTATATGAAACGCAGCATCAGCACTCTTCAGCTTCAGCGCCGCCCGCCCCACATATTGCTCTTTGGCCATCAGCTCCAGCCTATCCCCCTCCGACACCATGTGGCCAGCTTTGGTAACTACCCTGCCATTTACTTTTACCTGCCCCATCCGAATATAACTCTCCGCTTGACTCCGGCTCGGAACAAGCTTGCGCTGAGCCAACTCCATGTCAAGTCGAACCCTCTTAGGTAACCTGCTGTGGGCATTAGTCTCCATTGTCATGCTGAACTCGTTTCAGCATCCATACGGTACGATTTACTCAGATCATGCCAAGCAGGGTTTGTAGACTCTACGAGGTTAATTTTCCATTGCCTGTGCCATTTTTTTAACTGTTTTTCCCGGTGAATGGCTACTTCAATACTATCTGTCTGTTCAAAATACACAAGTCGTTTAACACGGTACCTCGCTGAAAATGAGTTGGGATTTTGCGCATTTACGTGCTCAAAATACCGCCGCTCTAGACTGTTCGATATGCCTACATACAACGTACCACGAGCTTTACTAGCTAGGATGTATACATAATAGTTTTTCATAAACGTATGGATCCTGAAACAAGTTCAGGATGACACTTAGACAACCTATTCCTTCACTCGTTCGCGGTATGCACCGTTGGATGTGTCGACAGAAATGACATCGCCTTGCTTGATGAAAGCGGGAACCTTTATGGTAATGCCGGTTTCAAGGGTGGCATCTTTAGTTATAGAGCTGCTAGTGTCACCTTTTACGGCGTTTTCTGTGTAGGTGACGAGAAGCGGAACGTTTTTCGGTAGCTCAACACTTATAGCCTGCCCGTTAAAAAACTGCAGTTGGATTATATCCCCTTCTTTTATGTAACCTGCCCCGTCTCCAACCAAGTCGGCAGAGATTTCAAACTGCTCAAACGTTTCTTGGTTCATAAAGTAATAGAGGCTACCGTCGTTATACAGATACTGCACGCTCTGCGTCGTGACATCGGCACTCTCGAGCTGCTCGTTGCCCTTAAAGGTTTTTTCGAGTACTTTGCCATCGAGCAAGCTCTTTATGCGCACATTCACGATGGAACCACCCCGCCCCATCACCTTCTGGTTGTACTCAACCACACGATACGGCTCGCCCTCCAGCTGAAACACCACCCCTTTTTTAAGATTCGTAATACTTAACGCCATACTCTTTTCTCCAATTTAATATACTTCATCTTATTGTATCCTGAACAATGCGGTCATTCATATAGCGCCAGCGTACTGTTGCTGCGCTATGCGGCAGGATCTGCTATCTGTATATCTACCTTCGAGACGTCCGCTGCCACAAAGGGTGTTACTCCTCCTTCAGCCAAGCCACGAGCAAGGCCTCCGATGAACACTGCTAGCTCATTGCTGTCTCTCGAAGATACATAGCCCGGCATATCTATATCTGGCCGGTTTCCGTACATAACTCTTATCCACTCCATCATAATTAAAGATTGCTCAGGAGTAAGCATTCGGTGTGGTTGTTCGCCAAAATTCATACTAGCGTAATCTCCCCTTTAGTTCATCTATTTTTGCGCTCAG
This sequence comes from Candidatus Saccharimonadota bacterium, assembly GCA_016789655.1. GTDB lineage: Bacteria > Patescibacteriota > Saccharimonadia > Saccharimonadales > UBA4665 > JAGXIT01. The sequence continues at coordinate 7,458 of JAEUQV010000029.1, forward strand.
TTCAGCCACGTCTACAGGTAGGAAAAAAGCAGGCAATTCTAAGATATACCTTTCGAGAGCAATCAAATTATGACGGGCAAGCTTTGCCCACTTTAATTGCTCCTCACGGGTTTGCGCATATTCGTAGTCTCGTAAGTCTAGCTTTACTTCATTGCATGCTAGCTTCAGCTTTTGTATAAACTGTTTTTCTTCTCGGGCCAAATTGTCGGTATCGATTCCGCGGAGGATACCTTTTATTTGCCGGTCTATTTGCTGTATGGAACTAGTTACATTCATTGCTGTAGTTTGTACGATTATTTGCGTAATTAGCCTAAGCCTAATTGGCCAAAAACTCACAAAACATTGCTATATAACAAATACTATTTTATAGTATAGTTAAACGTAATCATTTGCAAGCGAAGCTAATAGTATTAAACCTCATACATTGATAATCCGTACATCACTTAAAATGGGATGTCGTCGAGATTGATGGGCTCGTCGCCGACGTCTTCTATGACAACGTCATCCTTTTTCTTGGGAGCGGGTCGTGATGACCCGCTTCCGCTCGATGCACCGCCTTGGTAGCCACCGCTCTGGTAGCCACCACCATTACTACCGCCATCACCTCCACCGGCACCGCCGAGAAATGTGACATCTTGGGCATTTACCTCTACTTTGCTGCGCTTCTGGCCGTCTTGCTCCCAGCTACGGCTTTGCAAGCGGCCATTGACGAGGCATGGGCGGCCTTTGCTCAAATATTGCGCTACGCGTTCTCCTAATGGCCCCCAGGCCACGATATCGATATAGTCAGTCGCTTCTTGCCAATTACCGTCAGCGCCCTTGTACGAGCGGTTAAGAGCCAGACTAAAGCTACAGACGTTCTGGCCATTGGGTGTTTGGCGAAGTTCTGGATCCCGGGTAAGGTTCCCCATTAAGATTACTTGGTTGAAACTACGTGCCATGTGGCAACTCCCTTCCGAGGAAACTATGTCCTCATTACATTTGTACTATTCAAACTACTCTGCTTGCCGCAACGCGTCAAGCAGAGAATTGGGAATTGAGATTAGTGATTAGAGAATTTTTGCCTATTTACTTGAATGAGCTTTAGTAGTGTTGACCGGCACTCATCGATACGAGCCAACGCGGAACCATAGACAGATTCTTCTAAGTAGCCCAGCCGTCGTGCTATCCCTAACTGTGTATCGGCTTCATATAAAGAGCCAAGAGCATGATGGTAAAATTGATCCTTTTCTTTAGCAAAACGACGTCCAAACCCTTCAGCGATATTTGATGGCACCGAAATAATAGAGCGTCTTAACTGTGAAGTCAGCCCAAACACTTCATGTTTAGGAAACATATCCGTTATTGAATACACTTCAACACAAAAATCTTCGGCTATCTGCCAAACGCGCAAATCTCTAAAAGACTTTGCAGCCATATTCTCAAATCACAATTCTCTAATCGTTATTCGTTTATGCGGTTGCTACGAACGGCAACAGCGCAATGTGTCGAGCACGCTTGATAGCAACAGCCAAGTGGCGCTGCTCGCTTTCGGTAAGCCCCGTTTTTTTGCGGGACTCGATACGACCGTACTGATCAACATAGCGCTGTAACGTCTTGAAATCTTTGTAGTCAAAATATGCTACGTCTGTGCGGTGTTTAAAAATCTTAGCCATTGTAGAATTCCTCCAGAATCTTAATGAATTGAGAGAGGTGAATTGGGATTGGAGAATCTTATTTTCATTCCCACTTCTCTAATCACAATTCTCACTTCTTTCTTAACTACTCTTCGTCTTCCTCTTTGTCGCCATGCTCAGCGCGCTTTGCGGCTTGCTCAGCCTTGCGTGCCTTTTCGGCGTCTGCCTTGGCGATAGCCTTTAGGTCTGGACGAACGACGAGAAAACGTATGACTTCATCGGTAATGTTGAACGTGTATTCAACCTTGCGTACGCTCGCACCAGGCATGTCGACCGTGTAGAAAACGTATACAGCGCTGTCGTGCTTCTTTATGGGGTACATAAGCTTACGCTTGCCCCAGTTATCGACGTTTTTTATGGTGGCACCGTTATCGGTCAAAATCTTTTCGACCTTCTCGGTTGCTTTGGCCAGATCTACTTCTAGGTCTGGGTCGAACAAAATAGCGATTTCGTAGTTATTCACTAGAAACACTCCTTTGGTTAAAGCCCGCACTCACAAGCCACTTGCTAGGACGCGAGCTGAGTTAATAGTCAGTACATTCTACCACCCCTACCCCTGTTGGTCAA
>JAEUQV010000118.1 GCA_016789655.1 Candidatus Saccharimonadota bacterium
TAGCACCCGAGCAGGCGACCGACCGGCCATACGGGAACTGCTTGGCACCTATGCGGAAGGGGTAGGAAAACCATGATAAATGGCACTTATTCTGCTTGGTGTCCGTACCTTCAAAATATGTCCCCGAGGCGCCCTCGCCAGATATATATGAGTCACCCATCCCGAGCAAGCCCACATATTCACGCCCAGAAGCAACACCAGCTTTTGCCCTGAAGCGCGCTACGCTGTATGATGCCGTACTAGTACGGTTAAATATCGTGTCAAAAGTTATCGTGTCGGTGGCAGGAAATCTAATCCGGCGAGGATATTCAGCCGTCGGCAGCATATCGCGTAACCCCTGGGAATTGCCGGTTCGATATTCACCCGTCCAAAGATCTTTGTACTCGCACGCATTACTCGCAACCGCTTTGTAGGCATACTGGTCTTTGCAGCTTTCCGCGTCGTACACCCGCAGCGAGGGTCGCGTGCCGTCTGTAGTCGACACCGACTGTGTCACGGCTACGAAACGCCCGTCGTTGCTTACCGCCAGATTATTTGTTTTGTTATGAGCGGCCGAAGTGCTGTAGCCTTGCGCGTCCCATGCCAGCACCTTTCCTTGCAAAGTATCGAGATCGTAGCGAATTATACCACCGCCGTTCAATACCGCTACCATCCACTTGCCGTTGGCAGAATAGGCAATGTCGCCAGCCCCAAAATTCAGAACTGTGCCATCGGGTGCAGTCAATACCGTTCCAGTGGGACCACTGTAGACATACGTTTTGATAGTTGGTAGACCATACCTTTCTTTGTATTGCAGGGCAGCCGAGTCGTAAGTGCCAATCTGTATAGACTTGCCATACGTCCAGTTGCGCGGGTTCGTCTCAGTTATAAGCATGCTGGGGCGATTTGGCACGCTTGGCATTACCGCGCCGCCATTCGTGTATTCGTAGGTCAGGGGGCCCTTCGGTCCATCAACCAATATACCCCTGGCGACCCTACCGAACGGGGAGTCATATACGCATGCACTTATGCCATTTACGACCTGCGGATCACAGTCGTAGCTTTTGCTCAGCGGCTCCTCGTCGCTCGGTAGAGTCAAAAGTTCGGCGACGGTCGGATTTTCCGCACTAAGCCACAACACCCGGTTCGCGCCCGATGCGGCCACGCCACCCACCACCACCAGCAGCAGCAACGTAACTAAGCATAAAATATAGGAGAATTTTTGACGCACTTCCCTACCTCAACACATTATTAAAACATATTATACATTACTTTGTTATATTATACAACTATATTCTTCTGCTATACTTCTTACCCCTCCCCGAGCATCTCTCGCCTATTCTTATTGGCGCAAATCGAACAAAATGCCGAGAATACGTCTTATTTATAACAAAATGTGTACGGCCGTACACATTTTGTTATAAATCGCGCGCGTCAAGGTGGTGATGGTGGTCAGATAAAAGCCTTACGCCCTAGAGTAAGGACTGTATGGCTGCGGCCGTCTTGATTCCATCGTGCCGGATTAGTGTACGACGTATGGCTGTATCAGCTTTATCTTGGCCGTCGGGCGTAACTGCAACCAGATCCGCCCCTACCGATACCGCATTAAGTTCCGAGAAGCGCTCGGATGCAATCCCTACGGGCATCTCCCCTGCCGTGGCATAACGTAGCCGAAGCTCCTCAGTTATGGGGCGATTGTTATACAGCACAGTGTCTATTGTGTCCTCGCCAATAAGCTTGCCCATTGCCTTCACATAGTCCACAACGTGCCACCCCTGGTGCTGCTCGGGCCTATTCATAAGGTCAACGACGCAAATAACCTTACCGGGCGTTTGCTGCAGCGCTTCAGCCATGCCCTCTAGCGACAGCACTGGCAGTAGCGTCCAATAGAGACCTCCTGGTGCTATGACGACTATATCGGCTTCTGAAATCGCTTGGGCTGCCTCCGGATGAAGCGCGGCGTTCGGTTCCAGATGTAAATCGACCGATTTTTCATGAATGACATGCAATCGCACCGCTTCTTGCCCGCGAATTGTTTCATTTCCGTCCTGCATAACAAGCTGGTGTTGTGTGATTGTAGCTGGCAAAACACGACCAGCGATATCGAGCATGCGCCCTGCGACTTCGACGGCCGCGACTATCCCGTGTTGTTTTTCCAGCGCGGCAAGTGCTATATTCCCCGCGGGATGACCGGCAAGTTCGCCCCCCTCGAAACGGTATGCAAACAAACCGGCAGCTACGGTGTCATTCGCCAGAGCCACCAGACATTGCCGAAGGTCGCCCGGAGGCATGACGTCATAATCGTGTCGCAACCGACCTGTTGAGCCGCCATCATCACACATATTGACCAGTGCGGTAATGTCGTTGGTTACATTCTTAAGCCCGGCTAATACCTCGTGACTGCCCGTTCCACCACCAATTACCACTACTTTTTGCCGTGTCTTTCGCCTATTGCCACTAAACGACAAAATACTCATTATCTATTCCGCCGCTGGCTTGAGAACGATATGCCTGTCCCGCCCTTCGCCTACCGATTCACTGAGCAAACCCGCCTCCGAGGCTACCCGGTGCACTGTGCGCCTATCCGCTGCGTTCATAGGCTTTAATTCGTAAGGCTCACTTGTTTCCTTAACCTTTTTAATCCAGCCCTCTGCAGTTTCGGCCAGACGGTCGGCTCGATGTTTTTTGTAGTCGGCAACGTCTATATTTACCCTACAGACGGTAAAATCTTGGTTCTTAAGCGCACTTCCCACAAGTAGTTGCATGGCACGCATAGTCTCGCCATGTTGTCCGATCAAAAAGCCGTTCAGATGGGTCGATGGAATGTTTAGCTCAATTACTTCATCGTCTTCAGTGGTCGCGTACACATCGGTATTCAGTCCAAAAAAGGACAGCAGATCCTCAAGGTACTTCTTTGCATATTGGATTGCCGCCTCTATATCATTATTCATTGCTATCACCTCCGTTTCTTTTTACGACTTGCTGGTGATTGTGCGGATTTTGGTTTTGATGGAGAGCTTACTATTTCGGCTTCGGGAGTGTTCGAAAGGGTAATCTTGCTGCCCCTTTCTGTTCGTGCGACCTGTTTAGCTGGCGCGGGTTTGTCTGCGGCAACCATCAGGTCTTCGCCCTCTTCCGCCAGGGCGCGACGTTGTTGTATATAGGCAACTACACCACCTACGAACCAGTATAGGCTGAGTGCAGCGGCAAGGTTAACCGTAAACAAAAGAACCATGATCGGTATAAAATACTGCATGCTTCGGCCAACAGCGGCGTTTACCTCCGTTTGGTCAGCCTGCTGCCCATCGGCGGCGGCTTTTAAGATGTGCTTTAGTTTGCGTGCTTCTTTATCTACAGGCATGAGCTGGCGGCTGGTCAAGAACTGAATGCCCGCACTCAAGAATACAAGCAGGAGCGCCGGCCAGTATACCCCGCCCTGGCTTAGTGCGGGCCGGGCTAGGTCAATAATTCCAAACAGAGAGTTATCAAAGCTCTGTATATTTGCCGCCAAATGCTCCATCCATGGAAGGCGCTGGAGAGGCTCATATGCAAATTTTACTATTTCGTCACTATGCTTTATGACCTTTATTAAGCCCATATATAACCCAAACAAAACGACCGCCTGTACGATGAGGGTTGGTAACATGCCAAATGGGTTTACACCCCGCTCTTTGTAAAGCTCCAACATCATCTGCGACTCGCGTTGGCGATCACCCTTGGCCTCTTTTTTGATACGCTTGAGCTCTGGTTGTAACTGGCGGGTAATTTTCGCTTGTCGGATCTGCTTTTTTACAAGCGGCCACATAAGCAGACGTATGACAATGGTAAATAATATAATCGCCAAACCGAAGTTATGGCCCGGGATAAGGGCATAAATGAGCACCAGGAGATTAAAAATGGGTTGGACAACAAATGTTGTAAACATCCCGCTACTTCCTTCCATTAGACGCACCAGGGGTGCGTAACCTGTTTACATCCACTATAGCACGCTTCTGGTTCTCGCCAGATAGCAACCGCGCTTTTGACAACAATGTAGCAACCTCTTTTTGTAGCTCATCTGTCGTCACTAGCGCAACTTGGGCATCAAAAACGGTGATTAGTATCTCCACGCCGCGTAGATTACTTCCGTGTTTTGCTCGCAAAATTTCATACAACCGCCTTCTAATGCGGTTGCGCACTACTGCAGACTTGTGCACCTTTCGACTTACTACTACCGCTGCCCGAAAATCCCCTGTAGTGGTGCTATATTTCAAGCCCAGAAATTTAGTTCGAGCCGCTTTTCCGGCCTTATACAGCCGCTGAATTGCGCGGCTACCGTGAAAGCGATTATTGCGTGCCAGCACCCCCGTCTTCCTGATTAATGGCTAAGGCGCGCGCGACCTTTATTACGACGACGCTTCAACACTGTCTGTCCCGCCTTGCTGGCCATTCGCTTTAAGAAGCCGTGTTCTTTGGAGCGTTGGCGCTTCTTTGGTTGGTTTGTTCGCTTTGGCATAGTAATTACCTCTGTACTTTCCTTTGTGTGCAGTATATCACAGCAGCGATTTGCTCACATCGTGGCCATTAAAATTTGCTCTTCGCGCCATAGTATAGCAAAGTTATCCCCCTTTTCCTAGTGTTTTCCACAACCTTACAGGGGTGATTATTTACTGTGGATAACTACACCCCTATTTTAGTGCTTATGGCTTGACAAAATAGTTGTAGAAAATATTGTGGAAAACTTTACCCTTTTTGTTTTATAGTTATACACAGTCTGGAGGGACAAGATAATCGTGAGTATCACGCAAGAGGATAGAGTTTGGCAGACAGTGCTCGGAGATCTAGAAATATCTTTATCACGAGCCAATTATGTAACGTGGTTCAAAAACACCCACCTCATAGAGCATTCCGACGAAAAGATTGTCGTAGGCGTGCCGAATGTATTTATAAAAAACCAGCTCGAGAAAAAGTATCTGAAGACAATAGCTGATTCCTTGCAGAAAAACGGCTTTTCGGTTCCAGCTCTAGAATTTAAAATTCAAGCCTTAGCTCCTGGCCGTGCTGGACGAGGCAGTGATTCGGGAATGCTGGCCGCCCAAAAGAAAGCGGGTAGACCCACTCGTTTATTGGAGGATAGACCTCACGTTACAAGCCCGCTTACTCATACGTATCGCCAGGGACTAAATGAAAAATACACTTTCGAAAACTTTGTGGTTGGCGCCGGCAACGAACTCGCCTATGCAGCTTGCCAGGCGGTGGCGGCCGAGCCTGGCACAAAATATAACCCCCTGTTTTTGTATGGTGGCGTTGGTATAGGCAAAACCCACCTCATACAAGCCGTCGGCAACGCGGTGATTGCGCAGCGCTCTAACGCCCGCGTTGTATATATATCGAGCGAACAGTTCGTGCAAGAATTTGTCGACGCCCTGCGCTTTAAGAAAAACACCGATTTCGCTGGGTTTTACCGCGGCGCCGATGTACTCATCATAGATGATATCCAGTTTTTTGCTGGCAAAGAAAAAATACAGGAGGAGTTCTTTCACACCTTCAATGCCCTACACCAAGCAAATAAACAGATGATAATCAGCAGCGATAAACCACCTCGCGACATTCCAACACTAGAAGACCGCCTACGTAGTCGTTTTGTGTGGGGTATGAGCATAGATATGCAAAACCCCGATTTTGAAACTCGCTGCGCTATCATCCAAACCAAGGCTGAGAATAAAGACATGGAACTTCCGGCCGACGTGGTAGATTTTTTGGCGACACAGTTTCAAACCAATATTCGCGAGCTTGAGGGCGCTCTGAACCAAGTCATAGCTTTTTGCGAAATGCGGGATCTTTCTCCGAACCTTGCCATCGTATCTGGGCTGCTCGGCGGTGCCCGCGGCCGGCCAAAACACCTCAGCGCTCGTCAGATTGTTGAGCGGTGCGCAAAGTATTATCAGATTCCTCTCGAGGACATATTGGGTCCAAAGCGTGACAAAGATATCGTGGTGCCACGCCAGATTGCTATGTATCTTTTACGCAGCGAACTACATTTGAGTTTTCCCAAGATTGCTCATGAACTTGGGCGTAAAGACCACACGACCGCTATCCACTCAGTAGAGAAAATCGAAAAAGAAGCAAATCTAGACCCTACTGTTCGTACTGCCCTTCAAGACATACGGGACAAGCTATATGTATAGTCTTACCCCTTCAGACACCTCCGTTTTTAACCATCATCACACTCTGTGCACGGATTGTGTAAAACTTGCGAATAGAGCTGTGGGCTACGGCCTAGATTTACCCCCACCCTATTCGCGTAACACCAACACTGTGGGCAACTGGCCTATATATACCCCTTTGCGCCCCCAGATTATCCATATAGTAATCCACCGCCCTGTTGTCCGATTTTTATCTGTTAGAAGATTGTTATCCCCACTATCCACAGCGCCTATAACTAGATGCTACAAATTACTTAAAAAACTATTAGTCATAAGGAAAGGTCAGGAGATACGCTATGAAACTTAAGGTTACTCAAGAAAATCTCTCAAAAGCATTGAACTACGTCGCTCGTGTTGCTAACACACGGGGTACCCTACCTGTTCTTGCGAATGTGTTACTAAGTGTCGAAGGTAGTCGCCTGAAACTAGCAGCCACTAACCTCGATATTGCTATTTCGAGTTTCGTTGGCGCCCAAGTGCAACAAGAAGGGTCTCTGACCGTGCCAGCTCGCCTGCTCCAAGATCTTGTTTCCGGCCTTCCGGGCGGTGTCATAGAGCTCGAGCAGGATGACACGCGGCTCAAGATAAATAGCGGCCAATATAAGTCGGTCATCAATGGCGTAAGTGCTGAAGAATTTCCGGTTATGCCCGCAATCGAAAAAGGCGTTCGTTGGCAAGTTCCTGCGGCAACCCTCAAGGAGGCGTTGCAGCAGGTGGTGTTTGCGGCATCGAACGATGAAAGTAGGCCGGTACTTACCGGGGTGCTCTTTCAATCTATCGACAAAGGTCTCTTTGTCGCGAGTACAGACAGCTACCGCCTAGCAGAGAAGTATCTCATGGAAAATGAATTAGAAGTTAAGCTGCTTATACCCGCCACCGCACTGCACGATGTGCTGCGGATTATTGGAGACCATAACGGTGATATTGAAGTGGTGTGTGATGAACAGCAGGTTTTATTCCAGGTTTCGGATGTAGAGCTAGTAGCGCGTCTCATAGAGGGGAGCTACCCGGAATATCGTCGTCTTATCCCTGCTTCGTTTGCGACTACTGCCACACTGTCGCGTGCAGAACTCATAAACATCACCAAGGTAGCGAGCCTGTTTGCACGCGAAAGCGCTGGCAGTATAGTGCTGAGCGTTGACGAGGCGAGCGAGAGTATATGGATACGGGCCGTTGCCTCACAACTGGGTGAAAACAATGCGACAACCAGCGTTAAGGCGGTTGGCTCCGGCTCGATCACCCTAAATTCACGCTACTTACTCGATGCCCTGCAAGCCATGAACGGCAAAGAGGTGCAAATAGGCTTTAACGGCAAGCTTGAAGCGGTGCTGCTGACCGACCCAGACAAAGAGGACTACAAGCACATCATCATGCCCCTAAAAAGCTAAAAAGACTTGCGTAAAACAGCACACATTCCGGGTGAAAACCGAGCACCGCAGACTACACTATCTAGTGTAAGTCCTAAGGGACTAGGGGTTGGCAATTTGAAATTGGCGGTTGAAGGTAACAAAGAGGCTATACTGTATATATGAAAGATGATACAGGCATTCAGATACCTCAACAGCTTATTGCATGGCAGACAGCTCATACATTTGTATTGGCAGTTTTTGAGGCTTGCGAAGCGCTGTACGAATATAATACACTGCGTCAGCAAATGGAGAAAGCAGCTATATCGGTTATGTCAAACATCGCCGAGGGGTTTGGTAGGCAAACTATCCCCGACAAGAAACACTTCTACGTGATCGCAAGAGGTTCAATATATGAACTGCTAAACCAGATCATCATAGCCCATGACAGGCATATTTTTTCAAAAGAATCCTGTAGTCGACTCACAGAACTTTCGACGACAGCCCTAAAAACCACCACACAGTCTAATCCGCGCCTTAACAAAATAAAGCCTCAAGTTAATACAATGCTGCCAAATTACTAACCCCTAATTACCAACTCCCCTATGCTATCCTCAATTTCTCTCCAACACTTCCGCTCCTACGACGACGCCTCGTTTGAGTTTGGCGAGGGGGTGAATATTATCGTTGGCCCGAACGGTAGTGGCAAGACGAATCTGCTTGAGGCGCTTTTAGTTATAGCACAAGGTATGTCGTATAGAGTGAGCGATGCCGACCTGCTCTATTTTGGTGCCGAATGGGCGCGACTCGATGCGTACATAGGTGATGCTGTGCGGACAGTTAAACTTCGTGCAGGCATGCCCGCCAAAAAGAGTTTTGAAATAGACGGCAAACAGCACGCGCGACTACCTTTGATAAAACAACTACCAACCGTATTGTTTGAGCCCAACCACCTTTTAATACTACAGGGCAACCCAGAGGGTCGCAGAACGTATTTAGATGATATTCTTGAGCAGACCAAGCCGGGCTATGCGAGTTTTCGTAGGAATTTCAAGCGTGTACTTGCACAGCGCAATGCCCTTCTTAAGCATCAGCGCGCTGGCTCACAAGACTTTTTTCCTTGGGATTTGCGGCTGAGCGAATTGGGTGCGGTTATACATCGTTCACGGGCTGAACTAGTAGAGCGGCTAAACAAAGATATAGGCTCGCTATATCACGGATTGTCACACAACAAAACAGACATTTCCGTGCGTTATGAAAGCCGTTTCTCCACCGAAGACTATGAGTCTCAACTCCTCAGACTACTAGAAGCAAACCTCTCAAAAGACCTTGTGCGAGGCTTTACTTCATATGGTCCACACCGTGAAGATATGCAAATATATTTTGGTGATACACCAATCCACCTTTTGGCGTCTAGGGGTGAAGTGCGCACCGCCACACTAGTGCTCAAGGTTTTAGAGCTACTAGAGATCGAGACTGCCACAAACACCAAACCCATACTACTACTAGACGATGTGTTTAGTGAGCTGGATGGCACTCGTCGTCGAGCGCTGACTACTTATCTGAGCGCATATCAAACTTTTTTAACCACCACCGACGCAGATATAGTGGTAAAGCACTTCACAAACAGCTCTATCATTCCCCTGTCGACAGGCAGTACTCAGTAATACTACCTACAAAACAGTCTGTATTGGAATGGTTGTCGGAAGCCCATATTTTTGTAGTGTAGTTTGTGTTGTTGACTGGCAGAGACTGGCAGACTCCTGGTCAGTCAGTAAGAGTAGAGAAAGCCCGTTTGTGTTTATATAATTCACATCACACTCATCACTTAATAACATAGGCATGTAAGGAGCTAAACGAAATGAAGTTTGATCCAGGGTCTGTCCTTTTAATGGTGCGCGATAGGTTGTGGTTTTATCACCCATAGAGACTACGGCGTATAAATAATCGCGACTCATATCAACTACCAACTCCTGGATAGATTTGTCTAGCGCCATGAGGGCAAACTGACTATCAAGTTCATCCGTTGTGTTGTATTTGCGTATACTACTTTCATTGCTATACACCAGCTCGTGGTCAGAGAGCCACACCGGCTTAGTACTAGGACGCGTGCTTACGGCGGTAAGCTTTTTTAGGTTACTATCATAAAGGCTAACTCCGGCAACATCCGTAATGGCTACTTGCTTTTCATCGGGAGACCAGGCTACACCGACTTCTTGATTTTGTGAGTCCGAAACCGTTGGCTCGACCGAGCCAATTCTCTTACCATCGACAGATATAAATTCTAAAGTTTGAGCTATGACTGGAGCATCTTCGAATGTTGTGATTGTAGTTCCAACAAGGGCCAAGCTACTATTTCCGGCTACTAGTCCGGGTGTAGTCTGGAAATCTGAGGTGTAAATCTTTTTTAAAGTATCGTTTGAATTAAGCACATAAACACCCTTGCCGTTTGCTACGTACGTCGTCCCGTTGGGCGAGACATCTATTGCGATACCTAGCGAACTATCTAGAGATCGCACCACGTTTTCTTTGGAGGTAGCAATGTTGAAATGGTACAAAAGACCATCTGTTCCCAGCCCATAACCCGTGCTGGTGGAGGTGAAAACCACGGAGGTGTAAGATCGATTTATCGGCTGAGAGTAAGTTTTGTTGTTGGATATATGAATCACCCTGCCAGATGTTGTGCTTCGGTATAGCAACTCACCGCCGTTTACAAACAAATTACTCACAGGTAAACTTAAAGAAGGTTCAAGCTGCGATTCTTTAGGGAATAGCATGCGAACTTCAGTGGTTTTATTGCCTTTTACGACTGCTTGCCGCTGTATGGATGATGTTCGGTTGGTCGCCGTGATAGTATACAATCCAGTGGGTAGAGAAACTGTGACGTTTTTATCTCCAGCATACACTTCTTCATTGGCCTTGTTTGTTACCACGAAACTGACACTTTCGTCGCTTGAAAGTACAAGCTTTCCGGTATGTATATACTTCCATAAAAGCTGCAGGGCAATTATAAGAAAAATAGACACAATCAAACCAAAGATAATTTTTTTTCTACGTCGTGCTAATTCGTCGTCTGGTTGCATGGTAGTCCCTATGGCTTAATTCCGTTAAATTCAAAGTGCATATAGTCTTTTATGCTATTCCAATCGCCACCCCACGAGAAACCATGATGATTAAAGGCATCTATAAATGCTCGGGGCAAGTCATATGGTGCAGAAGAGGCTGTTGTATAAGGGTTTGTATCCCAGTTTATATCGCAGGCGACACCATAGGTATGGTAGCTGCGTAAACCTATTTGGCCAGTTCCGTTCCCGTCAAATCTATAGCAACCCATCATACGAACTTTATAAGTGCTGCCATTGGTTTTTATTTCATTTGCGACAGCGCTTAAGCAACCAGATGCAAGTTGGTGTATTTTAACCGTTTTTCCAAGGAAATCCACATCTACCAGTTTTGCGGCTATCTCGGGGTGAGAGCTTGCGGTACCTGGAGCGCCATAGATTTGTTCTAGCTCTGTTTGGGAAAGCTGATGTCCGTTTCCGCCAGCTCCCGTGACGGGTGCGGTTACGTTGCAGGAGCCAGATGCAACCGCAGCAGACGCGCAATTTAGGTCGGCGGACGCTACGTTCTGCGCACCAGAGTCGACGGTAGCCGCAACAACACCATTGCCGAACGTAGTAAAGATATATTTTGCATTAGCTTGGCGCTCAGGTATACGCATGTGCCCAGAGACTTCAAAGGTTGCCTCAAAATCATACACTGCTTGATTAATGCTAGCTTCATCACTAGTAGTGAGCGTTTTTAACTTTGTAAGGCTAGAGCTATGTGTTGAGTTTAGCTCTTTTGCTATAAATGCTAGCTGTATCCCTAAATCGCTGCGGGTGGTTTTATTTTCGGTTGCGTACTTAGTTAGTTCCGATAAGCGGGCTCCAAGCCACTGTGCGATACCGTATGCGCCGCTTGATGGATTTACGGCGGTCGTTGAGAGGTTTTGCCCACCCTCCTCCATAATCACCCCCACTATTACCGAAGCCTGTACCGGTGTAAGGTCTAGATTTTGAACGAAATAGTTATACGCTTTTTCTTGATTGTTCTTGCCTGTTAGCGATGTGGTAATGATACTTGCGGCCGAAGCACTGCTCCCGCAACCATCGTCCGGTACCCAGTTCTCCCACCCACCAAATATTGCATCACAATCAAGTTGAGCCATTCCCTTTGGACAATCCATAGCCCAGGTTTTGGAAACGGGTAATACCATAACCATATTGACACTCAAAACAATAACTATCACGATAGATACAAAAGAACAAAATTTCGATGATTTTTTTCTACCCATTAGCGGACCCCCACATCCATATGTATGTGATTACAAGTATCTACGAATAGCGACACATTGGCTGGCATCTTTGGTGGTGCGCCCGCTATGCACTGTTGTTGTCCAAGTCCTCCGCCCCCGCCCTGTGATAAAAGTGACGAAGCATCGATAAAGAATTGGCGTAATATGGTTTGCTCGCTTGCCACCCATTCGATTCTGTTCCCTGTTCCACCCTCGCCACTCAGAGGATTCACTCCATTTATGTCAACGGCCATGCCGCGTGGATGATAGCCATTGTTGCAGCTATGCCCGTCTATAAACACCCCAAGGACTAGCTTGTATTTTTGTGATAATGCAAGAATGGTGCCCAGGAGGCGTGGGTCGATGGTGTTTCCGCCGCAACTATCCTGCCTGCCGGTTCTTACAATGTCCTGGAAATACGCTTCGCCTTGGCTGGTCTGGAATGAGATGTTAGGGCTATCGTTTATCTGCTTGGCAAGCTCTATTGTGCTGCCAGTGGCTATACCCGAGATGCTACCTCCCGCAACCTCGTTATCGCTATCTGCGGGTATGAACTGCGCATCGTATTTTGCTCCCGCCGCAACCAGAGCTTTCTCTATAAGCATGCACGGTTCGCTTCGTGTGGCAACTGCCTCGCCCGTAGGTTTATCTTCTTTCATGCTGCTATAAAACTCCGATTTAAAATCCCGACCTTCACAATGATCGTCCCAGTACTTCTCTGACTCAAGTGGTATGTCACGATCTTCGTAGACGAAATATTTTATACCAAACTCATCGCTAGTTGCGCTGGGCGATGTGGTTGTGGGCTGTGCAAAGGCACTTTGAGTAGGCATTACGCCAGAAAAGGCAACGGCTAGCTTACCGAATGGGTTACTTAATAACGTTGCCACAGTGCCATCCGCTACATAGGAGGGCCCACGCGTATTAAGTGCAACCTGTGAGACCAATGAATATGGCGTGTCGGTATCTATTACTCGACCAATGAACGACTTACTTTCAAAATCGTATTTTTCATATGCGATTCTTTCATTCTGAATTTCTACATAACGCGCCGCTGTTGATGGGCCGGCGCCCAAATCAAGCATAGAAGACTTTTGATACCCAACTCTAGCGCCCGCTGTACTCATGGCCATTATTCTTCCCCCCGAGAGCTTCTCGAAGGGATTTGGCTTTATGAAGCTAACAAACCACTGAAGTAACTCTGCTCCTTTTGCCGCTAACGTTTGTAGTGCCGAGTCGCACGGTCCGATACATAGCGCCATCAATCCTTTGACGACAATCTCGCTGGGTATGCCCAAAAGCCAATTGTAGGCGTCATTTAGCACGTTAAGTATAGGGTCAAACAGGGTTGGCGTAAACATTGCCTTGTATATGGGGCTATCTAGGCCATACTGAATTTTGGTAGCAACATCGGACATAGCGGTCAGGGGTTCTTCGGTGCAAAGCTCTTTGTCTGCTGCAACCGGCTTACCGTTATCGCATTTAAATATTCCACTAGTTGGTGTAGCCGCATACGCCGGGCTAGATAGAAGGTTTGCGATAGTATCCGTAAAGCCACCGCTCCCCGCGACCGTCGTACCGGTCAGCCTGCCATAGACTGGATGGCTGGTCATATCTTGGTCTTCGCTAAGAGTATCCGCAAGAGCCCCGGATTCAATCAGGTCTGTATGTGAACTTATGATTTCGCTATCGTGGGATTGATAGGTTGCGAAAAGCGCAACGGCAGCTTGCGAATTCATGCCATAAACCACACCCTCCATAACACCGGGAAATACTTGCAAAAAATGTTTGACGGTGATAGCAAGCGACACCCAACCTATAACCGGTACAGCTTTGCCGATTATTTTTGTCGTAACCTTTCCCGTAAGTTCTTCTATTCCTTCGCCACCAAGCTTCAATGCTATCCTCGAAGCGATTTGTTTTGTCATGTAGCCACTTATCCCTAGTTCTTTTATGCCTTTCGATCGTTCGATTATAGTCGAAAGCTTGGCGACACCGTGAGCGGCAATGTAAGCATTCAGTTTATCGTCAAGGTTGCGCTGAAATGCTGATTTCGGTTCGCTTGTCTCATTGGTCCCTACCTCTATCTTGCTGCTACATAGATCAATATCGAGCATACAATCTATAAGAAGCCCATATGATTCACTCACCACACCAGCGACTTTTTGAGCTAGAAATGCTTTCCCAGCAAGTAATTTAGCATCTTTGGAATCATTAAACTTGTCGCGGACATCACAAGCGATAACACAACGCTTGATGTGAAAGCGTTTTTCTAGCAGCTTGCCATATGTATAGCGATGGTACACGCGTTTCCAAAGCGTCTCATTCTCGAAAGCGTTCATGATAGTATAACGAACTTTTGCTCTCGACATACCCTTCATATCCATGTCGTATAGGCTTCTAGTGCCATTACGGAACTCTTCAAATTGCGCAGGGTCGCTAAGGTGGCCGCCAATGCTCATATAGTAGCGCTTGGCGCTACTGTCGTATCCCATGACAATCCCGTACTTCGTAGCAAGTTTTTGTTGCATTTTGTCTTGCGACCAGGCTGCGTACAGCTTACTTACCGGATTAGTGCCGCGTGACACCACAACGCAACCGGGGTCGATTGTGGATTGGCAGCCAGGTTTGTTCAGGGCGGCAATTACAGAATGTCTCATGTAATCACTTAGCATATTGCCTGTCTGCTTTTGCATAGCATTTACAGCCGCGGCAGATGCTTCTCCTTGAATCAGGGCTACAAAAGAATGAATTTTAAGAGGCATAAGCAGCATGAAAGCTATAATGCCGGCGGCTATGCCACCACCGCCCACTGCCGATGCTATGGCCAGGCGCTGTTTTAGGCGCGACTTGCTTCTATAGCCCTTGTTGCGCTTACGCATGTCATCTGGTAGTTCGTCTGGGTCGCCAGTATATCCGAGGCCAAGGCGCTCGCGCGCTTCGTCGTGGCGTCTTTGGAGGTCATCCTTAGCGCTGGGTCCGTATTCACTTTCGGGGTTGTCTTCTCTTTTTTTCAAGTCCCCGGAATCTAATGCCTGCGAGCCATTTTCTTGTTTTTCGTCGCTATTTCTCGTGTCGGAGTCGGGTGCAGAAAGCGGGTCTGAATGAAGGTCACTGTCAAAGCCAGGTTGGTCGTATACATCCCGTCCACTATCTTGGTCTGGGGTTGTTTGGGGCGTCACCTGGGGCTGTTCTGGCTCACTAGTGCCTGCAGGAGGTTGGCTAAGCAGGCGACTTCTTCTGACAGGGGTAGGACGACTGGCTCCTCGGCTTCGTCGCAAGGGGTGTTTATTGCTGAGCGCTTGACCTGATGCCGAGGGCGAACTATTGAACTGGCTTTCGAGCTGCTGTATCTCTTTGTTGCGTGCGGCGATGTCTGAGCCTGATGTTTTTGCTGAGGGCGCCGCAAAGAGCCTCTCTAGTGAGTCGCTGTCTTGATCTGGTCTTGATAGTAGGTCGTTCGCCATATGTTAGCTTAAGTTATTAGTGCTCCCCGGGAACAGTTGATTTTGGAGGTCTATGGTACCTTGAGATTGATCCAGCTCTCCTTGTTTCATGGCTTGAACTTGCTGAGGGTTGGTGGTTATGAGGCTGGTTTCGGTGGGGCTGGCAACGACCTGTATATGTACGTGGTTTTGCCCGGCAAAGAATAGCCCCTGCCCTACCGGGAATTGGCCGAGGCGCTTCTTTTCTTCGGCAGTAAGCTTAAACACATCACTCAAGACATCTACGGCACTACTCGACTGTTTGAGTAGTATCTGCATGCTGGCGTTTGCTACAATGGCGCGGCCCATGCGTGAGCCCATAAAGTCTTCGACGTCCTGCGTTATGGTGGTTATGCCTAGGTTATATTTGCGGGCGCGCTTAGCGAGGCTAAAAAGGAAGTTAGCACTATCTTCATATTTCATGAGCTGCCAAGCCTCGTCAACGATGAGCATGCGGCGTTTCATATCGCTCTTGGTTTTATTCCAAATAAAGCTTAGTACGATGTACATTGCTACGGGCCGCAACTCATCTTCTAGGTCGCGAATATTGAACACTACCAAGGGGTTATTGACGTTTATATTGCTCTGCTGGCTGAATATACCTGCGAAGGTACCGCTAGTATATTTGCGTAGTCTTTGAGCCAGCTGTGGTCCGTTGCCGCCCATGTGCAGTAAGGTGTCATACAAATCTGAAATCGTCGGGGGCGTGGCATTGTGCGTCAGCGGGTCTTGCGTAATGCCGGCCCGGGCGTATGTATCGATGAGCGCTGCATCAAGATCGGCTTCCTCGGTAGGTGTAAGTGCAGGGACGAGGGCGCCGTTACCGCCAAGCATTTGCGCTTGAGCGCCACCCATCATTAAGCGAAGCAATCCGTGCAGTGTGATAAGGTTGCTACGCAACGCGTTGTCGGCTTCTTCGTTGTCTACGACCTGGGGAAGATCAAACGGGTTTATGCGTGTGTTTGAGTTCAGGCTTAGACGCACATAGGCTCCGGCAACGGCATCACACATACGTTCATACTCGTTTTCGGGGTCAATTATGAATATTTCGGTGCCAAACATGAGGCTTCGCAGTGCTTCGAGCTTTACAGTAAAGCTTTTACCGGCGCCCGACTTTGCAAATACCACCGAGTTGCCATTTTCTAGACTAAACCTATCGAAGATTACCAACCCCGAGTTGTGCATATTAATCCCGTACAAAATACCATTATCCTGGCTGAGGTCGGCGCTAGTGAACGGAAAGCTAGTGCTAATGGCGCCAGTGCTCATGTTTCGGCGTATCTGTAGTAGGTCAGACATTTGTGGTATTACGCTATTAAGCCCCTGTTCTTGCTGCGATGTTGCGGGCTTACTGTAGACAAGCTGTTGCCCCAGCATGCTTTCGACCTTGTGGCTTATGAACTCTAGCTCATCCATGCTGCCGCCGTAGATGGTGAAATACAATCCAAAGCGGAAGAAGCGTTCTTCACCCACCTGGAGTTTGTCGCGCATTTCTTCGGCATCAAGAATCTGGGCTTGTTTTGCGGGGTCGCGCACCCTACCCTTTTCGGAGTCGATTTGTAATCCTGCCTCAAGTTGAGTGACTTTCTTGCGCAAATTCTCGAGCACCACCTGACTTTCCACGGGGTAAACATATATGGACATATCCATAACTTCATCTAGATTGACTAGGCCACTCAACCAGCCTGTATAAATTTGCCGAGGATAGCCGTAGACGTAATAGGTACGAGCATAGCGGGTTCCTAGCTGAAAATGTGTGCCGAAAAACTCTAGACTACTTGGTGCGATAAAGTCACGTAAGGCTGTTATGCCCTTTCGAAAAGCTTCGTTTACTTCGGCTTGCTCTCTGGCTCTTTGGGCCTGCGCAAGCGCCACCGGGTCTAGTGCTGGCTTCTTTGCCATCAGTTAAATCCTCCAGATTTAACTAGAGACATGAATAGACATTGCCGCACGGCAGTTTTATATATAAGCATGCCACAAAAAGATACAATACATCTCTTGACTCTTGATTCTTGACTCACGTCTCTGTTGCTCATTGCATCTCCCGCTGTAGGTGCATTTGGGGTGCACTACCCTGCCCCTTTTGTACAACATCGGCAGTAAGGTCGTTGAAATTCTTCAGCTGCTGACGTGTGGCGGTATCGGGGTTGTAGGTATCGTAGTATAGCTCTATTAGTTCTTGTGTATCGAGGGGTAGGCCCTGAATGCCGCACTGTTGTAGGCCGCCCAAGACTGCCTGTACGCGGTTGCGTAGCTCGTCTTTTGCTTTAGCGAGATCGGGCTCATTGATCACCACGTGTGTTTCGGTCTTATTAAACAAGTCTATAAAGCCACTAAAGAAGTTTTTGCTCTGTGCCAACGCTGCTTTGTCGGCACCCATTACTGGGAAAAACGGGATCACCACGTAAAACTTTTTATCCATAATGTTGGTCTGAAGGGCAAGCTGATCGATGTAGCCTATATAATCATCCATGAGCAAGGCCAGAAGCATGTTGTCATGCTCGGTACGGATTTTATCAAGCTTTTCGATGTATGGCTGCAGGTCAACTTTCTGAGATCGTATGAATATTTGCACGGGAAAATACAACGAGTTTAGGAATCCTTGGTACGCATATTCGGTGGATTCTTGTTCCTGGGGGCTCATAAGATCAAAGTTGATGCTCTTTACCATGACCACCGCGCGGTAGCTGCCGTCTTGCATGATGACAATTCCGTCACGGATTTCGGCTATCTGTAGCGTATTCTGGGTGCTGTTTGGGTTAGATGATGACTTAACCTGTCGTGTTGCTGGGCTGCCGATTGCAGGATTTTGCGGGTATGGCATTTGTTGGGGTTGGCCTGGTCCGGGTGGCGTTGCGCCCATCATTTGAGGCATTTGAGGTGGCGCATACTGTTGCTGAAGTTGCATTTGTGGCTGGGGCATAGCTTGCTGCAATGTTGGCGGTGCAGCAGAATAGCCCGGGCCACCCTGCCCCGCCTGTGCTCCGTAATATGGTTGCTGATTCGGGTTCATACGTCTGCTCTCTTTAGCTATAGAGGACGATTACACGCCCACTTACCTCAGCGTTACAACGACTTCGCCGTCATCGCTTGCCACGTCTTTCTTGGCTTGGCGAGCTAACGTTGCGACGTCAAGATCGTCATTGCTTGCTAGGCTCATTATAGCAGCCTGTTTTGTGGAAGTCACTTGTGCTTTTGTCTGCATTTCCCGTGCAGCTTCCTCGGCTTCGCGCAATGCGGTTTCAGCCTCTTGGGCGGCTACTTCAGCTTTTGCAGCTTCCTCGGCAGCTTTTATTTCGGCGGGGGTCATCACATGCTTCAAGTGGCCTTCTGCTACTGCTTGACTGACATTTTCGGCTTTAAACTTTTCGACCAACGCTTCTTCGTCCGCTGTTGGAACAGCAGCCTGAGGCACGATGGGAAGTGCATATGCTGGCGTGACACCAGGTGCGACCACCGGAGATATTGCAGATATATTTGTACCACGTGGCTGAGCGGGCGGTGGCAAAAACCAATAGTTGTTTGTTTGCTGGGGTTGGGTTTGTGGTTGCGGTTGAGCGGGTTGTGGTGTGGGTGTAATAGGTATGCTTGGCTGTGGCACCGGGCTGACGGGAGCTTGCATCTGCTGGATTAAGTGCTGACGCTGTGCTGCTGCCGCGTTAACTATCATGCTATCGAAGTTTTGGGCAACTTTGTTGGCACGGGCATCGAGTATGTCGTCGGAGGCGCGTATATCTACATTGCTCACGTCTTGCGGCAGGCTTGACGCGTCAACAAGCCTGTCGGAGACGACAAACGTTGCTTGCGAGGCGTTCATCATATTGACATTAGTATTTTTGACGACCCAACCACGACTATCAATAGTGTCTGCAAGAGCTCGCAGGCGGCTGTGTACTTCGTTTTGGCTTAGGCCGTCAGTAAAGCTCTTTTCTATACGCTTTGGTACAGTGATAGTCACAAGCTCTTTCGCGCCTGCCTGATCCCAAATGCGCTTACGGGGCTTGAGCATGAAGCGAAGTTTAGCTATGGCCCATACCTCAGTCGGTTGGTCGCCATGCCACGGAATGGCCAAAAATGCAGTGAAAAGGGCGGGCGGCACAAAGAATAACAGCAGAAATGGTACATTTTTCGTGAACGCAAAAAAAGACAAATAGCCAAAGAACACCGTTATCCCCGCGTAAATAAACTGCCGCAGCGTTAACGGTCCGACAAGCTTGTCTTCCGCCTCAACATCCTGAAGTACCTTATATGTCGCCATACACCTTACAGTATACCCTTATTCTTATTTTTGCAGGGACACTCCCCTAACAGAGAGAAAAATTGTGAATTAGCGATCCGCCAGATCATACTTTATTTCTTCCAGCATCTGCTTAACATCTTCGTAGTCATCCATAAACTCTGTGTATGTCGTGGGCGACTCAAATAAATCGAGTATTTTGCGTGGCCTTACCCAGGGTTCTGTACGTTTACCGATGTAAGTCAGATAGCTTGAGTGAGGATATCGCCTCCAGTAGCGGGGGTTTAGGTGAATGTAGCGTGAAATATGCTGGAGGTAGCTATCGGTGTCGATACGGCTAGCTTTATAGCGAGATTCAAAGAGCGAGCCCGACCGCCCATACTTTCGGTTGAAGTAGCTACTATAGCTGGTAAGCAATGAGCGCATGAACTGCGGCATAATTCCCCTGTCGCTCTGATAGATAAGCATATGAAAGTGATTGCCCATCAGGCAGTAAGCCAGGAGTTCTAGACTGTCTGTAAAATTTGGGTAAGGCACTCCCGCAGTATTCAGCCGGTTGTCTGGAGTGAGGTATCGTTCGAGTAGCGAAATAAAGAAAGCATAATCTTCCGTGTCCACAAAAATAGGCTGCCGACTAGCTCCCCGCGCGTAGACGTGGTAATAAGAAAGTGGCAAGTCGATTTTAGCGGTATTTTTTGACGGCACAATCTAAGAATACGCCAAATTCACATTTTTGCAATCTGTTAAGGGAGTGTCCCTATATCCCCAATCTGTTAAGGGAGTGTCCCTATATCCCCTATATCCCCTATATCCCCCAATAGCCCTCCTATAGCCCTCAGTGTGCCCCAGATGCTCTTTACGGCGTATTGCCTGCATTTGGATCGGGCGGTGGTGTACCCTTTCCTTGGATCTGTGCTTGTGTCCATTCTTTCTTTCGAGCCGTGAACTTCTTTATGCTTTCTGGGCTGGCCTGGTCAGCTGTGTGTAGATTGCCAGAAGAATCTGAGAACTGAACAATATTGCCTTGCAGGTGATTCTTAACATCTTGGTGTGTTACTTCTCGTCCAGCATCTTCGGCAGCACGGAGAAGTTTTTCGGCCTCTTTCTTTACCTCCGGGTGCATAGCTGCAAGATCATTACGATCAAACGCTTTCTCCTTCATCACATCGGCATAGTATTCGCTATTGCCCTGCCCAGAATACATTTGCGCCTCATGTATGTCTGCGGCTGCGGCATATTCCGCTATCCACGTATCGGCCCCATTTTCGCCGAGTAAATTATCTACGACTGATCCATCTTCCTTCGTATAAGTACCGCCTGCTTTGGTATTTCCCGTTTTACTTACCTTAAGTCGCTCGCTCATTATTTTTGCCGTCTTCTTTACCGCACGAGAGTTTGCTGAGGTTTGTCCACTGGCCGCCGTCTCTTTGTACATGTTCGCATTACCACCTTTGCGATGTTCTGCTAACTGAGCGGCTGTTAATCGCCCGCCAGCAACTTGGTTGTAATAATCAACATGCGATCCGAAGGAGCCGAGCTGGTTGTCGGCCCTTGCTTTGTTTGAGCGCTCTAAGATGGCAAAATCATCTGTTCTGGCAATGCCGTCTTGAAAGACCTTCCTAAGAACATTGTCTTTTGCGGCTTGTATTTCATCTTCGTCTGCACCGACTTTATTGGCGACTCCATCCCATGCGCCATTGTCGGCCGTAACCATGTTATGCAATGAAGATCTTCGCAGCGAAGTGCTGCCTATAGTCGATTGGTAGCCTGCCTCTAATTTTGCAATCTTTTCGTCTGCTTCATGTATAATTTCATCATCAGTCTTCGTGGTCCCGTTTGCATGCTTATCGGTACCGTTGCCACGCATTCGATTTAGGTAGAGTTGCCTAAACTCTTGCCGGCTTGTCGCCTGGAGGCCTATGATATTTGCATCGGTGTCGCCACCGACATGGTGCATTCCTTCCTCTGCCTTTTTCTTGGAGGCATCTACCATGAGTTTTTCTCGAGCTTCCTCGTAGCGAGCCCTGTCTGCCTTGCTAAAACCGAGTCCACCCTGTCTTGCCAAGGCAGTCCTGCCTGCGTACGATTGCACAAAGCGTCCAATCTTAGAATTGTTGCCTTTTGCCTGTGCGGCGTACTCGCCCTTGCGGTAGGCTTTGGTGTCTTGGCGGAACTTGCGGCTGCGGTCGAATAGACCGCGGCTCTTGTCGTTGGCTATAGAGAATATGGTTGTCATAAGCCCGCCGGCTAACTTAAATGCGAATGGTAGCATAAAATACGGCGCAAAATACACGATAACGGCGGTAAATTTCATGCTGGCGTTCCCCGTAGCAGCCGCAACACGCGCCAAAGCGTCGCCAGATGCTAGGAATGCCATGATAATCGGGAACATTATAAGCGATGTTACGAAAGTATTTTTCCAAAACGACCACAGTTTTTGTGTACCAGGCAATACATAGGCGGCTATGGCTAGGGGCGCGAAAATAATGCAAGTCATGATTATTATTTCTCGAACATAAAGCACCAACAAACCAATCAAAACCGCTAGAATGATGGACCCTAATAGCGCCAGGACACCACTTATGCCCAGGAGTACCGCACTGATAGCACCAACACCTATCGCTCCGCCAAAGAAGCCCCACTCGAGCATCCCATTTAACCCTGTCCAGTTATTCGGCAGGCTATTAAAGGGCGACATCATCAGGTCGTGTGTGACCAACCCAAGCGTATTTGTCATGTCTAGAGCTAGTTTTAATAGGGGCCATGAAAGAGCAATACCTATCAGTGCTACACCAATGCGGGGCAATAGTTTTCGTATGGTGTATGCATCGAGTATTTCAAGACCCATAGCCTGGCTTATTATCATAAAGAGTCCTGCAATTATAATTAGCGTAAGCCCAAGATTTCGGAAGCTGCTCCATGATTTTTGAAACTCTTTGCTAAATATATCTTCGGTTGAGATAAACAAAATATCTGCGACACGGTCACCCAGCCATTTGGCGAACTGCGCCATACCACCACTTATGGGGCACATCAGCCACGACATTGCTATATCGCCAGCGCCATCGGGCTTGAGCCAGCCGCAAGAATTTGACCCAGCAGTTGTTGATGCCGTACTGGCACCTTCAACGGTACTTGATCCACCCGTTAACGCATCGACGCTGCTGCTTTGAGTTGTTAGGGCTTCAAGGATTTTTGCAGAATTGTCTTTGTCTGTACACTCCGAAATCGTACCAAGGTCGAAATTGAAATTTTTATATGCGTCACTCTTCACGAACGAGTCAAAACAGGTATTAAACTTTGTAACGATTGCTTCCGCGCAGCTCGTTGGTACACCGACCGATCCACCGCAAAGGGCCGTTGCTTGGGTATATACGGCGCCTGCGTAGGCTGCTTTAGCATATTCCAGCTTTGATGCATTGTTCGCGGGCTTAGGTGTGCTCGTGCAAGTGACGGTCATCGAGTTGGAGCTACAGTAACCCTGGTCGAGGCACGCCAGCATAAGCGCATGTTGTGTTCGATTCTGCAAGATTGACGAAGCAGACTTGCCATTTAGCTGTGCGCACTCAGCCGCAGATGCAGCCAAAGCTGGTGCGGGCTGAAATACTGCTAGAAACGAAGACGCTAGTACAATGGCTATAAAAAAGACGGGTGCTATGCGCCCCATGGGTTTATGACCGGTGAAGTTGAAAGTGCCCACGGCTACCATTATTAAAGCGCAAAACAGCGCGCATTACCAGCTAAATTCCCGAGATAATGCTCTGATACCTTGACGAACCCCTCTGATAGTAGCTGGTTGCGCATGACTACTTGTGCCCGCGCTGTCGGGTCGGTATAGTTATATATTGTAATGAACTTGCTAAAACGAACATTGGTCATAAGTCTTTTGCTTTTCGGTTTTAGCATAATCGGAAGCATTGCCGTTGCCTCACAAACCCTTGCCCTTCAGCCAGGTCAAAAAGCCAATTGTGGTACAGGTGAAAACCTTCAGACCGATCAGCGCGTATGTTGCCCCGCTGGTACCGGCGCAACGGCAAGCTCGTGTTTTTATGGAAAATATCTGAACCCCGCCATAAAAGTACTAAGCGCATTGGCTGGAGTGGGCGTGGTCATAGGTATCTTGATTGGAGCTATACAATACGCTAGTTCCGGGGGTGACCCGCAGAAGACCGCTCAGGGTAAGGGAAAAATTGTTAAATCTATAGTGGCACTTATTTTTTTCATGTTCTTATATAGCGGCATTCAGTTTATGTCTCCTGGCGGAGTAAAGAACAATACCCCGTCTGGCAGTGGCGCGACTATTGCAGCTCGTTGTATACAAGGTACATTTTTGGGCATTAAGCCCTGGTTCGCGTACTTGCCAGATTCTGCTTTCGCGCCAGGCACGTGCAACATAGATGACTTTGACTTATTTAGCGTATCTGATGGCCTGGTGCCAGTTGCTCTCGCCGTTGCAGACGATCTTGTGCGTGTAGCTGGGCTAGTTGCTGTGGCATATGTGATTGTCGGTGGTGTGCAGTTTGTGACGAGCCAAGGAGAGCCGGATCGAACAAAGCGTGCCCGAGAGACTATCATTAATGCCCTCATCGGTGTTGTTATGGCCATAGTAGCGGCAAGCGTAGTATCATTTGTGGGTCAAAGGTTGTCAGGATAAACATATGTATAAACTATATTCTCAACTGGTAGCCGCTGTAGCAGAGATCGACGCCAGCCCCCTTCCCAACAGCACAAAGACAGGTGATGTGGGCGTGGCAGTACTGCCGGTCGTTTTGAACATCGTTTTTGGCGTAATTGGGTCGGTGGCTTTGCTGATTATCGTTATATCGGGCATGCGTTATATACTTGCCGCTGGCGATCCGGGCAAGATGGCAACCGCCAAGAAGGGTGTGCTGTTTGCGGTGGTAGGTCTTCTGATCGCACTATCTGGTTTTAGTATCGTAGCATTTGTCGTAAAGGGGATATAAGAGTGTACACTATTACTAGGCTTGTACTGATTTTCATTACAACATTTTTTTGTCTTGTATTTTTACCCACATCCGTATCTGCAGAAGATCCTTTAAACCAGGCGTGTAGCGGCAATGCTAGTGATTCCTCTGTATGCCAGGATAGGTCTTCTACGAACCCACTTACCGGGACTGATGGTGTGCTGTATAGAGTGACCCTTATAATTGCAAGCATATCAGGAATTATTGCTGTTACTTTGATCATGGTATCTGGGTTCCGTTACATCACGTCTGGCGGTGACAGCCAAAAGATTGCCAGCGCTAAAAATACGCTCATAGGAGCGATTATTGGACTAGTGGTTATAGCTTTGGCACAAACTATCATTACGTTCGTCCTAAGTAGGCTATAATTCGTAGCATGAAAAACATTACACACATACTTACCAACATATCATTCGTTGCGCTCGCCGTCTTGGGTACCATGGTATTCACCCCGGCACTTGCCTCTGCGGCAGACGCTAATAGGCAGGCCGTATGTGAGGCGATTGGACCAGTTGGCGGTGGGACGAATTGTGATTCGGCCAGTACTACAGGTGTAAATTCCGTAATCAGTACCGGCCTTAACATATTCGCGACTATTATTGGACTCGTGGCTGTGGTTATGATTTTTATATCGGGTTACAAATATATCACCTCCGGGGGCGATAGTAGCAAAGTTGCAAGCGCTAAGAGTACACTTATTTACGCTATCGTTGGAATTGTCGTTGCTGCTCTTGCGCAGGTAATAGTGAAGTTCGTACTAAGCAAAGCGAAGTAGTGGGCCGTAAGGCTCGGCACATTCTTTTTAGGGTCGTATTGAAATTGCATTACGCAAATGGTATAAACTAAGGTAAATATAAAACTCTGAAAGGAACGGAATACGTCATGTTAAAAAGTTTAAGGAATCTCATCGTTAGTCTTGCGGTTGTTGCCTCAATGGCTGCACCCGTAGCTGTAACAGGCGCAGTATATGCAGCAGAAAGCTCAAATCCAAGCGCAAGCGTTTGCGAAGGGGCGAGTAATCTCCAGATTAACACGAGCGTATCGACATCAAACTGTGCGACCGACACTACCGCAACCGACAAAGTAAATTCAACTATCACTACTATCATCAACGTCTTCTCGACTATCGTGGGCGTGATAGCCGTACTTATGATAATCTGGGGCGGCCTGCGCTACATTACTTCTGGTGGAGATAGTGGCAAAATTTCCAGTGCAAAGAATACCATTATCTATGCCCTTATTGGCCTAGTAGTCGTTGCTCTTGCTCAGTTCATTGTAAAATTTGTGCTCAGTAAAGTTACTGCCGATTAGCAAATTTCGTCTAAAAACTTAAAACGGCCCAAACAGGGCCGTTTTAAGTTGGACGTTTGATAACCGCAAAGTAAAAACCGACTGAGTGCAGTCGGTTTTTACTAATAGTCTAGTCAAGAATTTTGGGCTAGACGACCTGAATTTTCTTGACAGTGTCTTGTTTGACTTTCGTGAAGCTTACGGTGAGTACACCGTCTTTTAGTACTGCCTCAATCTCTTCTTCCTTGACAGGCACCGGAAGTGCAATGCTGCGGCTAAATTCACCCCAATAGCATTCTTGCACAAAGTAGTTCTCGACCTGGTCTTCGTTGCCGGCGCTGAGCGTCCCCCGAATACTGAGGGTATTATCGGCAATGCTAACGTCTAGATCACCTTTATTTACACCTGCCGTACGTGCTTTGACGACCAACTTTTCCTTGGTTTCATACACATCAACTGCAAGCTGGCCTGGTAATACGGCATCGTCATCATTCCATTCTTCCTCTACAACCCCGCTCGGCATATCTTCTTCGGGTGCGGCCATCGGCTGCGGCTGCATATCGGCTTCATCGCCTAAAAACGCTGCGGTTAACTCATCTTCTTCCAGTAGTAAATCATCATCACGATTACGTCGTGCCATGTCGGTTGTCCCCTCCACCGGCCAACTGCCGGATTAGAAAATAGATAGCGTCTTGCTTGTTTGTGTTAAAAACAGTATAACTGAGATGAATAACAGCGTGCAAGGCCACAAGCACTTATTTACAACGGAATAATAACAACATGCTGCTCATAGAACGTATTATCGGGTTGTACGCACCACACTTTTGTTTAGGCTGTGAAGCTGAGTGTGACGCTTTACTTTGCGACAATTGTCGGGCGACGCTCCCCGTCGTACCGTCGCGGTGCTACCGCTGCCATGCGGTCACTAGAGACTATTCAGTTTGTAGGCAGTGCAAGCCATATACGCCACTTCGCCACGTGTATGTCGGTGTACATTATGATGGCCTCGCTAAAGAGTTGCTGCACCGCACAAAGTACGAACGAGCCCGAGCGGGCATAACAACTATGGTTGCACAGATGAGCCACCTGTTCTCTCGGCTTCCAGGTCGCGCTTTGCTTGTTCCGGTGCCAACCGCGACTCGGCGAGTGCGCCAAAGAGGCTATGACCAGGCAGAGCTTTTGGCAAACGAACTTTCAAGCCACACTTCCCTGCCGGTAACTCGTGCCCTAGCCCGTTTAGGACAGGAGCACCAAGTAGGTTCTGGGCGGACGGAACGTCTGGCGCATCTGAAGAATGCATTTCGGAGCAAGAGCGCAAAACAAATTTCGGGTGCGCACGCATTGCTCGTAGATGATGTGCTCACGACCGGCGCAACGCTCGAAACCGCCGCGCGTTGTTTGCGAAAAGCCGGAGCTCGCCATATAGACGCGATTGTTTTTAGCCAAGCAGCCTAATGTTTTCGCGAAGCGGCTAGGCAACCTTCATCTAGGATGTTATAATCACCTCTGTTGACTTCACCCAGGAACTTCTCTGAGCAATAAATTTAGCTTATGATGACACTGGTGGGGCGCTACATTTCCCAATGTGTAAACCTTCTTGCATCCTTAACAACGCATACAGCGCCCAAAGACCCTCGAAGCGCACGAGGCGTTAGCAGAGCTTTAGGGGCAAAAAGCCAATGTCTTGTCTAGCCATCGGCAGGCCACCTGTATGGGCGGCTTAACTGGCGCGCCGAAATAATAATTCGGTGGAAGACAGTTTTCAAGACTTGTGTTGCGAGCAACTTAACAGTACGATTTGTTTACTAAGGAGAGATGACCGAGTGGTTGAAGGTAACGGTCTTGAAAACCGTCGTGCCCGCAAGGGTACCGTGGGTTCGAATCCCACTCTCTCCGCCAAACAAACCTCTTAAGGAGTAAAAACTATGGGGATGCTTTGGGAAATTTTTCAAGAATACCAACTTAGCAAGCGAGCCAAGGGTGATGTAGCGGCCAATCTAGAGCAGCGCGTTTCGGATCTGGAGGCTGAAATTGAGTTTTTAGAATCATTGCTTGCCCAGACCATACCAATAGTTGAGCAGCTTTCTGGCACTGATATTGAGACAGAACACTTCCCCTCCACCTAGATGTTTGCTAGAATGTGACCGTTCAACCATTGCGCTCGGCTTACCACTAGCCGGGAACAGCAACCTCCAAATAGCATACAAGGCGTTAGGCATGCTTTAGGAGGAGAAGAACTATTTCGAATTTATTTCGAAATAGTGAGGAGGTGGAATTCCCTCCTCGAATAAACCTGGAGAGGTACCCAAGTGGCTGAAGGGGACGGTTTGCTAAATCGTTAGAGGGGCGCGAGTCCCTGCGAGGGTTCGAATCCCTCTCTCTCCGCCAAACTAATAGGCTCACCGAAAGGTGAGCCTATTAGTTTGGCTCCGAGACGGGATGAGAACGGGAGTGCCAGCATGCCGAAGCGATATGCCGTGGTGGCACTCCCTTGCCTGGTGGCTATAGGGACCGGGTTTCGGCGCATCCGGAAGGGCGAAATCCCTCCACGCCAAAATTTTCAACGTCGACCTACCCGTACAAGCTGTACCCTGCACGTGTCGCGTAGTACAATAGTACTTATGCAAGAGTTTGAGCCCCAAAGAGGCGTATCTCCCGGAGTTAATTCAGTGCTTTCACGGTCTGGGGAATCTCAGCAAACTGCTTTGGCACCAGACCAATCTCAAACTGGAGTAAACTCATACCCAAATGCATACCCGGTTCAGGGCGGCCCCTCTCAATTGCATGCGGCAGCACGGCAAATGGGGCCCGAATATAACGTGCAAGCACCAGTCGTTGATACCCCGGATGAGCCACGAATTAGGTGGACTTCGCCTGCTCTGTCGCATAAAGATAAAGACTCCGCGTGGTTTGGTGCGTATGTGTTGGGTGCGATTATCATCGGTGCCCTAGTGTTTTTGTTTACACGCGATATAATTTCAACGATCGTAGTTTTTGTAGCAGCTGGTTTATTGCTCTACTCCGGAGCTCGTCGGCCGGCCGATCTCAACTACTCACTTGGCGAGGGGTTCTTGCTAGCGGGACGAAAACTTTACAGGCTGCAAGACTTCAAGGCCTTCTCTACTGATGAACAGCCAACTGGAGTGAGCATTACTTTCTGGCCACTCAAGCGATTTATGCCGGCTGTAACAGTATTTGTTTCTCATGAGCAAATGCAAATGGTTGTGGATCGCATTGAAGATTATCTCCCCTCTGAGCCGCATAAAAATGACGCGATTGACCGTATTCTACGGCGCATACAGCTTTAAGATAGCCTCTAAGCGTAAGCTATTTATTCCAACATGTTGCAAATTTGCAACTATTCTGCTATCGTACCAAGAGACTAAGCATAGAGAGGTGCAGAATGTACGAGGAGAATCGAGTATCAGTTGTAGGTAGGCTTATTTGGGCAATCGTATCGCTGCTAGTATTAGCTGCGCTGGTATGGCTTGTTCTCTGGCTACTCTTTTGGCGCAGCCCAGATGTGGACGAAGTCGCCGATACCACCAAAAAGACCGGTACTAGTGCTATAGAGTCGGGCAATACTGCAGTTAGTACCCCAACCGACAGTAGCGTAAGCAGCTCTACGACCGCTCCATCTGCTAGCTCAAACTCGTCCACCGACACCACCAAGAAAACGACTACACCAAGCACATCGAGTACTTCATCTACCGGTACGACCACGACTGCGCCTAGTAGCACTGCACCCACTGCTGGCCAAACCAGCTCAACTTCCACGAAAGTACCGAATGGTCAATTGGCAAATACCGGCCCTAGCGATGCAGTACTACCTGTGATTTTGACTGCTGTCGGCGCCACAATGTTCTATCAGATCCGTCTGCGTCGTGCAAAAAATCAGTAAGTCGAGTATAGCCCCCTATTCAATCCTCAGCTTTTGGCCACGCCTTAACGACAAAAAGCTGAGGTTTGTTTTAATGGAAGACCATATCACCGATACATTTTCTCATTCAGAATCACCGAATACCCAAGCTAGTGCCCGAAGTGATGCAAATCCGGGTGTTGTAGTCTCCCCCCAAAAAAAACATCGCCTGCATACTAGACCGACTTGGCCATCATCCATATAAAGTAGGTTTTGTTTTAGGAGGGCTATATGTATAGTAGTATCGTAACAACGGAGGACTCATGGCTGCCATAGCGCGTATACAAGAACTTTTAAAAAAGCCGGGTATGAGGTATTTGATAGTTGGGGGCTCTGTATACGTGTTAGAGCTTATCATTATCGTCGTGGCTCAGCGCTTGGGCGCTACTCCCGTACAAGCGGTGGCACTTTCATTCCTGGTCGGATTGTTTGTATCTTTCTTAATGCAGAAGCTATTCACGTTCGGCGATAAGCGTATGCACCACAAGGTCGTCATACCTCAAGTTGTTGCCGTGACCCTACTCGTGATATTCAATCTTGGCTTTACCGTAGGTGTTACGAAGCTGCTTCAAGACGTACTGCCCGCAGTTATCACCAGAACACTTGCATTGGGCACGACAACTATATGGAACTTCTACCTTTATAAAACGCGCATTTTCAACCAAGATAAAACCCAAGAAACCATACTCGTCGATTAACATCATGACAAAGCATTCGGTAAAAAAAACTAAAACGAAAAAACATAAACTCAACTTACGCAAAACTCCCACCATCCCAGATTCACCACCAGCGTCCATAAGACCCTGTACTCTCGTCGATGAACCTGCAGGTTCATCTCCTCCAGATAAAGTGTCTTCTGGATTACCGGTGGGTGAGCCTTGGTATGGTGCGATTTTGCGTAAGTCGAGTAAAAAACCGGAAATCATCAAGCCATCGTCGCTTGTCGAGCGAAAAAAATCGCAAGCGACAAAAACCCGTAGGGCTAAAGCTAAACCAGCAGTTGAACCTAGGGCGGGAATACCTCAAAAAGAAATCTGGCGTTATTTTCAGGGCGAGAGACTGTTCGCAATCTTCGCGTTAGTCGCTCTCGTCGTAACGACATTGTTTTGGGCGACCTTGGGCGCGCGCGCCAATATGAACAATAGCGACCAATTGGCTGACTCGTATATGTTCGAGAGCTGGCATACGTTTCAGAAGTCACACTTTCCAGCCACGCATACCTTTTTGTTAAAATGGCCGATATTTATTGCCACAAGTGCGTTTGGCAATACAGACACTTCTATACAGATTGCGACGATTGCGGTAGTGACGCTTACCGTATTGGCTATGGCTTATCTTGCGTGGCGCATCATACGTCGACCAGTCGCATGGGCGATGCTGGTATTGACGCTCGCGCTCGCTACCTTACTTATACCTATTCAAGCGTCTCCCACTACCCTGCTCCCTGTAAATATGGCTATGTTGACGACGCGGAATCTTGAATATATCGTTTATATCCTGTGTTTGGCCATGATTGTCAAAACGGTTCGTCTGCGTTCGTGGTGTTTTGTGCTTGCCACTATGCTCTTCGGATTGCTTTTTGCTTCAGATAGGCTGTTTTTGCCTTTGAGCATATGTGCTAGCTTGGCATTCGTATCGTTCGGATTCATATGGAGGCGTGTCGAATTACGCCGCACAGGATTTCTTTGCGCAGCTTCATGCGTGCTAGCACTAGCACTCGCTCTGGCTATCGCTCATGGGCTCGGGCAGTTCACGGGCATATCATACATCGAGACAGCTAGCCCATATGCCATTGCTAGTTTGCGCGATATCGTACTTGGAATCGTGTACAGTTTATTGGGTATATTGACAAACCTTGGGGTCAATCCTGCTCCTAGTGTGCTCACATTGCGAGATTGGCCTTCTGAGGCGATTGCTAGCTTTCGTGGTGTCGCAGGCATAGCCCATTTAGCTATGGTATGTGCTGGGCTGTATATTATCATTACGGCGTGTCGACGGCTGTGGCGCCGTCGCCGCTCAATCGAAAAAAGACCATTCAACAGTGCCGAGCAACTCTCGCTTCTACTGCTTGCATCTAGCGTGGCTGCGGTTGCAAGCTTCGTATTCACCAATCATTACTATGCTGGCGATGCAAGATATCTCACTATTACTTTTTTTACTATATTTATCATAACCGCTACGTTGCTTCGGGGAGTCAAGCTTAGAGCTCGCTGGGTGCGCGATTGGACGGCACTTGTCGCGGCTGCATTGGTGGCCGGAGTTTACGTTGCCTATGCGGGTTATAGTGATGTGGTTGCAGCCCAAAATCAGTACGCAATGCGAAATAAAGCCATTCTCCAGATACTGACTCAACACCCAGCAGGATATGTAGTAGGTGACTATTGGCGAGTTTTGCCCCTACGAAACTTGTCGAGCGGTTCTCAGCGGGTCACACCGCTTCAAGGCTGTACAGAGCCTAGGAGCGTGCTTTCAAGCGATGCCTGGGTTCCGACTGAGGGCGAAAGTTTTGCGTACCTGCTAACCCTCGATAAAGGTCAGACCGATTTCCCACCCTGTACATTAGAACAGGTGGTCTCGCGTTTTGGCAGGCCCAACGGCTCAGTAGTTGTTGCGGGCACTTCGCAGCAACCACTTGAGATGCTGTTATTTTATGATCAATCTAGCCTAAATGGTGGAAAAGATTCCAAAGTTAATGTCTCAAGCTTTAGGTCTGCTAACCTGACCGATCTGCCCAAAGGTTCTTGCTCTGCTGGTACTGTCTTGCAGGTTGTCGCACATCCGGATGACGACTTGCTGTTCATGAATCCCGATTTGTCAAGCGCTATCGAAGCAGGGTTGTGTGTGCGTACCTTGTATCTGACCGCGGGCGATAACGGTGGCGGAGCCTACTACTGGCTTGGGCGGCAGCTAGGTGTTGAGACGGCGTATACCACTATTATGGGGGTACGCAACGGCTGGCAATCGCAATCGGTACGTCTTGAGTCTGGCCAGCTCATAACAGCGTCGAGTCCACGTGCTGACGATCGAATAACCTTATTATTCTTGAACCTCCCCGATGGTGGTCCGAGCGGGCATGGTTTTCCTGCCACGCATTACGCTAGTCTTCAGCGCTTACTCGCAGGCGATGTCAAAGTAGCGCGTAGCGTTGACGAGCAATCTGCGTTTACTCGCGAAGACTTGATAGCGACACTGCGCCAACTTACAGATCATTTCAAGCCGAACGAAATCCGCACTTTTGCGCCCAGTCCATTCATTGATTTCGCCGACCATAGCGACCACACTGCGACGGGATTCCTAACTACAGAGTTCATTCAATTTTATCAGCCGAAGTGGACAGAAAAGCTATCCTTAAACACATACCTGGGATACCCCATCAACGCGTTGCCACCTTCGCTCAGCGAAGAAGATACCCATAAAAAAGAATCGGCCTTCCTGCAATATGCAACTCACGACAATGGCGTTTGTCAAAGCCTGGAAGACTGCTATAACAGCACCGCGTATGGTGGCTACCTCCAGCGCCAGTACACCCTACAACAGTATGAGTCTTCCCTTGCCCCATCCGAATAAAAGACCCGCTCCCTAATAGGCTTTCCGGCTTTAGAATTACCTGACTCGATCCACAATACCGGCTTAAGTGCCATTTCTGGTTGCTGCTAAAGCTTAGCTAAACACAAAAACGGACAGCGTTAGATTCATATATCCTTTTAGGTGCAAACCAATAAAACGAGAAATATATGGGAGCTATCCGCTGTCCGTTTTTTCATT
>JAEUQV010000009.1 GCA_016789655.1 Candidatus Saccharimonadota bacterium
ACCATCGCCGAACATATGATCGAAGCTGGGCACGGGCATACGCTATACGTCCAAGATTGGGGTTTTAAGAAGGCTAAGATGCCGATATTCTTTTTGCATGGCGGGCCAGGTGACCAGTGCAAAGACAAGCACAAGTTGCCATTTGACCCTTCGACGCAGCGGGTAATCTTTCACGACCAACGAGGCTGTGGTAAAAGCATACCCTTTGGAAAGTG
Source organism: Candidatus Saccharimonadota bacterium (assembly GCA_016789655.1). Classification (GTDB taxonomy): domain Bacteria; phylum Patescibacteriota; class Saccharimonadia; order Saccharimonadales; family UBA4665; genus JAGXIT01. The sequence goes on from JAEUQV010000009.1 coordinate 216, forward strand.
GCACCACAACAATACACAGGAGTTAGCCGCAGACATTACGAAAATAGCCGATTTCTTAGATATAGACCAGTTTATTTTGACCGGCGGATCGTGGGGCGCCTGCCTAGCACTGTACTACGCTATAAACCAGCCACATCGTGTGAAAGCACTAGTGCTCGACGGCATATTTACAGGCTCGCAAGCCGAAATTGCTTGGGTAGACCAGGGCATGTTTAAAAGCCACTTCCCGGAAGCCTGGGAACGCTACCTCGCCGCCACCCCAAAAGAGCATAGAGAGAACCCCAGCGCCTACCACTTCAAACAAGTGACTAGCAATGACGAGCAGGCTGCGGCCGCCTCAGCAAAAGCCTACAGCGAGCTAGAGTACGCGGTACTGTCGCTGAGCGACACATTTGCCCCCATAAACCCCGACGATTTTGACCCGACCGGGGCAATCATAGAAATGCGCTACCTAGCCAAACGCTGCTTCTTGCCCGACCGCTTTATACTAAAGAACGCCTCCAAACTCAAAATGCCCGTACACCTGGTGCAGGGCCGCTACGATATGGTCTGCCCGCCAGCAACTGCCTACGAGCTGAGCAAAATCATCCCGAACGCCCATCTCACTTGGGTGATATCCGGGCACAAGGGCGAACACGAAACCCTGACTGCCAAGCGGCTGCTGTTCCGCCAGCTCAGTTCATGACATTTGGCAAGCTCCCAGCAAAAAAATATAGCAGGCAGCAGATAAACATTGGGCAGACGCGCGGGGGCAAAAGTCTGCTTCCAGATACCTGTCAAATTTCTGCTATCTGTTCGTCTTTTATCTGCCAAATTTCTGCTACATTATAAGCATGCTACATTCTGCTCTGCTCCTAGACTACTTCGCCCGCGGGGGCGGGGGTGGCTCCGGTGGTGGTGGCGGGGGTGGCGGGGGCGGAAGCGGCGGCGGTGTAATTATACTTGTTGGCTATCTGCCAATGCATTTTATTGGCAACCGTATACGGCGTTTTGCGCTCAAACCAGGCAACACGGTGATGGACATTGGGCTCCATATACTCGGTTGGATCTGTGCCGTAGTCTACTGTGTCATTCTTATGACTTTCTTCGATGGCTGGGGCATATTGATGGGGATAGCTGCACTGGTCGGCATGGCTGCCGGGCTCTATGACTGGTTCAACAAGACCGTTAAACAGGGGAGGCATGTAAAAAACCTTCTCAAAACTGCTGCCAGCCGCGACGCCGCCTGGGATGAAACACAGCTGACCGAACACGCCAAATCGATATTTACTCGTTATCAACAAGACTGGGCCTCGTTCAACACCGAAGCCATGCGCAACTACATGACGCCGCGCTATCAGCACCACGCCGCATTACTACTATATGCATTGCAGCTGCTTGAGCGCCGTAACGATATGAAAAACATACACATAGAAAGCGCTGTAATCGTTGCCGCCGATGACCAGCTCGATAACACCAAAGACGCCTTTACAGTGGGTATAACCGCCCGCGCCTTCGACCAGCTTATTGACGTTCGGTCGCAGCAGTCGCTCTACACCGACCAAAGCACTTTTACCGAATATTGGCGCTTTGTGCGCAGCCGCCACAGTTGGCTGCTTGATGGCATACAGCAGGGGACAGAATCGGGCTGGACGCGTAACCCGCTTCTGGAAGCCTTTGCAGGCAGCCACGGCTACTATTTTAGTGCCGACATGGGCTGGCTGCTCATCCCGGCCAAAGGCCAGTTTTTTGGCAGCGCCAAGTTCGGCACATCAGACATAAACAACCATGTCATAGGCGTCCATAACGAAACGCTTGCACAGATCTACACCTACTGCCCGACCACCGAGAGCACGAAATCATACCTCATTGCCCAAATGAATGTCCCGCGCAAAAACTACGGACAGATCATTGTTCGCCGCAAACAGGGCTTCCACCCGTTCGGAGTACGTGGGTTAGAGCGTATCGAAACTGAATGGCTCGATTTCAACAAAAAATACGAGGTTTTTGCCGCTAGCCACGAACAAGCCACCAGCTTTGAGCTGCTCAACCCGCGCTACATGGAGCAGCTGGAAGCAGCGCCATTCGAAGTCAATATAGAAGTAGTCGATAACGTCGTGTACTTCTACAGCGACGAACGCAAAACCGACGCCACCAACTACGAAGCTATGCTAAAGCTACTGCAAGCTGCATGGCAGGAAATGCGGCTGTAACCAAATTGGGAAAAGGGGAATAAAAATCGGGAGTTAGCGAACGGCTCAACCTTAAGCGTTGATACAGTATTTTTAAATTGTACGGCCGTACAATTTAAAATGAGGTTGTAGGCAACAGAGGCGAAGGGGTAAAATGAAGATATGATTTCAGCAGAAACCGAGGCTACGCTACGCCGCCTACTTAGTGAGCAACCGACCTATCAACCCATAGCATCCATACGCGATCAGCTAACAGACGTGTCTTTTATGGCGTTTGTTGGCGCCAGCTGTGTTGGCAAGACAACACTTATGGATGCACTGGTAGATTTCGACAGCAAGTACGGAAAAACACGCAATTTCACGAGCCGCCAACCTCGCCCAGATGATGACCCAAACCGCTACTATTACTACGACCATAGCGACGAAGGCCTCCGTGCGCTGCTCGATCGTATCGCGCACCACGAAAACCTTCAGTACAACATAAACCCATTTTCGTACTACGTGTATGGAAGTGAGATAGAGGATTACCCGCACCGTCACAATATGGGAGATATACTGTATAGCTCCATAGACGGCTTTCGCCAGCTTGGCTTTGGCGAGTTACGTGTCTTTACCGTCATATGTAACCCATCAGCTTGGGAGCAGCGGTTCAATGAACGATTTCCGGCTGGCAACCCGCAGCGACTTTCTAGGCTACAGGAGGCAGCGGCCAGCCTCGAATGGTCACTTGCCCAAACTTCAGACGACCACACATGGGTTATTAATATTCCAAGCCGCATCGAATTAGCTGTTACTGCAGTAGATAGAACGGTGGAGAACAATACTATAGCGTTGCAACCCAAGGCACAACAACTCGCAAAAGATTGTTTGCAGCGAGTGAAAAGTTACTTATTATGAAACGGCTACAAACAGTGCTAGTTTTCTTGATCCGTGATGAACACATACTGCTGGCACGCAAAAAACGAGGGCACGGGCTGGGCAAGCTCAACGGGGCGGGCGGCAAACTCGAGCCAGGCGAAACACCCACAGCCGCAGCCGAGCGCGAAGTGCATGAAGAACTAGGCGTATACGTAGACGAGCTTCAGGAAGTAGCCATGCTACATTTCACGCAAGAACCAAAAATCGATGCCTACTCAGACGAAGACTGTACCGTGTACCTCTGCCGCTCATGGGCCAGTGAACCTACAGAGTCTGACGAGCTAGAGCCTTTTTGGTTCCCGCTCGGTAGCATACCGTACGACCGTATGTGGGTCGATGACCAGTACTGGCTACCACTCGTCCTCGCTGGCAAGCACCTCGAAGCAAGTTTCATGTTCGATGGCAGCCTCACGCTTGTCGACCACACGATTACGGAGCTCAATGTATGAGCCGACCGTTTGCTGTATTTGATATAGATGGCACGCTTATACGCTGGCAATTATTCCATGCCATTGTCCATTCCTTGGGCAAAACTGGCCAGCTTGGAGCCGGTGATTTCGAAGCCATCAATACCGCCCGTTTGGCTTGGAAAAATCGCGGCACCACCGAAGGGTTTCATGCTTACGAGCAAGAGCTAGTCAACCGCTTTTTGGCAGCCCTGCCACGAGTCGACCCTAGCGTATACGACACGGCTTGCCAAGCAGTGTTTAGCGAGTACAAAGACCAGACCTTTCGCTACACCCGCGACCTCGTGCGGCGGCTAAAAGGTGAGGGGTACTTGCTCTTTGCCATCTCGGGCTCACCCCAAGAGGTCGTGTCACTACTAGCCCAGCACCACGGCTTCGATGACGCCATTGGCTGCACCTTCGTGCGCGCAAACGGGCGCTTCACCGGCGATGGCCACACCCCCATATTCGACAAAAAGTCCGCTCTCGATACGCTGGTGCAAAAACATAGCACCACATACGAGGAAAGCTACGCCGTAGGCGATAGCACCAGCGACGCCCCCATGCTCGCCGCCGTCACTCACCCCATAGCCTTTTGCCCCGACCAGCAGTTGTACGACACAGCCCAAAAGCATCACTGGCCCACAGTAGTAGAACGCAAAAACGTCATCTACGAAATCACACGTTAACTACAGCGTTTCAGTTATTACCTTTGATCAATTAGACTTTGCATAAACGTTACAATTGTTTTAAGATGTGACTATGGCAGAAAAACAAAAATATGAATTTACAACTACCGTCTTTTCAGGTGGAGAAGTCCCTGAAGAGGTTTTACAAAGAGTAGGAATGGTAAGTGGGCAAACTGTTGGGTTACCAGTTAAAGCGTTAATAGATGAACTACGCGACAAGGCAAGTAGACTTATAATAGTAGCAAGTGATGAAGGTAAAGAAGTCGGATTCGCAGTGATTTCGCCTGTAGACGATGCAGAAATGCGCTTGCATTATATTGGAGTACAGAAAGGCAGCCGCACACAAGGTGCTGGTGCCGAGTTGCTGCGTAGTGCTGAAGATACAGCACGTATTTTGGGTTTTCAAGCTCTTTTTGTTCACCCATCGGGCTCTCAAGCCGAAACTTTCTTTTTACACAATGGATATGTAGCGGCTCATGATGTGGGCGGTCATCTCTCAAAGCCGTTAGTTTGACTTTGCCTAACCACCTGAATAGCGTGTTATTGTTAGAGTATGCAACCATACTGGTATAAACAAGCTGAAAAACCGCTCTTTCCTGATCTGTTGTGGGCGCGGCCCGAGATGAAAAGTGCGGCGGGCAAGCTGCTTATCGTCGGCGGGCATGCTCAAAGCTTTGCGCTGGTCGCTGAAGCCTACAGCGCCGCCCAGGCAGCTGGTATAGGTGTGGCACGCGTACTTTTGCCAGCCAGCCTCGAGCGCACCGTCGGGCGTCTGTTCCCGGCAGCAGAATACGCCCCCAGCAACCCCAGTGGCGGGTTCGCGACAAGTGCGCTGGCCGAGCTGCTCGCCCTAGCACAGTGGTCAGACGGTGTACTTCTGGCCGGTGACCTTGGCCGCAACAGCGAAACTCACGCCATGCTCGAAAATTTTGCAGGCAATTACACCGGACAACTCACCATTACCAAAGATATAGCGGATTTCTTTTGCACTCAGCCTACGGCGATCCGCGAGAGGCCGGATACAACACTTGTTGTAAGCATGGGGCAGCTACAAAAACTAGCCGTCAGCTTACGCACACCTTATGCGTTTACAAGTGAAGTCGGTGTGTTGCAGCTCGTCGAGTTGCTTCATAGCTTCACTAGTGATCACTACCATATGGCCATCATTACTCGGCTGCACAACCAACTTTTTGTTACAGCAGCTAGCAAGGTAAGTACCACTCAAACTCGTAGCGATTCAGCCGTGTGGCGAACATCTACTGCTGCTGGCGCAGCTACCTGGTGGCTACAAAATCCACATAAGCAATTTGAAGCATTGACCTCGAGCGTATATACATCGAACAATCTATAAGATCGCAAGAAATGCTCGTATGGCGGGCAGGCAAGAGCGGAGATCTCCAGGGTATCTTTTGAGTTGCACATGCGGCTCAACTTCGGCGGCACCGATGATCATACGGGTTACCCGTGCATCTTTGTGCGCTAGCATAAGCACCGGTTTACCTAAGCGAGTAGCTTCAGCAAGCTCCCAGCCAAGACCAATAGAAGGATAGTCGCAGACTGCCACAAATGCGTCACATACTCCCACGCACTGCTTCAAATCGTAGGTATATACATCGGTAGGATTGCCCTTAATCAACCCAACGAAATCTAAAACCTCGTAGCCTTCAGCCCTCAAAGAGCGTTTAAGATTCTCGACAGCGTCAAGAAAGGAGTCCGGTGATCGTGTTAAGCATGCCCCAACATAGATTTTATGTGGTAATCGGTTTTTACTGTGCAACATACCCTTTATTGTACGCCCGTCTTGATCTTCGGCGAAAAAATGAAAAGCTTGTGTTTGTAGCAATGCTGGGCTAAGGTACAGTTATGCGCAAAAAACCGCGACGAAACAACTCGCTAGTAGACAGATGGAGCTTGGTGCATTTTCTTAGCTCTGCCGCCATATGTTGGTGTATAGGACCACTGCCAACATGGATTATCACAACGCTATGGGAGCCTCTGGAGATACTAGTGCTCTCGCCTGTGCTTATGCGAAAGGGGGTAGTCTTTGGCCACGAGAGCTTACGCAATTCACTCTCCGACATCGTCTTCAACACGCT
>JAEUQV010000037.1 GCA_016789655.1 Candidatus Saccharimonadota bacterium
TAATAGGCTTCTTCAACTTTGACCTTGTCGCTAGCCTTTTCGGTGATATGTCGGGCCTATCCCGCGTGGTATATGCGCTTGTCGGCTTGAGCGCACTCTACACTGCAGTACGTATGTCTGCATACTCTAGTCACCACGCAATAGGCATGTAGCTCGCTAGAACCGAAAGAATTCTGCCAACATATGTCGTGCTTACGTGCGAACAGCCACTGCCAGGGATATACTGTCTGATAGCGGCGCGTTGGCTGAGCAGTTACGCAGAGGTCTGTCATGTCTAAGGCAGATCTCCCCCGAAGGGGACATAACCTATGGAATATTTTTGTAATATGTACTAAAAAGTCAGAAAAATGATGACTTTAATATTGGCAGTACTGCTTATATCACAGAAAGGCTTAGACTTCACAACGCTGGTAGGGTAAAATCTACTAAGAGCAATCGTCCGTGGATTTTAGCAGAAACAAGGTCTTGCGCTACAAGAGCAGAAGCTGTGATATTGGAGAGGCTACTCAAGACCGGTCAACAGAAAGAACAATTGCGACGTACGTATTGTCATTGAGGCGCCGTGGCCGAGTGGTTAGGCAGAGGTCTGCAAAACCTCGTACACCGGTTCAAGTCCGGTCGGTGCCTCCAGTATTTGAAAAGAAAGGCTCAATTATGAGCCTTTTGCTTTTGTTTTTGGGTGAGCATAGCTAGTAAGTAACACGCTCTTGGCAAGTTGTGGAAGCTGATCTATTGCCCAGTACGAATATTTCTCGGGGTTGGCCTGAATATCTGTAGCGTAGTCATCCCATATCATCCAACGGCAGTCTTCAACTTCAGCGGGGTTAAGAGAGATTTCGCTGGCCGCGCGGGCTACGTACACAGGGCAGATTTCGTTTTCTATGATCTCGTTATAGGGCGGGGTGGTGTAGCGGTAGTCGGGCAGCACAACGGCGAGATCTTTTACTTCAAGCCCGGTTTCGTAGCGTACGCGGCGCCGCACGGCAGCCTCGGTTGTTTCGCCCGGCAGCGGGTGCCCGCAGACACTATTGGTCCACACCCCAGGCCAGACTTTTTTTGCAAGCGCACGCTGCGTCACCAGTAACTGCCCTTCGGCATCGAATATATAACACGAAAATGCTTTGTGTAGCGGTGTGTGCGCATGGTGCGAAGCAAGCTTCGGCGCAGCGCCTATCTCTTGACCGGTTTCATCTACCAGTACAATGAGTTCGTCTTGGAGGGGTGTAGCATTCATAGTATCTTTGTACCTGCTTGCCTATGCGCAAGGGCTTGCTGAATGTCGGTTCTACTATTGCTTACAATATATGCTGCATCTGCCCAGTCGGCTGCTTCGCGCAGAAGCGCGACTTTGTTCGCCATGCCTCCCGTGACATCGTGAGTGTGACCAGGCAAGGTAGGTATGGCTGCACTGCGAGCTAGTTCTGTTATAACGGCAGCCTTATTGTCGAGTACTCCCCCCGTTTGCGTGACGGCAATGAATGTAATGCGTTCGTACATACTGCGGAGCGCCTTGCCAAACCACAGTAACGCACGTTCTGTAGAGATAATATGAACTCCTTTTACGCTGTCGTAAATAGTGTCGCCATGGAAGAGCGGCACAATACCATGACCTAGCAATTCTTTTACGACAGCGCCAGACCCATGTGTTATCGAGCCATTTTTGCTTATGCAAACATCGCCAGGTGAAAGGCAAAAAGCCGGGACGTTTAGCTTGTTGAGGGCATTTGCCATGGCAAGGTTTATGTCGCGCACGTGGTTGTGCGTAATGGCAGCTCCAAGCCACTGCTCGTTGGTCTGCGCGCCGCTGCGTAATCCGTGCTTGTGTGCGGGGAAGTGCCCGAATGATCCTACACCGTTACCTAGGAGAAAATCAACCGAACTACCCAAATCTTTTTGTAGTTGTGCGACTATTTCGGCAAAGCGGTCTATGCCTGCCTGGTTTATAGTAAATGGCACCGTTTTGTCAGTTATGACGCTGCCGCCTATTTTCATGCAAACTAAATGTTTTTTGGTAGCTACCATAGTAAGTACTATACCAAATATAAGTCAGTTGCAGAGTCTGGCAGTCTAGGCGGCTCTACAGTAAATGGTACTCCGGGGCTGGGCTGCTTAAAAAGCGGGCTCTCAGTTACAGCTGAAAGCCACTCAAGTACGCCGCTGCGAAGCTGCGGTGCTTGGCTACGTATGGTTTCTGGGCGCCAAAACCCTATCGCATCGATCTCGGGTGTTGGCCTAAAAGTATCTAGCATGTATTGCCTTGTTTCTTGAGGTAAATGTATGATGGGTACGATGGCGTAGCTTCGTTCTCGAGGGTTTTCACCGTTCCATTCGCATGCCATAAATCTACGCATGTGCGTCGCTAGCGTTAGACTCGGGGGATCCATTCCAAGCTCTTCACGCATGCCGCGCCAAAGAGTTTCGGTAGCAGTTTCATATACAGTATCTTGCGACTGTGATGTCTCAGAAAGCGGGCCCCAGACATTGCCATTAAGTTTTGGAGACTGTTTGTGGCGTGCCATCAACAGCTGCCCGTTAGAAATCATGGTAGCAACAATACCTATTCTTTGAAAACCAGCCGCAGCTACGGCCAGTCGAAAATCTGGCGTCAGCAAAACGTCGGTAGCAGGGTAGGGCATAGCTAGACGCAATAACTCCGCAGGATTTGTGCGATCACCAATGTTGATCATAGGCGATTAGCATACCATATTTCGCTGAGCTGGTACTTTATTGTTTTTATTCTGTAAGACTGGAGATGCTGTGTTTGGGGGTAGGGAGACGCTCTCTCCAGGCTACAAAAGCTGTGACAACTAACAGTGCGGTAGAAGTCGTAATAAGTGCAACTTCGCCGCCGCCTATTGTTGCACCGCCTGTAACTCCGGCAACACCAGCAGATTTAGGGATCATCCACGGTAGGTAATAGGCCTGTACGTATGTCATGATGCCAATGATAGTGACCAGGGCTAGGCTATGCAGTATGGTGAAGCGGAAGAGGGTGCCTTCTTGGCCAGTTAGCCCCGTTGCACCGGTGGCGACAGCTATACTCTGTGGTGAAATCATCTTGGCGGTGACGCCGCCGCTGGTGTTGGCTGCAACTGTGAGGGTCGGGTCTATACCGAGTACCTTGGCCGTTTGTTGCTGTATGCCGCCAAACAGGGCATTTGACGAGGTGTCGCTACCGGTAATGAACACACCCAGCCAGCCGAGCAGCGGCGCGATGAGCGGGAACCAATGTCCGGTTACGGTGAGCGCCTTGCCGAGTGCGGCCGACATACCCGAGAAGTTTGCCAGGTATGCAAAACCAACTACGGCCGCGATGGTAAGCAGCGGCTTTGCCAGCTCATCGAGCGTGTGGCGTACGGTCTCCCAAAATGCTCGCCAAGGCATGTGCAGCAATATGGCCGATAAAATGGCAGCAAACAATATTGCTGTACCCGCTGCCGATAACCAGCCGAAGTTGTATATAACCTCTTTTGGCTTGTCGGCAATCATGATGGCGTGGTCAAGTGTGCCGAAGGGTATCTTTACGCTTGTGTGGTCGAGGAGCGCTTTTATGCCAGTGCTGCCCCAGTTGCCCACGAATATCACCAGCAATACAAATGGTGTCCAGGCACGCACGATAGTGCTTTTAGAGTGGTTGTGCTGCTTACGGTGCGCTGTTGCGGCCTCGGTGCGCTCTTTGGGGAACCGCCACACGGTTTTGGGCTGCCAGAATTTTAGTAGCAGTACCATAGCGCTTATAGACACTACAGCCGATAGGATGTCTGGCAGCATCGGCCCCACAAAAGAAGCTACGACGTACATGGTAAGTGCGTAAGAGCCGCCCGCCACTACAAGCGCTGGCCATATTTCTTTAGCACCTTTCCATCCAGCGATGAGTACAGTTAGCCAAAGCGGGATGATGGCTGCGATGAAGGGTAGTTGGTGGCCAACCATGCGGCTAATAAGGTTCGGGTCTATACCCGTTACCGTGCCAGCTGTAATGACGGCAATGCCTATGCCGCCAAATGCTACTGGAGCGGTGTTGGCTATGAGACATATACCGGCTGCATACAAGGCGTTGAACCCTAGACCTACTAACATACCAGCAGTAATAGCTACCGGTGCCCCAAAGCCAGCCGAACCTTCTAGGAATGCGCCAAAGCAGAAGGCAATCAGTAGTGCCTGTAGCCGCCGGTCTACGGTTATAGATTCGATGGTGTCGCGTACGATAGCAAAACTACCGGTGCGAACGCTGATGTTGTAGAGCAGCACTGCATT
>JAEUQV010000036.1 GCA_016789655.1 Candidatus Saccharimonadota bacterium
TCGGGAGCATCAGCACTTTGGCCTAGGGGGGAAGTATGTAGGTCTGGTTCTTTACAGTCTCTCAGTGTATCAAACAAGGCTTTCATCCTTCCCCGCTTCGGCTTGTTTGTTTTACCTTCATGGTAGTCCTGGAAAATCAAAAACACAAGCAAAATGTGTAGTAAAAATGTCAATCCATATCTGTTATTCAACAGCGCATCGTTGAACGCTGCACAACGATATATATATTTTTAAATCCCCAAAATGAACACATTTTTTGTATTCAGCTATGCCACTGTGATTTCTGTGAAATCATTTTCAGTCGCATCTGACTCATGAATATCCTCCGCACTATGCGACGTAAGTATACCCACGCACGTCATGCCTGCAGCCTTGGCAGACTGCACACCGGGCGGAGAATCTTCAAGCACAAGACACTCTGCCGGGTCTACACCAAGCTTTATAGCGGCTTTAAGATATATTTCGGGATGCGGCTTTCCCTGCATCACATGCTCTTCGCCTAGGATGATATCGAAGGCGTTTTCTAGGCCAAGCGCACGCAAGCCGAACTCCCGATTTTTGGCCGGTGCCGTAGTCGCGATCGCCGTCTGAATGTCATGTTCATAAAGCTGATGCACAAGCCTTACTAGGCCCTCGACCTCACGAATTTCTGGCTCATACAACTTACGATATAGCGCCTCCTTTTCGTCAGCATACGCCTCAAGTTCGTGCTGGCTAAGGTCACGCTGGAACAATGTCCGAAATATCTGGTCATTCTTTTTACCTGAGACTTTACGTCGAAACTCCTCGTCCGACACGTCCATATGGTGCTGTTTTAGAAACGCACGCCACGCCTTTTTGTGATACGCCATGTTGTCAATCATGGTGCCATCCATATCAAATATAACAGCCCTCACTTTGGTTGAATCTATTGTAAACATACCGTTAGTATATCACCGGGCAAGGTACTCGTCGCGGTCGTTCGTATCGACAGGGACACCGTATTCGTCTAGGTCGGCGGCTTCATCGGCTGCTCCGCCACCACCAAATACTTGATCGAGTGAGCTCACCAGGACATCACGCGGGCGCGAGCCATCGGCCGCACCAATTATGCCCTGTTCTTCCATTTCTTCTATCAGCCGCGCTGCACGACCATACCCGATACGCAAGCGACGCTGCAGCAAGCTCGTGCTAGCCTTATGACTTTCTATGACAACACGCACCGCATCCCGGAACATATCTTCGTCGGCATTATTACCGCCATGGGGATCATCCGACACTACCACACCACCCTTGCCTATCTGAACCGGTTGGCTAACGACCTCATCGTTGTAGTCTGGTGCCCGTTGTTCGCGCAAAAAATCATTCACCTTCACAGTTTCGTCGTCGCTCACAAAAGCTGCCTGTACCCGCTTTGGTGCCGGCATCTCAGAAGTGATATACAGCATATCACCACGTCCCAGCAGCTTTTCGGCACCCATTTGATCTATAATCGTGCGGCTGTCTACCTGGCTCACCGTAGTAAACGCAATCCGTGCCGGTACGTTGGCTTTGATGAGCCCTGTTATAACATTTACGCTTGGGCGCTGCGTGGCGAGTATAAGGTGTATGCCCGCCGCACGCGCTTTCTGGGCTATACGGACTATCAATGCCTCTACATCACGAGCCGCCATCATCATAAGGTCTGAAAGCTCGTCTATTACAATGACAACATAGGGCATACGCTCTTCGGGTTTAACCTTATTATATTCCTCTATGTTGCGCTTGCCCACTTCGGCCATGGTGCGCAGGCGCCGCTCCATTTCGGCCACCGCCCATTTGAGTGCAGAGATACACTTCTCTGGTTCATGAATTACTGGAGTTAACAGATGTGGAATATCGTTGTACGGCGTAAGTTCTACCTGTTTTGGATCAACTAAGATTAGCTTAAGATCACTCGGACTGTTGCGGTACAAAAGGCTCGTCAAAATGTCATTTATCATGACCGACTTACCGGACCCAGTCTGACCAGCTACCAGCAGGTGCGGCATGCGGGCCAGGTCAGCGACCACAGCGTGTCCGACTATATCTTTACCTATCGCGAACGTTAGTGCACCCTTGCTTTCTGCCCACTCGCGAGACTGTACAAGTGAACTTAGGCGGACAGTGGCGCCCTTCACGTTCGGAACCTCTATGCCTACTGCACGCTTTCCGGGTATAGGCGCCTCCATGCGGATGCTGGTTGCAGCCAAATCAAGCGCTAGGTTATTTTCAAGCGCAGTTATTTTAGTCAACTTAACACCCGTGGGTGGGCGCAGAGTGTATTGCGTTACGCGCGGGCCAATGTTGGCTCCTTCCATTTCAACATCAATACTAAAATTGGCAAACGTTTCTTTGATTAGCCGAGCATTCGCCTCGACATTACCCGCATCCGCCTTGTCTTGACGTTGATCCAGCAAACTTACGGCAGGATACTTCCAGTCTGGGTCACCGGAAGTGGTCAAAGCTTCATGCGATTCAATGGCTGTCAATTTTTGTGCGGTATTGCGAAAAGTAGTGTGGTGGGCTTGTTCTTTAGCAGGGTCTTCGGTGTGTTTGACTACAGGTACTCCTTCATTCAGCTGGAAGCCAGATTCGGCCGCCTTAGCTTTAAGTGAAGCTAGCTCACCTTCAGGCTCGACATCAGAGCGTCGAAAGAGATTCCCCAAGTTCAAAAGCACCTTTGGTGATATGCCAAACGCAAAAAAGAACATGAGTAGTCCAAACGCGAAAAAGAGTATACTGGCAGGAACCTTATCGAGCGCGCCTAGCATAGCATTACCAACGGTGTCACCAACACGCCCGCCATGCCCGCCAGTCGATTCACCACTTGGCTGCAGGCTGGCAAATGCCGTAAAAAACCAAGCCGAGGCCAAAACCAAAAATGTATACATACTAAAAGCCCGGCCTTTAGGTATGCGGTGATCGTCTTGCGAAAATTTATAATACCCCCAGTACAGTAGTGTTATGGGCACTAGCCAGGCTGCCCAGCCGAGCAGCCACGCCATAGCACCAAACAAGCCTTTGGGCAGCGAACCACCCGCGTTAAAGCCACCGAGCACTATAAAGATTGCCGACAGTACAAACACAACTGCCAGCACATAGCCTGCAACCGGCGACGGCCCCTTTGGCGCCGGTGCGACGGCCTTCTTTTTACTAGCTTTTTTCTTTTTTGCCATACTGCTTTTGATTATACCGCTTTTTGGTGTTCTAGTCTAC
>JAEUQV010000059.1 GCA_016789655.1 Candidatus Saccharimonadota bacterium
TGAAATCCGACCCGGGTACTTAGGCAGCAACGTTATTAGGATGGGTTCGAGCCGCTGCCATTCTTCGTCGCTGCTCAGCGGTACCGCGCCAGGTTTAGTTGACTCGGCTCCCACATCAACATAAACAGCGCCCTCGGCAAAAAGTTGCTCGGCATGTGCGATAGCTTTCTCTGGGTCAATATATAACCCACCATCACTAAAACTATCTGGTGTTACATTCAAAATGCCAACGAGCTGTGTCATACAGTCATCATATCAGATATATCAGAAGTTTAATGCTGAATTAACCCGATTTCCCGCGCTGCTATAGAAATGAATTAGGTGAGTATGGTGGCTTCAATATTGCTGGTGGCGCAGTGATTGGAGTGGCTAAGCAGCGTAAGTGCCCAGTAGGTAGGGTTTTCACAAACATTCTCATCTCTTGGGTGTACTATAAATATCAATACCGTTAGTTCGACTAGGCAGGCACACCTATCGCTTTCGTCTTTTGCTCATTCCACATAGTGGCTGTACGAAACAACACGAAGAACCATACACTAGCGCCTGCCTGATATCGAATTTTCCTCTGACGCAATCGTGCTATTTCTTTTGGAGTTTGCCATCTTTAAGTTTGAAGGTACGATCGGTACGGCCAGCGATGTCTAGATCGTGGGTCACAACAAGTATGGTGGTATGTTCGGATCGGGCTAGCTTGTGCAGCAAATCAAATATCATAGTGCCATTCTCACTATCGAGGTTTCCTGTAGGCTCGTCTGCTAGTATGAGTTTTGGTTTGTTAGCGAGGGCACGGGCAATCGAGACGCGTTGTTGCTCGCCGCCGCTCAACCGACCAGGTTTACGCTGCAGTTTTTCATCGGTTATACCAACTTGTTCAAGCAATTTTTTGGCCCGCTTACGTCGTTCGCTGGCTGGCACGTGCGCGTACTCCATCGGGAGCATTACATTTTCAACCGCAGATAGGTTCGGCACTAGATTGTAATTTTGAAATACAAACCCTATCGTCTTTCGCCGGTAGTCGACAAGCTGTCGGTCGCGGAGGCCGGTAATAGTACGATCATCAATGATTATATCGCCATTGGTTGGCGAGTCGAGTGCTCCGAGCAGTGCTAGTAAGGTGCTTTTACCGCTACCGCTGGTACCGACTATAGAAGCGAATTCACCATCATCGACACTAAAACTTATGTCATCAACGGCAGTTACGCTTCCACCTTCACTACGAAACACCTTTGAAAGATTATTCACTTGCAACATATTATTCACTCCTCATAGCTTCAGCTGGTTTGATTGTACTGAT
Organism: Candidatus Saccharimonadota bacterium; assembly: GCA_016789655.1. Lineage (GTDB taxonomy): Bacteria > Patescibacteriota > Saccharimonadia > Saccharimonadales > UBA4665 > JAGXIT01. The sequence continues at coordinate 1,295 of JAEUQV010000059.1, forward strand.
GATGTAAGCTGGAACGGCACTGCCCAGTATGGCTATGAGCATCGCAAGTCCAGCCCCTAGGGCAAGCGTGCTGCCACCTACAGATGCCGAGATATTTTGTAGGGTCTGACGACTAGTTTGCTGAATGGAGCGGAATGCTGGCCCACCGACTGGTCGGCTGCCTGCATTGCTACCTGGCGCACCCATTGGTCCACCGCCAAATTGCTGACTTTGCGAGGATGTAGTGCTATTGGTTACGAGTGTTTTTGTGATCGGGCTAGCTGCGGCAATACCTACCAGAGTCCCTACAAGGAGGCCAAGTATAGTAAGTGTCAGGGCTTCGACTATGAACTGCCCCATAATCTTGGCATTTGAAGCACCGATAGCTTTCATAACGCCGATTTCACGCTTGCGCTCCCGGACAATCATCATCATGGTGAGAAGAATAATAACTGCACCGGCGGCTACGGCTCCTACTAGCGAGAATACCGATATCTTTTTGACACTTTCAAGTGGCTCGACCGTCTGGCTGGCAACATCCTGACTGTTCGATACATCAGCGTCGCTTCCTAGGGCAGACTTGATAGCGGTTGTCGCAGTAGCCAAGTTATCCAGCGAATCTATCGTTGCTGTAGCAGAGGTGACTGCACCACTCTGGCTGCTTAGGCGCTGAAGGGTTGCGAGGGGTACTACTACGCCGCCATTACCGAAAGTCGTGCCAGTATCGTATATACCTTTTACCGTAATGGTTGTGTTATATGCAGTAAATGTCGAGCCGACAGAAAGGTTATTTTTTTCGGCGAGAGCTTTACCGACTAGCGCTACATTCTCATCACTGCTGGCGTTTATCGTAGCACCGCTCGTTATTTTTGCGCTGTTCCCATTAAACGCGGCGGTCGTGCTGAGGTTATTCGTACCAGTTATGGTAACTGGCGGCGTAAAACTGCGGGTAATCGTATTTGTGCCGGTCCCGGGACTAGAGCTACTTGAGTCGGTCGTTGGCAGTTGGGGCTGCGTATCGCTACTCCCAGGACCAAAGCGCTGGCCAAGCTGGCCAGCTTCTATAGCTGATTGTAGGTTTGTGGTATTACTATCGAGGCGATCACTTAGCATTTGTGTAACTGAAATAACGTGCGACACCTTAGACACCTTTGCCAATTGGTCACTTGTGAGCGCAGTGCCACCACCTTCAAAACCCCGAAAGCCGGCTGGAGATATGTTCACAGTATTGCCGACAGATTGCTTTACGGTTGCAATCTTATCTTGCACAGCTTGTTTAGCGGCTAGCATTGCGATGGAAAGTCCAATGCTCAAGGCCAAAATAATAATGATAGAACTAGTGCGAATGACATTACGGAACGCATTCCGTATGCCGCGCGAGAAGAGATTCATGCCGAGCCTTTCTTTTATTGTTAGCTCCAGCCTAGCGTTCCTTTCTGAGATAATCCTGAGCGATACTTGCAAGGTAGAGTTACATTATGCAAACGTGTAGAATATGACCATGAGCATTTTAAGCCGCCGGACTATGCGTGCAGTTCAAGCTGGTTCTAGTGGCGTAGCTACTTTGCGTACACCCGTCAAACGCGAAATTGCTTTTCAACTGGTCAGTTCTGCCGAAAACTCAACACTAAACTGGCAAACAGCGTACCGTTACATAGAGGATATAGCTGATGGACGTGGTTACACAGCCGGTCTCATAGGATTTTGTTCTGGGACTGGTGACATGTTGGAGCTTATTCAGTACTACACGCAAATTGCACCGAGTAATAACCTGGCGCAATATATTACGGCACTAGAAAATCTGGTCGGCTCCGATCAGCATACCGGTCTCGACCCAAACTTTGTCGGCGATTGGGAAAATGCAGCGGACAATGATAGCTTATTCCGGCAAGCGCAAGATCATGAACGCGATAGGATTTACTTCGATCCGGCAGTCGACCAAGCTATAGCCGATGGCTTAGGCATTTTAGGACAGTTTATTTACTACGATTGTTTGGTAATGCACGGGCCTGGCAACGATTCGTTGAGTTTCGGTGGCATACGTAACAATGCCATTTCAGGCTATTCGTCACCGAGCATGGGCGGTAATGAAACGACTTATCTCCATGAATTTTTAGATACGCGTAGAGCGGCTATGATAAGCGGTGGTTGGGGCAATACAGATAGAATCGACATGGCGCAGCGAGTCTTTTTGAATGCGAATAATCTAGATCTGCACACACCACTAAACTGGTCGGTGTATGGTGACAACTACTCCATACCGACAGACCCACCGGTGTAAATGCTAGTATCTCTCCCGACCTAAGCTGACGGCAAGACTGACGGTCAGAAGTAGCAGCGGGATGCATGGTTTCGCCGGATTCGGGAGTACAATGGAGGTGTAAGCATGTGTTCCAGTGCTAATTCTGAATGGTAAGACCCGTCAGGGGAGGCTGGGAGGGCTGCTAGTATGCCTTAATATGAAATGTATCTTCGGGTCTTAGAAGTAGTTATTGCCATCAAACATTTCAGAAATAGAGCCTCCCGTAGCAATTTCTTGGATCGCGGTCGCAAGCAGGGCTGCAACTGATATAACCTCCAACCTATTACCTAAGAGTTGCCGGGCATAATCTACTGGAACTGTATCGGTCACGATGAGTTTGTCAATGACCCCAGCCTGTAACCGTTCGATTGCCGGGTCGGATAGTAGTGCGTGCGTTGCGCTCGCTACTACACCGACAGCGCCAGAATCACGCAGGGTTTGCGCAGCAGTTATGAGCGTGCCGGCAGTGTCTATCATGTCATCAAGCATGAAGCATATGCGGCCGTCGACACCCTGCAACCGTCGTGGGCGCAACACATTACTGGAGTCGCTCCGATCGCGCTTTTTCTGGAGGTGGCGTAAGCGTATGCCGAGTTCATCTGCGGCTCGTTCTGATGCTTTTGCGCGTCCAGTGTCGGGCGATACGATAGCGAATAATTCCGGATCCTGCTTGCCCATCTCAGCTTTAAGTCCTTCTAGTATCAAACCACCTGCAACCAAATGATCGAACGGTCCGTAAAACGTCCCTTGGATCTGCGGCGAGTGCACATCGATTGTTACCAAGCGATGCGCGCCAGCCATTTCAAACATGCGGGTTATAACTGCCGCAGAAATAGGCTCACGACCCTTAGCCTTTCGGTCTTGACGGCTATAGCCTAGGTACGGCACGATAACTGTTATCTCACGAGCTGACGATCTTCGAGCTGCATCTATAAGCAGCATGGTTTCGATGATTGCGTCATTGACCGACAAATCAAGATCATAATTACGAGCCATGGTTTGGATGATGATGACGTGTTTGCCGCGAACAGAATTTGCATACTGTACGTATAATTCACTATTCGCAAAACGTTTGCGGTTGACGGGGCCCAGCCGTATGCCAAGCGCTTTTGCGGTTTGCTCGGCGAGCTTCGGGTGGATTGTGCCGCTTACGAGGTAGATGCTTTCTGGATCTAAGGTTGGTTTCAGCGAACTCATGACAGCGCATACTC